>CAYSSS010000065.1:7085-9012 GCA_964433975.1 uncultured Planctomycetia bacterium
GGCATACATGGTGTGGAGACAGAATTAAAGTACAGCATTAATAGCGATTTGTCGTGCTTCGCGAATTATACATACAATATATCCAAGATCGAAAAATATGGCACCGACACCTCCGTTGAGGGAAATTATCTGCCCGGGGTACCTGTAAATAAATGTGCCTTTGGCATGCTATATGCCAATCCGAAGCTATTCGATTTCAATTTGCTTTTTATTTATAAAGGCAGGACATATGCCGACAATGCGAACGAAGATAAGATGGGCGATTATGCGACGGTTGATTTGAGAATTTCAAAAGAATTATTTAAATATTTTACTGTGTCCTTAGAAGTAGAAAATTTGTTTGATAGAAGTTATGTGGTGGCTAAAGGGACCGACCAGGACACAATAGCTCCGGGCAGAGTAATTACCGGAGTAGTGAATATCAAATTTTAAGATTTTAAAAAAGAGAGGTAAAATATGAAGCCGATTCCAAAAATTCCCAAGATAGATATTGAGCCTTTATATGAAATAACGCAAGGATTAGAGAAGGGATATTTGCTTTTTACCGCTATGGAGCTTGAAGTTTTTGATCATTTTGAAAAAAGTAAAACAGCGCGCGAAATTTCCAACGAATTGAATTTGGACGCTGATCTTACCGTTAAATTTTTGAATAGTCTCGTTTCGGTAGGGTTGCTTATAAAAGAAAAATCTCTTTATTGTAATACCGCCCTCGTCGCCGCATATCTTGTAAAGGGTGTACCTTTTTCTCAGGGAAATCTGCTTAATCTGATGAAAAAAACAAAGCATGAGAGGTGGACAAACCTTAGTAAATTTTTACAAAAGGTGCCTATCCAAACAGGAATGAAGACGAATGCCATATTTGACAGGAGTTTTACTTTGGCAATGGCCGAGGGCGCGATGAGGGGAGGATTGCATAGCACTATAGAAATAATTTATTCGCTTCCTGAATTTAAGAATGCCCGCAAGTTTCTCGATCTTGGCGGCGGGCATGGGTTATATGCCATTGGCGCTTGTCAAGTCAATCCAAAACTTCAGGGTTTTGTATTCGACCTCCCTCCGGTTATCGAAGTCGCGCGTGAATATATTAACGAATACGACATGAATGATAATGTCCATACTATTTCAGGTGACCTTGCCAAAGATGACTGGGGAGCGGATTACGACATTATCTTTGCCTCCGACAGTCTTTATAAACCGAGGGAGTCGATCTTGTCTGTTCTGAAAAAGATAAGAGACGGCCTTAGTCAAAAAGGCATATTTATTTGTAAACACTGGGCCATGAGCGAGGATAGAACAACGCCCGCCACAACCGTTTTATGGGATCTGACGCTTTCTTTGATGAGAAATCCCGCCTTTTATACTTACAGCAATGAAGAATTCTCGGATATTTTAAAAGAATCGGGTTTCAGCAAGATAGAGCTTTTTGATATATCGACACCGTCAAAGCCGTCGAAAATTATTGTCGCGAGAAAGGAGACGATATGAACGCCGAAAGCGGAATAAAAATATTTAATATCGGGGACACGGAAGGTATTGAAACCGGCGAGGGCATCATGAAGCCGTTTCTAGTTACCGACAATGTATCGTTAATTCATCTGGAGATACCAGCGGGCATGAATATTACTCCTCATGCTCATTCCAGGCAAGGATTGCTTTATTGTTTAAATGGTGAGTTAGAAATTGTTTCGAGGAATGAAAGATTTATTATTGCAGGAGGTACAGCTGCGGTAGTTTTTCCTGATATAGCGATTGGCGTAAATAATAACTCAGATAGCTCGGCAAATTGTTTACTTATATCTTCTCCTCCTGCATTTAAATCTGCCGAGGAACTTAAGGAACGGTTAAAACAAATTGGAGCAAAAAACAAATGAGAAAAAAGGAGAAAAATAACATGAATGGAACCGTTATATTCTTGGCAGTTACAGCG
>CAYSSS010000066.1:0-8881 GCA_964433975.1 uncultured Planctomycetia bacterium
GACCCTAAAAATATGGCAGTTTCAATTATGATAGAAGCCGCGGAACTTCTGGAACATTTTCAGTGGAAAACCAAAGATGAAGTACAGGAATATATAAAAGTAAACAAAGAAGAAATTTCCGATGAAATAGCGGATATCGCTATGTATCTTTTTGAGTTGGCAAATAACCTCGGTATAGATCTTATACAAGCTATGGACAAAAAATTGAAAAAAAACGAAACAAAATATCCTATAGAAAAAGCAAAGAGCAGGCATACAAAATATAATAAATTATGAGACTATACGAAGGCAGTATTAGTCAATTTTCCGATGATGTTATACATAATAGAATAGCCGACATAGTTGAAAAAAATTATAAACTGCATTACTACAAATCTCCTTCTGAATCCGAGTATAGAGCGTGGTCTAATTCCCTAAATATCCTTAATAATTCCTTCACATATTCAGGTCTAAAAGACAACCAAATTATAATCGAATATGAATTGCCGTATTCCACGCGTCGAATAGATGTATTGATATTTGGCAAGAGCGCCTCCCATAAAGACAGCGTTGTTTTAATGGAGTTGAAACAGTGGTCGAACGACCATGTCTATGATAGCGAAAATGAAGGAAATGTTTTTATCGATTTTCATGGTAAGCGCGAAGTCCCTCATCCCTGTATGCAAGTAGAGGGATACCATTTCGATTTAATGGATTTCTTAAAAATATTTCAAGAAGATCCTCGAACAGAACTTAATTCGTGTGCATATTGTCATAATTATTCAAAATTCGCAAATAACGTATTAGGGCTTCCCAAGTTTGAGCGGTATATAAAAAAGTTTCCTCTTTTTATTAAAGAGGACGTAACAGCCCTAGGCGATTATCTTAAAGAACGCTTACAGAACGGCTCTGGCCTCGAAGTTTTTAACCGTTTTATAACCAGCCCTATTCGTGCTTCCAAAAGACTTTTAGAACATACTGGCGATATGATACATAAGCAGCAGATATTTACTCTAATAGACGATCAAATCGCCGCATACAATGCGATAATGCATAAAGCTAAGCATCTTGCTAAAACTGCGACTAAATCTATAGTCATTGTAAAAGGTGGTCCTGGTACGGGGAAGTCGGTTATTGCATTAGAAGTAATGGGCGAATTGATGCGCCAAGGCAAGGTTGTTTTCCATGCGACCGGTTCCTCAGCCTTCACAAATACTCTAAGGCAAATAGCCGGAAGACGGGCCAGCAATCTTTTTAAATTCTTTTTTAATTTTACACAGTGCAAAGAGAATGAGATAGATGTGCTCATTTGTGATGAAGCACACAGAATCAGAAGAGATAGCAATGATTGGGCTGTCCCTAGAAAATTTAAATCCCACACGCCTCAAGTTGATGATTTGATTAAGCCAGCTAAGCTAGTGATATTTTTCATTGATGAAAACCAGGTAGTCAGGCCAAATGAAATTGGCAACGTAGGATTAATATTAGATTCAGCAAAAAAATTTGGAATCGACAATGGACATATTGCGCAATTTGAGCTAAAAACGCAATTCAGATGTTCAGGGTCTGATGCATATTTACAATGGATTGATAAAATTCTAAAAATAAGGGATTCAGACACGACTATTTTCGATGCAAAAATGGAACTTAAGATCTTTGATAATCCTCTCGAGCTTAAAAAAGCCATTGGTATGAAAAACAAAGATAAAGAAAATAGCGCACGACTTGTGGCGGGATTTTGTTGGGAATGGAGTGAGCCTAAAGCGGATGGTTCATTAGTTAATGATGTGAAGATTGGACAGTTTGAGATGCCCTGGGAAAATAAAAAACAATTTTGGAAATGGGCTACTGATAAAAGCGGCATGGATCAGGTTGGCACGGTTTATACCGCCCAAGGGTTTGAATTTGATTACATCGGGGTTATATTTGGTAATGATTTGGTGTGGCGTGAGAAAGAAGGGGGTTGGATAAGTAAGCCAGAAAATTCGTTTGATAGCCAGGTTACTAGGGATAAGTCAACCTTAACGGATCATCTAAAGCATGTTTATAGGGTTTTAATGTCCAGGGCGCATAAGGGCGTATATCTATATTTTATGGATGAAGAAACAAAAAACTTCTTTGAATCAAAAATAAAAATTTCTGGGCAGGACACACACAAAAAAGTCCTTATGTTCTCAGATATTATTCCGCCGGAAGAAGAACAAGAAATGAAGCAAGAGATTTTGACATCGATACCGGATCAAAATAAATATGCTGATTATCTGCCAGTATATTCCCTTCAGGCTGCATGTGGTAATTTTGGCGACGGCATCTCAGCGGATGAGTTAGGATGGATTAAAGTTAACGGGCTGAAATTAAACAAGAATATGTTTGTATCGCAAGTATTTGGTAAGTCAATGGAACCTGATATACAAAGCGGCAGTTATTGTGTATTTCGTACCCCTGTAATAGGATCTCGTATGAATAAAATCGTTTTAGTGCAGCACAGTAGCATTGCTGATGTTGAAAATGGTGGTCGCTATACTGTCAAGAGGTATACAAGTAAAAAGAAAATAAATAAAGATGAGACGTGGGAACACGAGCAGATATCGCTTTTACCCATAAACCCGACTTATAAACCTATTGTCATATCGAGTCCCGAAGATGGTAATTTTATGATCATCGCCGAATTTGTAAAGGTTTTGGGAAAGAAATAAAATGCCTCCATCTGCAGTTAAAACTATAAGAGATTTAATATTTTGGGAATATGCAAAGCTGATAGCAGGATCAGCATTAGACGATCGCAAAGCTTTTCCCTTTGTTATGCGAACTTTTAAAGAGTTACAAACTGGTAAAAAGAAGTGGTCCGATATATTACGCGAAGATCTCAATATGAATACAACTAATTGTGTTTACTGCGGTGGTATCGAAGAATTGTCAAACGATCATATCGTACCAAAGCGGGAATGTCATTTTGCCGAAATACACAACATTGCGAAAGCATGCAAGAGATGCAATTCTTCTAAAGGCGATAAGGATTTAATCGAATGGTGGGGTTTAGAAAAGCGTTATGAATTACCACGGATAGCAATGGGTAAATATCTGAAAATGCTATATATTTGCCATGAATGTAGAAATACTATCGATAAGGGTGATTTGAATCTCGATGGCAAGTTGAATCTGTTAGATCTCGGGTATATTTTTAAAAAGCCATGCGATCCAACGAAGATTAAAGAAACGAGTAGTATCCAAAAGTGACAAGTTTTCCATAGCCATATGCCAAAGACCATATCCGAATATTATAATCTTAAAAAAACACAAGCTGAGTTAGATTTTGCAAATATATGGGTCTATAAAGATATGCCATTATTTATAGATCCTCTCCCTTTATCACAAAGAAACGATGGTTTATCTCGAGAGTGTCATTTAGCTCTAAAAGCATATTTTCAGCACTTAGTAGATTGTATACGTGCAGGCAATGATCAAATGGCCAGTGATTTGTTAAGACATTTAAGAGAGCCTAATGAGACACGCTTAGGTTTCTCAAGAAACAAACCCCAGGGCGCTGGCATTGGTGACATGCAAGCCAAACAAATATTCAATGCTTTAAAAGGTTCGACTGCAGTCAAAACGGGATTTATAACATCTCTTGCTGAATGTGAGTTAATGATTGATGGAATAAGTATAGATAAAATTAGTGATTTAACCACCAATGTTATTAGAGGATATTTAATAAAATATACTCAAGATCAGTGTGAATTACACAATATTCCAATTCGAGATGTCCCTCTTCCGCCATGCTTTAATCCTAGTTCAATGCAATGGGAATATAGTTATAGACGACTACCTGTCGTTGATAATAAGCCATTGCTCTTTGTTCCGAAAGCTTTTGTAAAATGGAATTGTGCAATTGAGCATTATCAATACTATAGGGGTTATGTATTGGAATATATGCAAGAAGAAGCCATTGACGGAGGCGCTTATTCTAACCTTGTAATAACATTAAAGGATACACGACGTGTTGTCTATAAGAAGTATTTAGAAAAAGAGCGGCCTTGCACCAAAGACTTCCTATACGAATTTTCTAAGAAACATATAAAAATTTTAGAAGCATACAGAGATGATTTGTGTAAAGAAGCAAGAATAGATAAATTAAGCGATTTAGATGATTACGATGAAAAAGAAATTGCAGAGCTATTAGCAAAAGCCTTGCAGTCAATACCGCCGGGTGGAGATAGCGCTTCAGAATATCATAACCTTATGGTGGGTATAGTAGAATTCTTATTTTTTCCATTTTTAGACAATCCTGTTAAAGAACAAGAAATTAATGAGGGAAGAAAACGAATTGATATTGTAATGGACAACGCGGCTCGATCAGGTATTTTTTGGAAATTAGGTAATGCAAGACAAGTTCCGTGCGGAAAAATTCCATTTGAATGCAAGAACTATAAAACAGAAATAGGCAATCCAGAGCTAGATCAGCTTGCTATGAGACTTTCATGGAACACTGGAATGTTTGGTATTTTGTGTTGTAGACATTTCGAAGATAGGAGTTTATTTGTAAAACGATGCAAAGACGCATGGAGACAGCAGAAGCAATTACTGGTACCCTTGGATGACAAAACAATTTTGATATGGATTAATTTGATTGCCAAAGGAAAGAAAATGTCCTAGACAAAATGATTCAAAAACTTATAGAAGAAATTTGGGAATAATTTAGTATAAACTTTAGGCGTGGTCCAGAAAGTGCCAGCCCATAAGACAGCAGGTGGTCTCCAAATAGGATGACCCCAATAAGGGCGGAAACACGCAATATCTTAGGGGTATATCATGACAAAGATTCTAGTAAAAAGAGCCAACTTGTTAGGCGATTTACGGGCTGAAAATGATATTGAGATGCTTGAGTCAGCTTTCTACGAAAGCATGGATTATAGAACTCTTATAGAATCATCTGATAGAATTATTGTGGTGGGTAGGCGTGGCACTGGAAAAAGCGCACTGTATTATAAATTAAAAAAATATTGGGAAGAAGCCGAGAAAGTTATAGTCGTTGAAATTATTCCAGACGAAGATCAGGTAATAGGCATGAGACCATGCCTAGAGCTATTTGGAGATAAATTTCAACATGTTCGAGCCGGAGTGAAGCTAGTGTGGAGATGTGCACTATTCTTAGAAATCTTGACTAGTTTCGAAAAAGTATATAAATTTGACAAAATTGTTGCAAGGGGCTTCTTAAAGGCATACGTAGACAAATGGAAAAAAATGGGGCATAGTGTTTCAGAAAAATGCAAAAATCTTCTTCGAGAAAATTTAGATTTAAAAACTCGGCCCGAGGAGCGGATTGGAAATATGGCGGCGAAATTACAATTAAAAGAGCTCGAAGAATCTCTGGCAGATGTTATGAAACAGACATCATATCATTGCGTTCTTCTTATGGATCGTATAGATGAGGGCTATGAACCAGATGTGCATGGAATAGGTTTTGTTGATGGTGTTGTTCAGGCGCTCATTGATATAAAAACTCGACTACCGGAGATCAAACCTGCCATTTTTGTACGAGATAATATTTTTCGCGCTATTGCATTAAACGATCCTGATTATTCTAGAAATATTGAAGGCCAAGTTTTAAGACTTCATTGGGATGAGCATCAATTATTTAATTTAGTTTGTCAGCGTCTCAGAGTTGCTTTTAAGCATGACGTGGAGAGTAATTTAAGGTTATGGGATAGGTGTACAGCTAGAAACATACAGGGCAAAGCCGGTTTTAAAAAATGTCTTCAATCAACATTATATAGGCCTAGAGATATATTGGCCTTACTAAATGACGCTTTTTTATTAGCACTAAAAGATGAAAGAGATACTATAATTGATACTGACATAGAAGAATCCGCTAAAACTATTTCAAACAATCGATTGGATGATTTGCACAAAGAATATGCTGCGATTATACCAGGCGTTCAGACAATAACAGCTGCTTTTGCAAATGGGAACCCAAAGATTTCTGCTTCAAAAGTAATAGATATCATCAGTACATTAATGACGGATGATAAGTATGATAGCAAAGTTCAGCAATCCTTTTCGATCATAAAAGATGCGAAGACATTTATTTTGGATTTATATAGTATCGGTTTTTTTGGAATAAAAGATAGAGTAACTAAAAATTACGTTTTTTGTCATGATGGGAAAAAGTCAAGCGTAGAAATATTAGATTCCGATGAGCTTTTAGTCCATCCATGTTATTGGATTGCGCTAAATCTTTCTCCAAACGTTATTTCGGAGGGCGAATCCACAGAGATATATGATGAGTATGAAATTGAGGTAATATCTCTAACTGGGGAAATACGGAAAAAACGCATAGATGGTATCGTAGCTTCCCTATCTTTAATTTCTAAAGGAAAAGAGGATAGCAAAAAATTTGAGGAGTGGTGTTTTAACGCAATAAAAATAATTTTTGCAGGAATGTTTCGAAATATTGAATTAAAACCCAATCGTTCTGCTACCCAGAGACGCGATATTGTAGCCACGAACTTGTCGGAATCCGCACTTGGCAAAAGAATTATTGAAGATTATCAGACAAGACAAGTTGTATTTGAAATTAAAAATTATACTGACATAGCCGGAGATGAAGCTAGGCAAATGGCATCATATTTAGTAGGAGATTATGGAAAAATAGGATTTATTATTACACGCGATGACACCCATGAACCTCGTAAAGGCAAAGAGCTTGATTGGATTAAAGAGATGTATTTTAGTAGTGATAGAAAATTGATTATTAAACTTACGGCTAAATTACTTTGCGATTTATTATATAAACTCAAGTCTCCCGAGCGATATGATGTTGCAGATAGAAAATTAAATTCACTATTAGATTCCTATACTCGTTTATATTTATCAAGTAGGTAAATGGGGACGTGTCAAAGCTGCGAGTTTCGGGGACGGTCCAGAAAGTGCCAGCCCATAAGATTATAGGTGGCACGAAATGAACCGTTCCCGAACAATACTAGGAAAAATAGAGATTTGATAACGGCTAGGAATAGCGTATAATATTAGTAAGCAGCGAGTAGTTATTTATTGTAGGGCTAGTCATTGAGCACACAGTCGCAGTAATTAGGCCAAAAATATGGAAAATATTACGAATAAATTAACCTGTTTTACAATAGGGCATTCTACTCACGAAGTAGATGGCTTTATCAATCTTTTGAAATTGAATAGCGTGGAGTGGCTGGTTGACATTCGCAGTGTTCCTTATAGTCAGCATAATCCACAGTATAATAGGGAAAATATAAAAACAGCTTTGAATAATGACCATATTTCTTATGTTCACATGGGAAACTTGCTAGGTGCTCGATACAATAATCCAAATTTATATTTTAATGATAAAGAAATGATTGATTTTAAGAAAGTTCGGGATAGCGATGGTTTTAAACACGGGATAGATAAAATATTGAATGGAATTAGTAAGGGGTTCAATATTTGTCTTATGTGTTCAGAGAAGGACCCTTTTGATTGCCATAGGTTTGTTTTAGTCTCATACGCGCTAGAAAAAAAAGGTGTTATGGTAAAACATATTTTAGAAAATGGAGATGTTATAACAAATCAAGTGCTGGAAGAAAGGATGTTGTTAAAATACAAAATTGAATATGGCAAAGCTACACTTTTTGAGATGGGCAAGACAAGAGAAGAAGCTGTTGAGGAAGGATATGAAAAAAGAAACCGCGATATAGGGTATATCAAAGCAGATGTAGCTAGCATTTCATAAGGAGCACAGAGTGAAATTATATACAATTGGCTTTACAAAGAAATTAGCAAACGAATTCTTTAATATTTTGATTAGTAATAATGTTAAGCGACTGATAGATGTAAGGCTCAACAATAAGTCCCAATTGTCGGGGTTTACAAAAAGCGAGGATCTGCAGTATTTTTTGAAGAAAATTGGGCAAATTGATTACATCTATATGTCCGAATTTGCTCCTACAGACGAATTGCTGGATGGGTATAGAAAAAAGCAAATAGGATGGGATGAGTACGAGAAGCAGTATTGCAGCTTATTGGCACAAAGAGACGTTTTGAAGAACAAGAATGTTTCTATTTTTGATAATGCATGTCTATTATGTAGTGAACCAACAGCAAGACAATGTCATCGCCGTTTAGCGGCAGAATATATTGCCAGGTCAAATAAAGAGATCAAAATAATTCATTTGTGAAAAGGAGTAAACGTGCCTTTTAAAGAAATTATTTGTTTAGCTAGTTCTAAGAAAATAGGAGGCAAATGTGTCGCCGGAAAGACTGTAGATACAAAAGAATGGATTAGGCCCGTAAGCGCGGAAGGAAAATTGACTAATGAATTAATTAAATATCCTAACGGGAAGTTGCCCGAGTTGTTAGATATAATGAGAGTTCATTATAAAAAGTTACAGCCCACTGCATATCAACCTGAAAATATCCTTATAAGTGAAGAAAAGTGGGAATTTCTTGATAAATGGCCAGAAAATAAACTCAATAGTTTATGTGATAAGCCAAAAGAGATTTTTATTAATCAAGACAGGAGAGACAGGATATCGGTTGGATTCTTTGAAAAAAATAAACTCGAATCTTCTTTATTGTTGTTAAAACCTAAAACGATAGAACTGTGCCGTATAGATTATGGAAACAAAAAGAAGCTACGAGCTAAATTTATGTATAGTGAGTTAGAATATGATTTAGGAGTTACAGATCCAATTTTTTTGGAAGAATATAGCGGGAAGAAGGAGGGCTCTTATAAATTGGAACCCAAAGATATCTATTTATGCATTAGTTTAGCAGCACCATATCAAGATGGTTATTGTTATAAATTAGTAGCTTCGGTTATCTCTACTGCGAAATAAATATTTTTTAACCAAAATCTGCTCATTCTGCTTCGCCGTTCGATAAGAAGACGCGGGGT
>CAYSSS010000067.1:0-8660 GCA_964433975.1 uncultured Planctomycetia bacterium
GTAGTGGGGTCCCACTCGTACTTCATGAGGGGAAACCTCTCGCTATATATAGGTATCTATTATAGCGGAATTACTGGCATAAACAAGCGAATTTTGCTCTTCAGAGAGGCGATTCCTCGCTGCGATAGCCTCTGGTCATACGGAAAAAATGTTAAACGATATTACTGCAAAATAGGCGATGAGCATTGAGACAACACCAACTATTATGCCTATCTTAATCCAATCCATGAAATTTACTTTGAGGTGTTCTTCACGCTCAAGAGCGCTTAACGCAACGATGTTTGCCGTAGAGCCTAAAACGGTGATATTTCCGCCGAAGCAGGCGCCAAAGAGGATACACCACCATAGAGGTTTTAAGCTCATATGCATAAGGTGCAGGCTTTTTATGACGGGTATATAGGCAGCGACGACCACTGTATTATCGAGAACACTCGAAAGAAAACCGCTAGAGAAGAGCACCATGCCGGAGAGTAATTTTGGATGGGTACCGAAAGCAGCCGTAATCTTTTCGGCAAATAGCTGACCGATGCCGGATGCCTGGATTACTCCGGTCTGGGCAAAGAGAAACATAAAAAATAATATCGATGACCAGTCTACCCCCTGTTCGATATAATATAACGCTTTATCTTTACGAAATATCATAAGTAATCCGGCAAATATAATCGGTGACATAATCAAAACGGTGTTATTTTCAATACCGAAAAGAACTTCTATGCGCCTATGAAACGCCATGCTAGCAAGCATCAGCAGAAATATCGCAATGCTTATTTTGGTACGATTGTCAATTGAGAAAGAAAAAGGTGCCGTCTGTCTATTTTCTGATGCGAGCTTGGAAGACATTTCTTTCACATACGACCTGTACCACATTAACAGGATCGCCATTACAGCCATCAAGACAACAGCTGAAACAGGAAGGGCGCATCGCAGAAAGTCCTCAAAGGATAGTCCGCCCCTCAATGCTAAAAGAACACCAACCGGATTACCGAGCAATGTAGCGGCGGAGCCTATGTTTGTCGTCAAAACCGAAAATATGACAAGCGGCGCGGCCTTCATTTTCAAGGATTTGCACATATCAAATATCATTGCTGTCATAAGCAGTATGGACGCCACCTCTCCCATGAGCGCGGATAGAACAGCGGACATTACGCCTAAAATAATAAAAAGAGCAACTCCGTTGATGTGTTTTATTCTCAATATGGCTGATATCAAAAGGTGGAAGATACCTGTTTCTCTTATCGCCCCGATAACAATCATGATTCCGATCAAGAATAGTATAACGTCAAGAGAAGCAAATTTTATGAAATTTTCCAGATCCACGCTTCGCGTCAAAAATAAAACGCCGCTTCCGAGGAAAACCAGGCCTACTCTGAGTTCCCAGAAAAATAATGTCCCTAAAATAGAGAGTAGAAATACGAAAAGAACGAACGATTGTTTGGCGGTAAAACCATTTATGCGGCATATGGCGGCCAACAGACCCGATATTGCCAATAAAATCAGTATCTTGAGATATGAGCTATTTATTTTCATAGGTGTTTATAAGTAAACTGTGACGCACGGCTGTTTTTTATTGGGAGAAATTGGGGTCCCTCATCATTGAGCCGAGAGGAAACCTCTCTGTTTATATAGATATCTATTATAGGCCAATTACTGATAGAAACAAACGAATTTTACTATTTAGAGAGGTCTATTCCCTGCCTGCCGGCAGGCAGGCTCACCAAAATGCGAAGCCCGCCGAAGCATTGCGTCTATGGCTTATTGAATGCGAAGGCGGGTCCGTTTTGTCCGGTATTTTTCAGGATAAAAAGTCGTAACTTCTTACAATGCAAATTGATACAAAATGTCCACCCTCGAGAGATGGACATTAAGCCTGATTCCTGCTCTACTCTATTAATAATTCCCTTACATTAGCTAATACTGCTCCTTAATTAGATTTCCCCTCTTCCTATTTTTGATTTTCCTCTTTTTTGTGCTTAGGTTCGATATCGGAGAATTCTTCACAATATACTACAGGAACTGTCCGATTACGAGTACATTTAACATCATATACACAAGTACTACATAAACCTTTATTTTCCATGACGACCTCCCAAAATATTTTAATCAGCCTTCAATAATCTTTTCTGCTTCTTCCTTATCACATTCCATTATATATGGGATGCCGCTTATTTCACTCGCGTTATGCGTTAAAGCGGCAATATCGTCCCTGGAAATATACTCCAAACCGAATTTTCGGCAGCCAGCCATGATCTGCCTCAAACCCTGATCTAGCCTCTGCATATAGGTATATAGCCCCAGAGCGCCCGCGGGGACCTCATCGAATTTTTTGCCAAGCTTTACTTTAAGTTCAGGCGCAGCAACAAATATTTCTTCAGCAGATTTGCCAAAGCGCTCAATATATACCGGCATCTCCCCTTCAGCAATTGTACTGCCGATCGTCTTACCTACCATTGCTGCCGCAAGAGGTGCTCTTGCCATCCCTATAAGTTTAAAATAAGGAGCGCCGAGTGCCAGACCTTTCAATATCTGGTCTTCAAAAGCAAAGCCGCCCGCCACAGCGATATCGGGGATATGTTCACCGCGGTTAGCAATTTTAGCAACATATCTGTAGAGTAACGAATAAAGTTCCACTGGCGGTACACCCCATTCATTCATCATTCTCCACGGACTCATGCCTGTTCCTCCGCCTGCGGCATCAACAGTCAGAAGGTCAATCTCTGTTTTTGACGCAAGCTTTACTGCCATCGCCAGGGCCGCCGGCCTGTATGCACCTGTTTTAAGAAAAACATGTTTCGCTCCCATCTCTTTCAACTCTTTGACCCTTTTTATGAAGTTTTCCTCATTTATCATGCCCACCCTGGAATGCCTCTCAAATTCACTAAAACTACCTTTTTCAAACGCCCTAATAATGTCCGGATCTGTCGGATCAGGGAGTACAATATATCCCCTTTTTTTCAAAAGCTGCGCTTTTTTCAAATCGTCGATTTTTACCTCGCCGCCTATATTTTTCGCTCCCTGCCCCCATTTAAGTTCAACTGCATCAACGCCAAGCTCCGAAATTGCATACTCAAGCACTCCCAGATTTGCGTCCTCAATATTTGACTGCACTATTATTGCGCCATAACCGTCCTGTTGCCATTTTTTATAAAGTTTTACCCGCCATTCAAGTTCTTTTGAGTGTTTTACGCATCCGTTATCGATCTTCGTTTCAGGGTCCATTCCACAGACGTTCTCTCCGATCGTGAGCGGGATACCCGCTAATGCCGCACCTATCGCCAGCCCCTCCCAGTTGTTTTTCGCTATAGTTGTCGAGCCCAACCCGGGTATTATCAACGGCATTCTGAGCTTGATTTTCTTGTCCTTTCCTATTTGTGTTTCCAGCTTAACATTGGGGAATATCGCTTTATTACTATCAGCCTCTATTCCTTGAGCGCCTATCACCCCTCCCAATATAGTAAAATGAGAAAGGTCAACCGGATAATTCTTTTCATTTGCGGACGTAATAATTCCATAAGGCTGAGGATATATCACCTCGGAACCTCTATAGGCAGATTTACCGACCTCACACATGCCTATGCAGCCGTCCACGCATGTCACGCACATTCCGCTAAGCGTATTTATCTCTCCTTCCGTCCTGTTTTTAGTCATCGTAGCTGCTGTTGAATTTATTTTTGTTAGCCTCATTTTACCTCCTCTTTATCCACCTGTTTTTTCGGTTCTTCCTGCACACATGTTCCGCATTCACCTTTCAGTCCCATCCAGCACGCATAATTGTCGTAAACATCGAGGCAGGTAGGCTGCGTCGAATTTTCACATCTGCCGCATAATACGTTTTCGGGCGTCGAACCCTCGCACCTCAGGGTACACGCCGGGCAGATATACATGCATCCGCCGCATCTCCTGCATTCTTTGGACGTTTTATCAAACGGGGTCATGATCTTAAGCTTGTCCCCTCTACTCGTAAACCCGATTGCTTTTGCCCTCATCTGTTCTTCGCACATCCTGACACACAACCCGCAATATATGCAATCATCCCATTTTGCTTTAAACCTGACCCGCTTTAAACCCATTTCAGCCGCAGTGTCCTGCAATATCTTTGAGGTGGGGCATTGCGCTATCAATAATTCGAGTATCAACTTTCTGGCATTTATAATCCGCTTGGTCGCCGTTCTTACTACAAGGCCTTCCTCGGGGGGATAAGTACATGAAGTCGCAAGTTTAATATTATCACCTCTGCCGATCTCTACTATACATAGCCGGCAGCCGCCCCACGGCGAAAGGCCTTCATGGAAACATAGTGTCGGAATCTTTATCCCGAGGAATCTTGCTGCCTCAAGAACTGTCCAGCCCTTCGGCGCGTTAAATTTTATTCCGTCTATGGTTATATTAGGCATTTTATCTTCCGGACCGTTTGATCACCGCGGCAAATCTGCACACATCCATGCATATGCCGCACTTTATACACCTATCCTGTGCAATCGAATGCGTTTTCTTTAACTCGCCTGCTATGGCGTTTTGTGGACAATTTTTCAGGCATACTCCGCAACCTGTGCACTTTTTAGGGTCTATATTAAACCTGATGAATTCCTTACATACGCCGGCAGGACATTTCTTCTCTTTTATGTGCGCGAGATATTCCTCTTTGAAATAATTTATTGTAGACAGCACAGGATTAGACGCTGTCTGCCCCAACGCGCACAAAGAAGCGTCTTTCATAACGCTTCCAAGTTCTTCGAGAATTTCTATGGATTCATCGTTTGTCTTGCCTTTAGTTATATTATCGAGCATCTCAAACATGTGCTGCGTGCCTTCCCTGCATGGCACGCATTTGCCGCATGATTCATCCTGCAAAAAATTTGTAAAATATCTCGCGATATCCACCATGCATGTATTCTCGTCCATGACGATCATCCCGCCGGATCCCATTATTGAGCCTGCCTTCTTAAGCGATTCGTAGTCAACAGGAAGATTAAAAAGTTCGGTCGGTATGCATCCGCCTGACGGCCCTCCGGTCTGTATAGCCTTTATTTTTCTGTCCGTGGAGGAGCCGCCGCCGATATCATAAACTATCTCTCTTAAAGTAATTCCCATGGGAACCTCAACCAGCCCCGTATTTCTGACTTTACCCACAAGCGAGAAAATTTTTGTGCCTTTACTTGTCTCAGTGCCGATACTCGCGAACCAGTCCGCGCCTTTTTCGATGATCTTTGGGATGTTTGCCCATGTTTCCACATTATTAATATTTGTGGGTTTGCCAAAAAGCCCTTTTTGCGCGGGGAACGGCGGCCTCTGCCGCGGCACTCCTCTTATGCTTTCAATTGATTGAATAAGTGCTGTTTCTTCCCCGCAAACGAAAGCACCTGCGCCGCGCACCACTCTTATATTAAAATCAAACCCCGAACCAAGTATATTATCGCCGAGCAAACCCAGCTTAGCCGCTCTTTCAATAGCTGTGGTAACGTTTTTCACAGCAAGGGGGTATTCATTACGCACATATATCCAACCTTTTTTTGCTCCTATGGCGTATGCTCCGATCATCATGCCTTCGATAACCACGTGCGGGTTACCTTCAAGAAGGCTCCTGTCCATATATGCGCCCGGGTCGCCTTCATCTGCATTGCATATGATATATTTAATATCGCCTTTTTGAGAACTGGCGATCTCCCATTTTTTGCCTGTCGGAAAGCCGGCCCCTCCCCTGCCCCTGATCCCTGATAGTTTTATTTCATCTATTATTTTTTTGGGCTGCATTTTCAGGGCCTTTGCCAGCGATTTATAACCCCCTAAAACAATATAGCTATCTATGTCCTCCGGATTGATGAGCGGGTTAGTGCCAAGCAATACGCGCATTTGTTTTTTGTAAAAAGGGATCTCATTTAAATGCACATATTCTTTACTGCCTTCTTTATGTACAAATTCACGGGCTATCGTGCTCTTCCGCGTTGCCTCAACGATCTCTTTCGCATCCTTCGGTTTTAAGTTTCTGTAAAAAATTTCATCGGGGAAAATTATCACGTTGGGCTCTGCTTCACAAAAACCATGGCAGCCTGTAACTCTGATCTCAATCTCATCTTCAAGCCCTTTTAGTGCCTCCTTAAATGCCCCTATCAGTTTAAGCGAGCCTCTCGCCTGTCCGCATGTGCCGGAAGATACCGATATCACAGGGATCTTCCGCATTTTTTTTAAAAGATCCCGATAGTATTTATCCAGCTGTTCGCCTGATTGAAATCTGATCATTTTAACGTCTCTTTTTAATCGACTTAACTAACTTAACCGCCTTACTAGCAGTCATATGCTCGTAATATTCTCCATCCACTACAACAATCGGCCCTATTGCGCAACAACCGAGGCAATTTACTGCCTCAAGTGTAAACATCAGATCAGTTGTTGTTTCACCGGGCTGTATATGCAGCTCGCGAGATAATGCATCCACTATCCCTGCGCCGCCGCGGACATGACATGCAGTTCCGAGGCAAACGATTATAATATGCTCGCCTTTCGGAGTAAAGCTGAAGGCTCGATAGAAGCTTGCAACCCCGTATACGTCACGGATCGGCATATCTAACTTCTCTGCAACTATCCTCATCGAGTCTTCGGGAAGATAATTATACTTTGCCTGTATCTCCTGCAATATAGAGATAAGAAACCTGCTGTGCATTTTAATGCATTCTTCAATAAATGAATTTACTTCTGGTAGGGTATCTTCTGATATCTTTTGTTCTTTGATCATATCCACCAACGAAATTAATCGAACATAGCTAGACCATCAAATATAAAGTATTCTGATTATAACATATACTGTAAGCTAGTCAATAACAAGGAGATCTTATAGTATCAAGATAATTGGACGCTGCTGTTAGCTTCGGCAGCCCAACCACCTTTCCAACCGGATCACCCGGCTGGCTTGAGGCTTGCGGCTTTGCGTCCTATGATTTCTCGTAGCTTACCTTTATCGGCTAATCGTAGCATATCATAAAATACAAGTTTTATTTTTAACTCCGATGATCTATTCACCATATGTGTGCACTAGCTTTATGTTGGAGTTATGAGGCTTTTTCTATCCCCTCACCCGCCCTGATCAAACCTCGGGTCGGGCGCCGGCGGCGAGCAGGCAGGCTTAAGATCCCGCAAATATCTTTTTTGCCACGGCAATATATCTGGTATAATGTTTGACAGAAAGTTAAACCGCAAGAAAGAACCCGTTAAGTGAAAAAAATGATACAGGGGGTAAAATGAAAAAGTTGCTTGGTGTCGTGCTGGCTCTGTGTTTTTTGGCTTCGATAGTTTACGCGCAGGAGATGAAGGTCGTCTCTGAATTTGAAGGAGGAAAACTTTATAAGGCCGGGAAGATAAATGTCCTCGAGCTTCGCGGGAGCTACCGCCAGATGGGCAGGCAGTACGGAGGGCTTCTTAAAGGCGACTGGGAAAAGTGTTACCAGATCGCTTTTGAAAAATATTTCATCGGCAAGAACGGCATGACTTACGAGACTCTCGATAAGATCGCTAAGGACTATTTCAGGAGATTGCCGAAGAGATTGCAGGACCTGATATACGGGATGGCCGAAACTTCCGGCATCCCCCTGGAAAAACATATCCTATTGAACACTCTTGATGCCTGCGTTGAGATATGGGGCGCATATGGTAAGCTGGCGCCGAGTGCCCAGGGCATGGGTTGTTCCGCGATCGCGGCATGGGGTAAATATACCGGTGGGGGTCCATTGATCGTAGGCCGTAATTATGATTATATATCTTACCTTGAGGAACTTCTGCCTTTTATGGAATGTGTTATCTATAACCCAAATGACGGCTCCATACCGACAGCGAGTTTTGCGACCCTGGGCGCCGTGTACACACAGAACGGCATGAACAGAAGCGGGATATTCCTCGAGCTCAATGATGATGCGTCTACCGAGGCCATCACCAGGCACGACCGGGTCCCGAACATGGCCAATCTAATGCTCTTCCTGCTAGACTACTCCACCATGGACGGCATGAACACCGGATTCAACACTACGCTGCCGGATTTCGCCTGTATCATCCAGGTAGCCGATAAGGATACTGCTTATTCATATGAATGGGCGACTTACGGCTTACGCCGGATAGCGGGCAGAGCAGACGGGCTGCTGGCGGCATCGAACGATTTTACCGATCCATCGTGGGGTCTATGGCCGTCTCCATGGGCGGAGAGCGCAGAGAGGCGCGAAAACCTCTATGTCCTCGGGGAAAAGTATAAAGGCAAGATTGATGTCGATATTATGAAGAAAATACTGGGGACACCCATTGATAAGGGCGGTGCAACGCGGCCTAAAAACCCTAGGTTCGAGACCTTATACCAGATGATAGCTGTCCCTGCCGAGCTTAAGTGGTGGATAAATCTGACCGACTATCAGGGCTGGACCGAGATCAACCTGTCCCCGCTTTTCGCGAAGGACTAGTTCTGATTTTTCCGCTTCGGCGGCCTTCCCCTGCCTTCTATTTAATAGAAACGCCGGGCAGTCAAATTCAACCCTTCGACAAAAGCTCAGGGTTGAATCCTGAGCGAAGTCGAAGGATTCAAGGAGGCTTGCCCGCCGAAGCACTGCGTCTATTGCGAGGTGAATGCGAAGGCGGGGCATGCCCCTACTTCGCAATCTATAAGAAATAGACACGGTGCTTCGTAGGGC
>CAYSSS010000068.1:0-8578 GCA_964433975.1 uncultured Planctomycetia bacterium
AGAAAAGAAAAAGATCTGATTTTAAGAATAAGTGGTTTAGTCATTATTTTGGCTGTGATAATATCTCGAAATATGCCCGTATCTGATGAGAAAAGCACTAAACCACTCAAAGAGTAAACCAGAGATAGGGAGAGGCAGCGAGAGGAGTTTTTAGTTAAATTTCAGCATTACCACCGTCGCGGTACATAAATGGGGTCAGACCCTTCTGAAGTGAAACTACGCTCTGGGTCAGACCCCTTTACATGACTTTGTCGTCGAAGAATAACACAAAAGGGTCAGACCCATTCACGTAGCAATATACGCGTTGGGTCAGACCCTTTCTCTGCCTCTCTGTTTTCGAGAGTGGTACATGGTGGGCCCGCAAGGACTTGAACCTTGGACCAAGAGATTATGAGTCTCCTGCTCTACCAAACTGAGCTACAGGCCCACGAATGTAACTGCTGTATTTTCAAAGAGTTGCGATATTTCAAAACTTTAAGATTTTTTAGAGAATATCCTTTTGTGCCCAAATTGTGTCCATTGACGTACGCCTTAAATCGTCAAAGTGAAAATTGATTATACCCAATTTTCTTATGTCTGTAAAGAAAGAATTATTCTGACACAGACTTAGTGAACATCGCACTTAATCGTGCCATAATCGTGCCATAATCGTGCCATAGTTTTGGCTATTCCCGCAACTTATATTTTAAACTTCGACCGCTCCCTAGAGACGCAATAACTTTCTTGTCGATGAGGTCGTTTAAATCCCTGTTTGCCTGCCTCACAGAGATACCCGCTAAATCAACATATTGCTTGCGCGAAATCTCTCCACGCTGCTTAATAAACCCCATTGCCTTTTTTTGCCGATCATTCAAATTTAATTTATGAAGCTTCTGATCATCAATAGCCTTTTCAAAACTTTTGCCTGGGCCCATCAAAGTAATTTCGAAGCCGCCGGAATTGTTCGCGAATATCGGATCCGGCAAATTATCCTGTCGCATCTCATCCACAATTCGGTTGGTTCCTCTACCCCAGCGCTCGATATATTTAATCAGATAGAGCCTGTCCGCAAGGAATGGATTGCGCGGAATTGATCTGTGTTTCACCTTCAATTGCTCCGGCGTAAGCTGTTTAGATAATTCTCCGGGATTCCAAATTTCTATGCGATCATCGTATACGGCCAACTGAATGTCAGCATTTGAAAAATAATCTCTATGAGCCAACGCGTTATTAAGCGCCTCTTCAAGCGCTCTTAATGGATACTCCCATTTGTCATACCGCTGATTCGCGTCAAAGAAAACTGCTTTCTTGATATATTCAGCGATAAATCTCAATGCGTTCTCACGAATTTCGGGAATAGTTCCTTCTAAAACCTTCATATCAAGAAAGTCATGCCCTTCCGTTCCCTTGATTCGACCAGCTCTTATTTTCGCTTGAACGAAAAACTTCTGCGGATCCTTACCAAATAGTAAAATAGCCGTATTGTTAGGTTTCCCACTATGCAGGACTTTCAAATATTCCAATGCTTCTTTAGTTGAAACCTTTTCCGGAATGGTAAGCCTTCGCTCCTCAAGAGCTTTTTTCATAAACCATTTAACCTTATTACTATCTATATCCTTTAACTTTGCGCCCTTGCAGATTTGCGTATCAAACTGCAATTTGTCCTTATGTTTCTCGAGGATACGATTCTCATAATCGTCCTTACTCATCTGCCGGGTGGATTTCCCTACTCGGATATACGGTTTGCCGTTGGCCAAAACCAGTTTGTCATGAGATTCCTTAACATCAATAATAATGACTTCTTTGCTGTCGATCTTCGTAACAGTAACGTGCGGATGAATCTTTGGTTCTGTATGTTGAGCAATACGATTGGTGAGGTTCTCAATAGTATCTTTTCCGATAGAAACACCGATGATCTTGCCGTCCTTGGAAACACCAATAAAAACCCTGCCGCCGTCTGTATTCGAGAATGCCGTAATACTTTCAATGATTTCATTGATCTGCGAAAGGGATGGTTTCCATTCGATAACCGTTGACTCAGCTGCTCCAATTAATTTTGATATACTTTTAATCATCAGATTCTTCTCCGAAACAGAATATAACACAGGCTAAGCGAAAATGGAAGGTAAAAACTGTAGTAAGGGTCTGGTCGTATTCAATGAATTATAGAGATGTGGTGGCGGCTTTTTGGGCTATTTGCCAATTTTAAATCTCTCCGCTGCAATTAACCCTGAGCCTGTCGAATGGGTCATTTCTTTCTTTAAGGAATCGATTATAAACCCATCTATTCGTTTCCAAATATAAGATATGAACTTAACGGGATGAGGGTTTCCTTGTTTATCACGGTAACTAAGGTCATAACTTTCGATCTTTTTATAAATGATTAGTATAGCATCGCCGATCAAATCATCTTCAAAGCGGTGAACCAAACTAGGAAATACTATTCTGCGAATTCTGAATTTCAAAAAACCCATATGGCGAAAAATAATCTCGTCCCTGCTTTTCTTTGAGCCCTTTTGAGCCTCTGAGATCAAACGCCTTTCTTCTGATAAAGAAATTTTCGGATAGCGTTGAATGATGGCACCGTAAGATCTCCGCATGATTATTAGTACCCATTCCGTCTATCCTTCTTTTACAAAATATCCGATATTTTTATATATTTTCAATCTCTTTTGATGCATATTCCAAAGCACCGACACTTCTTTGTCTACATAGTCGTAAATTTGCACATCCTTTTTGCCAGGATAATCGCGATGAAGCCTCCCAGCATACTGAATCAGCTTCCCTTTAAATGAAATAGGCATCGTTATAAAAAGCGTATCTAGTCTCGGGTCATCAAATCCTTCTCCTATATACGCGCCTGTAGCTAGAATCGCTTTCTTCTTATCTTGTGAAGAACGAGCAAGCTCTTGTAATATCTCTTTCCGATTCTTTGTTTTTACTCCGCCATGGAGAACGGCTAGGTATTCGGCCTTATCCTTAAGCATGTCGGCTAATAGTTCGAGATGCTCTCTGCGCTCAGTAAGAATAATAGGAAATCTACCGGCATCAATGGCATGTATAATATCTTCGACTATCAAATTATTTCTATTTTCATCATTTACCAGTTTTGGCCAAACATCATAAATATTAGTACGTTCGGACCATTCGCAAACAAATTCTGTAAATCTTGGTACCACAGTAAATGCGGAGATTTCCTGATTTATATCTTTGGCCTTCATGCGGTAGCTTATTGGGCCGCATTGCATGTGAATAATTGGCTGATGGCCATCGCGACGATACGGAGTTGCCGTAAGCCCCAGTATATATTTTGCTTTAGCCTGCATTAAGACTCTTTCAAAAGAAACTGCGGATACATGATGACACTCATCTACTATAACAAATCCGTAATCGGCTATTCTGTCATCTACCGTACCTTTTCGTTCCATGCTTTGTATCATGGCTATATCCAACATTCCGTTCGGATTGTTTTTACCACCACCTATTTGTCCAATATCTTTTAAGTCTAGTCCCAAGAACGAGCTAAGCCGCATACGCCATTGCTCTATAAGCGGTTTACGATGTACTAAAATCAGCGTACTTGTCCTTATCTTTGCTATAGCATAAATGCTAACAATTGTTTTGCCGGATCCCGGAGGAGCAACGAAAACCCCGATATCTTTTTTTAATATTTTTCTGGCAGCTGATTTCTGCTCCCTATTCAGAGTACCGAAAAATTTAAAGTTGGTTTTATCACCCAATATCCTTTCGTCCTTTAGCATTATCTTTATGCTGTATTCTTCCATTAAATAAGATAGATCGTCCAAGCACCCCCTTGGCAATGAAAGATATCCATCTGAAATTTCCGAGCAACATATAACTCTCGGTGTTATAGCCGTTGACAACCTCATATTTTGCCTTTTATAAAACTCGGGATTTTGAAATGCCGCGAGCCGTTTAATTTGGTTAAGAAGTATTGATGGTAAGCTATCGACTTTTATATATATTTTATTGGCAACGACTAATTGAATTTCGCGTGGCAAATCTTTTATGACCGGCTTAAATCGCTTCTTTCCTGAAGGCAACATCATCCATGGAGGATCATTTTCGTCTGTTGGGCTCATTCTTACGCCTAGAATTTGCCAGTTTACAAAAGCCTCATGGGAGATTCTCTCGATCTCTAAAAGTGTCATCTTCCTTGTGTTTGACAAAAACTCCCACTGATCAAGGTAGGGATTGTTGTTGTCGTCTATAAAGACACTATTGCCTCGACTCACCGCGTCTTTCTGAAAAGGCAATGCTATTAAGTTCCCAAAGCCGCCCTTGGGCAATGTATCCTGATTAGGAAATAACCTATCATAGCTTTTCATAGTAAGTTGATATCGCCTTGACATGGTTTCCGTGATAATGAAACTACCTAATTTTCTTGCCAATGCCGCTGGGATTTTTTCTTCAAAAAAGATCCAAGCATGCGCTCCATTACCGGATTTCGATCTTTCTATGGCCACAGGTACACTTTTCTGAGAGCAGGTCTCTTTAAATGCGTCAATATTATTAATCCAGCCTTCGCCGTCAAAATCAATGGCTAAAAAATAGCAGGCCTCATCCGATAGCATAGGATAAATACCAATACTACAGACGCCTTCTAAATGCTTTTTGATAACATCATCGGTCAGTGGAGAAAGTTCTCTATTGGGACATACGGAACATTTAATGGTGGGTTTCTTACAAATATTGCGTATCCATTCATTCTTGCAAACGGGGCTATAACCTCTCTTACCTGTCTTTTTGCTTATCCAGTAACGAGCGTGAACATCTTCACGGCCTCGGAAGATATTTCTTAATAACTGTATTTTTTGCTCGGCAGGAAAACCGGATCTGTTTTCTGCGGGAACTATAGGAGTGTTAATACGTGAGCATAATATATTATAAGGTGTCTCGGATTTTCGCTTTTCTAGACCAGCTAATTTTTGGATTAAGTGCTTTTTCTCTGTCTCTAATAATGCTACTCTGGCTTTAAGAAGCTTGATTTCACTCGCTGTATCCATGAATTACCGTGATCCATTTTGAATCAGAGAATAACGATCTCTAAAAGCGTCTATTTCTTTGACTGCCTGCCGATAAACCGCTACCTTGGTTAGTCGATTGGTATCAATATAACAGTCTGCGGGAATTTTACGAAAGTGTTTGAAGAGTTTCCGGACAAATTCATACTTATCTCTGTAGTTTGTGCTGTAAAGCCACCTGCCGCCTTGTTCTTTCTTCTTCTTTTTCCCGATTCGCCGGTAAAGCGTCTTCCGCGATGCTTCCAACTTTATTGTAAACATATTTTCAAAAGGCAATGCCGCTTTCAAGAATGCTTCTCTGCAATTTAATCCCGTGGTCTCAAGTATACAATTCTTCCACCTGCGCCGTGATAGCTTCCGAAATAACGCAACCCATGCATCGGCCTCACCGATGGGCGTCTGTGAAAAACGCGCCCTGTGGTAACCAATACGGATCATCGGCACTTTTAATACCTTGCTCAACCCTCGAGCTAATGCCGTCTTCCCTGCACCCGGTAAGCCTATAATATGGATAATAGGGGTCGTCTGCTTATGCATTTTTTCTTATTCCCAATATAAACCCTTCTTCTGAATTTCCCCGTAGAGGCGTTTGTCTAAATCAAAATTGCTCCCGAAACCCGATGTTAATACCGTGCGGTATCTACGCCCGATATACTCATATTCGTTAAATCCGCTATATTCCAACAAATAGTGCGGGATCCGCGCGGTTCTACCCAATATATGGAACACCGCGGTAAAGAAAGTGCACATCTCACGCTGGCCGGAACCCGCGGGGCCACCAATGCCAATCACCTCTTTATCATCGCCATTCCTTCGAATAAAAAAACTTTCAACAGGATTACGATAATCAAATCTGTGCTCATCTCCGTTTTTCCAATACAGATTGGAGCGTCGGTGATATTCCATGCAAACGCGTTTCTTTGTCCAGCGTGCCAGATTGAAGAATTTCTTACGGCGTAATATCTTTATTGCCTGCGGGCGATAATGCATATTCATAATATGCTCATCAATGTCCTTAATCCCGCCTCGCGCTTTGGCAGGACGATACCGTTCTAAGTAGGCAGCATATTCATTCTGTTCGACAAGATGCTTAAATATCCACTCATCCAGCCGCGAGCAGATTTCTTCTCTTGAAATATGCCAATATTTTTTCTTTCGCCAGGTGGATGGATCTGGATAATCGATTCGTATATGAATGGCCTCCAGATCTTTCGCATAGGGCTTAAGCGCCGCAACGCCTTCGTTTATGGTCGCCTTAAGATGTCCGGAACGGTAAACCAAATTCTGCAAAAGTTTCGCGGGAATCCTCTGCGCCAACGCGACCTTTACGCACTCAAGTTCATACAGCCGCTTAAACTCTTTGTCTTTCAACCTCTCTTCTAAACCTATGTCAACATTCTCTAATTTTATTTTCTTCATTTATTTATTGCAGTCAGGAAGGATCCCGCAGCACCTTTTGTATTTCTTATTGCTTCCGCATGGACAGGGTTCATTCTTTCCTATTTTTCTGCCATACTTATTTTTTTCCTCGCTCCTCACGGTTTGCTTCTCCCTGATAGCCTGCTTAAACATTTTATAATGATTCTTAAGTGTTTCGATGTAGACTTGGGTCAAAGTTTGCTCAAATATTTTCAAAAATGCCGGCGCTAAATCAGACTGAAAATTTAAGATGTCCAGCGCCGCGCCTGCGGCATACTTGGCGTTTTCATCATTACCATACATGAATTCTTTATAAAATTCTACACTTTCCCATCCATAATTTATAGTCGCCAATATATTGTTAGGCGCGTCTTTTGATATTACGTTTATCATTACTCTGCGGCAATCGCAATCCGGATCATCGCAATAAGAGTCCAAAAGCAAATATTGACCGTCCGGTATATCACTCCTCTTTTTAGCAATTACACGTAACGCCTCTTTCAAGGCCAAATCGGGAAATTCGCTGCTAAAAGATACCATCGACGCGGATTGTATACTCTTCATTATGCGATCACGTTTCATCATTCTCAATCTCATCAAGAGCAAGGCGGATATTGTAACGGCGCCTTCCCGACACTCTCCAATATCACCGGCTTTAAATCCCATTTTTCAGCGCTTCGTATCTCTTTTAGCTCCACGTTAAACTGCCAACCATCACCGTAATCAAAAAGGAAGATCAATTTTTCGCCTATATGCTTGAATGCCTGAGATATTTTTACCTTCTTAACGCCTTTTACCGCGCCGCCGGTAGGCTCTTCGCCGATATCCACAAATAACTCAAACGCTTTCTTGCAATTTTTTCTATCTTTCAAGGTATCGTAAAATCCAAAACAGTGGTCAAAGTAAAACCCGAACGCCTGTGTTATGACCTTGGCGAAATTATAAAGACTTTTTGTTCCTGCAATTTGTATCTTACGAATAATCCTCTTTTTGTCCGTACCTTTTTCGTCTCCATAAAGCCAGATATTAAAAATGTAGCGCTCAAGAGTGTATTTTGGCGTCTTTTTTGAACTTTCGCCGCAACCCTCTAAAGCCCGCGCAACCTTATGCCCACAGGCAGCGCAAAATCCCCGTAGGACCACAAGCCCACGATCAAGGTCCACACTGTAATCGCACATAGTCGCCGCACCTCTGCAATCCGGGCACCAAACATTGCTCAGAATCTTATTTCTACCATCAGCGGGTAGCCCCATCCATATCTTTAACGCTTCTTTCGCCATTCCTATTCCTTTATTATGTCCTCTTTGAGTCCTTTGTGTCTGCTCTTGACTGAAGACGCACACGCCAACCAATCGCCACAATCGCCAACTTCTGGCTCGTTTGGCGCGTTTATGGCGTCTTTATGCCCCTTTAGCATTCCCCTTTATTCGTGCCATGTTATGTGCCATATTTTAACTTTATGCGCCATACTTCTAAACATTATATTTTTTGAACTTCCCAATGCCCGCCTTTATCGGGACCGACACGCTTAAGCAACCCTTTTTTCTTCAACTGGCTAATATTCTTATCTATAGCCGTAGTGCTTATGCCCACCTTATCTGATAATTCTTTCTTTGATACATATGGGTTCTTTTTGATGAGGTCGAGAATCTTGCGTTGACTTTCTACCAACCCTTCTACCAACCCTTCTACCAACCCTTCACCTTCCTCCCATTTAGGACGATAGAAAACCACGACAAAACCAGTCTTAATCCGCTTGAACTCGACCTTGACCCCAAAAGCAATGCAGTCATCATGAATACGCTTGATGCCGCTTCCCCAGCGCTCGATATCCTTGGACTTATACATAGTCTCGGCAATCAACGGATTCCGCAAAATCGACTTTTCATCTCCGGTGAAGAAATCCTCCGGATTGATTTCTTTAGGAAAAAGTCCGGGATTATAGATTTCAACGCGATCCTTGAATATCGCTACCTCATTGCCTTTGGGATTGGAATAATCCCTGTGGCACAAAGAATTGCCCACGGCTTCACGGATCGCTTCAACCGGGATTTCAGGAATTTCCTTGCGGGGCCCGGACTTGATTTCAGCCCGCCATTTAATATTGCCGTTGACATAGACCTCGGCCTGTTGAC
>CAYSSS010000069.1:0-8526 GCA_964433975.1 uncultured Planctomycetia bacterium
TCAGGTGAATTCAGCACCTTCATCTCCTATTGAGAATTATTCTCATTAACAATATGAATATATCACCTCTTATTTTCTGTGTCAAGCATCATTTGTTTATAGAATACTCTATTAGAAGTTTACCTGGCACCTTAGGCCATATACGAATATCGTATTGTTGTCGCCTTGGTGAGACTCGCTAATACCCCGCGGATTCCATATCCACTGAAAATCAGGACTGATCGCTATGTTCTTGGTAATCTGGGCCCTGTAATAAACCTCCAAGTGGCCTTCGGCGGCGCCTCCATTACCGGCATCTTTGTAGTGCTTGCTTGGGAAGAGTTGCCCCACCGCTGCCGCAAGCACATCGTCTTCACGGTGCCACAATTTGCCGTTTAGTTGTAAGCCGCATGACCACATGCCTTCGACAGGTGCCACGTTAGGATTAGCGTTTACTATATCGACATCGGGACGCTGCCATCCCGCGCGGCCAAAGATGCCGCATATATCGGTTATCATCTGATCGAAGCTCACACCAAAACCGGTATTAGTTAGTTTTGAGTCATCGGCAGGCGACTCGCCTTGATCAACAAGCTTTGCGTGGTCAAGCCCATTGTACCACCAATAGAAGCGATAATTACCTGCCCACATATTCTCATCGTACCCGAATGCCTTGGCAGACATGAAAGAAATCTCGGTCGATATGAACGGCTTATTAAAGATCTCTTCATACGAGTTATCCGCGTTATAATAGGCTGCGTTAACCGCGACATACGGCATAAATTCCGGAGCCAAGGCCAGAACGCCTCCGAGCGTATTATCATCGGGCCATTCTATAACAGGGGAATTCCTGAAGATACGCCCGAGGAATTGAGTGGTCTCATCGAACGCGTATTCATTCTGATCAAGATAGTTGGCCGGATCGAGTTTACCTGCCGTCACGGCCACCTGCTTATTAAAGAGATAGTGCTCGTACCAAACTTCGGTAATCGGGATATTAGCTTCGGTATCATTGGAGTCTCTGTTGACGTTGCTGTACAATGATAATTCGCTTTCTACGGTAGAGCCCTGTCCCGGCTCCAAGTGCATAAGCGCCAATCCCCAGTCATCAAACGCCTTCTCGATAAATATGTCGCTCGACCATGAGGCGTCACAGCGCGATGATTCGCCGTCACCGGCGTTATTGGCGTTTGGCGTGCCCTGCACAATAAATGTAGCGTCCGCCTGAATCTTAAACCCGTATGGCAGTTCAATCCCCTCTCCGGGCTCATATTTGATGAGCTCTTCACCGGGCATAGGCTGTATAAGTGACCTTCTTACCTGCTCAACCGTTCCTTTCTGCTCAATCATGTTCCGCTTCTGTTCGACCACTTGGTTTTCAAGTTCCGCAACTCTGGCTTTCAGAGCATTGACTTCCGAAAGCCTTGCTTTAAGCATCCTGATTTCCGCCGCGAAGTCAACCTCGTCGGCGTAACCTTGACCGTGACATAACAACATAACGGCTATTGCCAAAAAAACCGCGCTGAACAATTTAAGAGGCATGCTAAACTCCTTTCCTTTACACTACCTCTAGTCGTCCAGTCGGTCGTATTGTTTAGATTAACTAGCTCTGCTGTGTGTGCAGTCGCTTTTGCGTTTTAAAACGCTTTTTCTCGCTTTTCTCAACCTGTACTATTTCAGAATCATGAATAGTGATAGTCACCTCGCCATAATGTACCTGTCTTATGATAGAGATGATTTCTTCCAATTTCGTTTTCTCCATATTCATCCCCCAAGCCCTAATAGTCTGCCACCTTGATATACAATAAACGACGCCATCCATGCCATAACCGTCGTCCAAAAGATTAAAAACAGGGTCCACTTTAAACTCGCTCCTGATTCGCGGTAAAAAACGGCCATGGCGACAAAACAGGGCAGGTACACAAGACAAAATATCAGGAAGGCCATAGCTTTCAACGGATTCCAAGTTGGATCTTTTTGTAAAGCATCCTTTAATGGCTCGGCTTCTCCGGAATCAATCTCACCTAAACTATATATTGTTCCTAAGGTACTCACTACAACCTCTTTTGCCGCGACACCTGCCATAAGAGCGACCCCTCCCCGCCAATCCATCCCCAGGGGTTTTATCGCAGGCTCAATAAATTTACCTATTCTTCCGGCAAAACTCTGCTCCATTTGAGCGGATGGCGCCGCTTCCTTACTCATTCCTTCTTTAGTCCCCATCTGCGGGAATGTAAAGCCAGCCCAGATAATTATAGAAATCAGAAGTATGATTGTTCCGGCTTTTTTTATATAAAGCCAGCCTCTTTCCCACATCTTTAGCAACAGCCCCTGGATTGTTGGGATACGGTAAGGAGGAAGTTCCATGACGAAGTGAGAGGTTTCCCCTTTAAAAACAAACTTTTTAAGCACCCAGGCTGAACTAAACGCCAGCGCGACGCTTATGACATACATCAAAAACATGATATTTGCCCCTTGCTCCACCGCGAAGAATGCCCCAATAAACAAGGCAAATATGGGAAGTTTTGCTCCACAAATCATAAATGGCGTGACCATCATGGTTATCAATCTGTCTTTCCTATTATCCAGCGTCCTGGACGCCATAATGCCAGGAACCGCGCATCCGTTTGTCGAAATCATAAGCGGCAGGAAAGACTTCCCATGTAAGCCGAATTTATGCATTATCCGGTCCATGACAAACGCGGCGCGCGCCATATAACCCGAATCCTCAAAGAAGGCTATCGCGAAAAACATAAAAAGAACCAGCGGAAAGAACCCCAACACTCCGCCGACTCCTCCTATAAGTCCGTCTACGACAAAAGAGCGTATTAAACCTTCCGGAATAACACTGGAGGCGAGTTCTCCCGCCTTTTCGAAGAATTTTTCAAACCACCCTACCACCAGCCCGGAAAAGGTGAAGGTAAACTTGAAAATTGCATACATAATAATAGCAAAAATAGGCAGTCCCAGAAACCTGTTCAGTACGACTTTGTCAATTTTATCGGAAAGATCATGCCTTTCTTCCACAGTATGACTCTGCGCCTGGGTGCAGACACCGCTGATAAACCCGTATCTTCTATCCGCGATTATAACTTCCGGATCATCAGAAAAGTGATGTTTTAAATGGCTTCTGCTTTTCTCGTTCTGCAGGAGAATCTCCTGGCCACCGGATAACTGCGCAATGAGCTTTATTACCCAGGGGTCATTTTCCAAAAGCTTGACTCCAAGCCATCCAATAGGATATTCGTCCAGAACGCCCCCTTCTTTCGTAAGGAGCTCCGATATCTTGTCCAGTTCCGATTTAATCTCTTCTCCATAATCGACTCCTATCTTTTCTACCTTAATCCTTCGTTCGTGTAGATTTATTACGGCATCCAGCAGGTCTTCCATGCCCTTACCCTTATTGCCGACTGTAGGGATAACCGGCTTGCCCAAAAATTGGGAAAGTTGGGTATATTTGATTCTAGAACCTCTCCTATCAACGATGTCGCTCATATTCATTGCCAGGATTACCGGAACTTCAAGCTCTTGCAACTGTGTATATAGATAAAGGTTTCTTTCGAGATTCGAAGCGTCGACTATATGTATAACCATATCTGGCTTCTCTTTGATTATAAAATCACGAGCCACAACCTCATCTTCCGAATACGCGGACAGGCTATATGTGCCGGGAAGATCCACAAAGGTTATTTCATAGTCACTATAGACTCTCTGCCCCTCCTTTTTCTCAACTGTTACCCCGGGATAGTTCCCCACATGTTGGTGAGCCCCGGTTAGATTATTAAATATTGTAGATTTTCCCGAGTTGGGATTTCCTGCCAGCGCTACTATTAATTTTCCCTTAGCCATCTTTTATTCCTCCCTGACTATTATTTTCTGCGCCAATCCATGCCCGATAGATAATTTTGAGCCTTTTACGCAAATAGTCACCGGCCCAAAGCTTGAGTTGTGGAGCATTGTTAATTTCTCGCCCGGCAAAAGGCCAAGTTCTGTCAGCCTGTGGCAGGCGCCTCGTCCACCGCGAATACAGATAACTGCCACGGAGCACCCTGATTTAATATCGCATAAACTCTTCATATTTACGAAACCTCTATTTGGATCTGCTTCGCCTCTTCTTTCCTTAAAGACAGGTTGTATCCTTTTATTCTTATTTCGATGGGATCCCCAAGCGGAGCGACCCTCAAGACCTCCAATTCACTTCCCGGAATAATCCCCATATCAAGGAGCTTCTTCTTTAATGCCCCATGCCCTGATATTTGCCGGACCTTGCCTTTGCTATGCGCCTTTAAATTACTCAACACCTCAAACTGACTCATCAATCCTCCTGTGTTAACAAATAAGTTAGACAAGTCTAACTTATTAATTAAAAAAATATAGTTATTTTTGTTTTAAAGCGGCCACGCGCATTTTACAGCTCAATTTTTTCCCTGTTTCTAAATAATGCTTGAAACTCTTTAGCCACTGGGGCGTCTCTCCATTTAAGCCTATCTCCACAAAACGGATAAATTTAGTCAGCTTATCAAAGGTTACGGGACTTATAGCGTGCTCCATCTTGCAGGCGTCAACCTGCGCTGTTTTTTGGTCTATTTTTAATATCTCAGATAAAAACTTAAAAATCGTGTCATGCCGTCTTTGAATGTCGTTTGCTAATTTTTCCCCTTGGGGAGTCAGTCCCGCGGTACCATACCTTTCATGCACAACAAGGTTCTTCTTGCTAAGAGTGGCTAAAGCAGCGTTGACACTGGAGTTTTTAACGCGCAAAAACCTGCCAATATCATTCACCCTTGCGGCGCCTTTTTCTCTTTTAAAAAAAGCTATTGCCTCAAGGTAATCTTCCATACTTGAGCTTATCTTCTTTTCTTTGGCGCTCATTTTAACCCTCGGGATATTTGACTCAGATCAATATGTTAGACAAGACTAACATATTCTATCTTTTTTGTCAAGAAAATTCTTTAAATTTGTTTTAGTAATGCCAATATTATCTGTCGAAATTACTCCATCTCATTTTGATATCGAGAACCGGTGTATCATTAATAGCATCCAATCCTTCAACGTAGAGAGTAGCCCCTTCTATTTTTAACAGTTTGACATCCTGAATGCCAATCTTAGATAACCTGTAAGGAGTGCGTGACGCAAAAACTCCTACTTTTTTACTATCCAAACCTCTATTAAAAACAGATTTTATCGAAATAGCCTCGTGCAGGTAATATACAACAGTAATAATTTTTTCTTCTTCTAGTTTATACAAGAAAGGTTTCTGTGATTCGAATAACTCTATGCGTGATATTCCCTCTTTACCGGCAGTACCAAAACCCTTCTTTGCCCGCATAAGCACATTCTTCACTATACCTATCGGATAAATCTTAAATGGTTTTGTTTTACCGTATAAACAAATCACGCAAACCTGGCTATCATCAATAATGCATATATTATTCTCCTCAATCGTTCTATGGCATCGTGAGCATTTATAATATTTCTTTGTTTTAGTTTTTACCATGTTTTTCTATTGTTTTTTCTGCCTCAAATTATAATATACTTTCACCCGCATTGGGTCCAGTAGTTGAATCGAATATATCTTCAACTGTGATTATCAAAGCGCCTTTTGCTGGATATTTTTCCGCCACAGATTTCATCCATTTTCTAGCTTCTTCGTACTCGGTCCCCTCATTTACATATCTGCACTTCCCCTTTATTTGATAAGATACCCTTTCTCTTCTTATTAAAATTGATACATTCGGATTTGATAAAACATTGGCTATGGTCTTTTTCATATAATTATCCACAACTACTATAGCGTCATCATCTCGTAAATACTTTCCTCCAATGTTAGACACGTTTGGAACACCTTCTGCTGAGGCAGTGGCAAGTTGATGACACTTCTCATTTTTAAATATCTCCTTCACCTCATCTGGAATTTTCATTATCAACCTCCTCGTATAATTTAAAGAGACACTTTGATAATTCTCTTCAAACACCTCTTTTTAATATTATACACCTTCAAGGATTATATATGTAGGGTTTCACCAGCCCCAATCAAAATTCTCTCGGGTAGTCAAATTGCGCGAAAGGGCGGCCTCTCCGTAAACAGCTCGGGGTAGATTTGAGAGGCCTTTCTTTTATTCTCACCGGTAAATTCGATAACGAAATGGCTATTTGAATATAGGCAGGTTTTTCTTTAAGCTACAACAACAAAAGATAGGGTGACGGCACAGGAGGGGTATAACCATTATCCGAATCGCAAACATTCATTTGGCAACCAAAGATGCGAATGTAGATTTTTTCATTTTAGTTTAGTCCGCCTGGGTATCTTCCCGTTTTCAAAATGTTTATCAAGCCAACCGTTCTTTACATTCGCTCTTGAATCAAAATGAGAAACATACGGTTTAATATCCAATAAAGGCGTCCCATCAAGCATATCAACTTCGGAAAAAGTCACAGTATTGCCACTGACCTTCTCCAGTTTTACAATAGAAAACCCGATATGGTTTGGCCTATGAGGACTCCTTATGGCAAATATTCCATGCATTTCATCTTCAAGGAATGGCTTGCTAATAAGTTTCTCTTCTCCAGACCTATCAAAATGATAAATTAAGATAATATGTGAAAACCCCTCAATATCTCTCAGCCCTTGTTCATATTCTGGGAAAATATCAATACGGCCAGTAACACCTTTCTCGAAAGTGCCCTGGATAGGCATCCCCTTGGCATCCTTATATGGCGTATGAATTATGCCTATGGGTTTTAATTTGATTTCTTTTTCCATATTACAATGCTACAACCTTATCGCTTTCTTTAACGATATCATGCACATCTTTTAATCTTTTTCAAAAATCCCAGGATCATCTCACGCCACTGTCAGCACGATTGAGCCGGTTTATTAATTATTTCTTTTTTATCTCTTCTTCCACTTCTTTAGTCCCTTTATCATAGAATTTTTGCTCATCAGGAGCAAGTTCCTTCAATAATCTTAAAAACTCGCCAGCATGCACCTTTTCTTCATCCGCGATATCTTTCAAGACTTCTTGTGCCAATTTATTATCTGTTGACTCCGCAAGCTGCATATAAAGCTGGATTGCTTCATATTCTGCTGCAATCATAAATCTTATCGCACGGATTAGCTCTTCATTCGTGACTTTACGGTCTTTCTTAAGACCAGAAAACGGATTTCCGAAATCAGGCATGGCTACCTCCTTTTATTGAAAATCTATCCTTTCTTTAACCTTCTGTTTTCTCCATGGGTTGCCCACAGCAAACAAGTTCTCCCCCACCAACTTTTGTTACGGTAACTTCATTGCCGCATACATTGCACCTATATTTTTCACCGGCTTTCTCTACTGCCATATGTCAAATCCCTCCTTTCTCTTTACGCTTTACTGTGTAAAATAATATCGTTTAATCTGTACGTTTATTATATAGCTTTTGCCCACCCTTAACAATCAAAAATACCTTCCTATTCCCTCACCCGGCCCAATCAAAATTCTCTCCGCTCAGGACGGGCAATCAAATTCAACAAGGGCATGTCCTTTCCGTATACAGCTCGGAAGGGGTTTGAGAGGGTTCTTCTTTCCGCTCACGGACCCCTTAAATCCCCTCACTCGCTCGGTAATTTTCGGTAACGAAAGGACTCTCTGCATACAGGTAGGATGCCTAAGACTTAGGGAGGCTTGGGATATTAATAAATTTATACTTCTTCCAATTCTAACAAAGATTCTACTTCAAAAAAAGAATCTCTACAGGACCGGCTTTCTATGCTATGCCCTCCAAATAAGAAATACCCCCATCCCCAGAAACATTACGCCCATCAATATCTTAACTAGCCCCAGATGCCCTTTCAAAATCTTCTGAAATCGGTCTGAGGTAGTGCCGGCGATGGCGAAAGAGAATATTATCAATAGCGGAACCACAAACAAAAGATTATACAATAAGAGGTAGCCTAATGCCCTTAATTTAGGACCCGTGGTTTTTAAAATAAAGATTATGGTAGGTAGATAAATTTGGGCTGTGCACACCGCCTCCAATATGGAAACCAAGAAGCCGGTGACTATCGCGCTTATGGCCAACCTGATAAGGGGCTTTCTAATGATAGGATTGTTCACCCCGGTACGGATCCGGTAGCAAGACCCGATCACCTTATGGATCTGATTCTTTATCGATTGCGGTAGTGACAGCAGAAGATCGTCAGTTGAATTTGTCTTTCTGTATTTGATAAAATCATATAACGCGTAAATACTAAAGATTATGCTGATAATCCCAACAGTGATATTTAGTATTTTCGTTAGTAACCAGAATCCCCGCAGCTTGTAAAGAAACTCAAATATTCCCAATCCTATTAAAATGTAGGTCAGATATACCGAAAGAATAAAGACTATACCGATCACGGCTATTTCTCGTTTTCGATATCCCTGAAAGGTCAGAAATGATATAAAAAACACGATCACCGTGACAGCGCAGGGATTGATGCCGTCGATTAAGCCTACGGCTATAATCGCAGGCAGAGTAAAATTATTAAAACGCTTGATCAGATCTATTCCCGGCAGGGTTTCTACG
>CAYSSS010000070.1:0-8197 GCA_964433975.1 uncultured Planctomycetia bacterium
TCAAATATTGAAAGATCGCAAAACGCTTTCGTTGCTCCGCTGCCGTCAAGCTTATGAAGCCTTGATACTTCAAGCTTCAAATCTTCCTTAACCATACTTTTCACCCCCTCTCTTTCTCCCTACACTATAAGACGGAAAAGAGAGGCAAATTATTGCAAACTTTTTTTAAATAATCTATTTCACCGACGGAGAACGATATGTCTTTGTTAAAAACTAAAAAGGAAGATTTGGGGAACTAACTTTTCACCTGAGGCGTGATAGTCTGAATAGCGGAAGAAGGTTAAACCCTTCTTCTTTTTTTATCTGGAGTTCTTACAGCCTGTTCTTGGGGTCTCTATCGAGGGTGCTTAGTATGCGCGAAGCTTCCTTCTCTCCACCCTTCTTCCAGGCCTCATAGATCATGACGAGCATCTTCGTAGACTTGGCGTCAGAGACCCATTTTAGGCCCAATATCAGAGTAGCGGTGAGAAATTGTAAGAAAAATTCCCGGACAACGAAAGATAGAATGAACGAGATGATCGCCAGAATAAGATAGATATTTATTTTTTTCATAGGTTTGGCCTTCCTCTTTTTGAACGTCTCTACCGACTCTCCCGCGGAAACCATATTATCCAGGCAGTCGTTACAGCATGCTATATGATCCTCAACCCTCTTTCTGCCCTCATCTGTCAAGGCGTTGCTCAAATAGTCAGCCAATTCCGCCGCCAGAGGATGCGCTCCCGTACGCTGTTTCAAGTCTGTCATATTTTACCCCCCCCCTCATACTATAAGACGGAAAAAACCCATCAATTATTGCAAAAATTTTTTAAGTTTCTCTTTTGCTCTTTTTATGTAGCTCGCGACCGTGCCCTTCGGCACGCCAAGAAATTCGGCGATCTCATGGTACTTCTTACCATGGATAAGGTGTAGTTTTATCATGATCTTCTCCGTCCCGGGAAGGGACTCTATCGCCAGGTCTATCCGCTCCTCCGTTTCAGCTCTCGCCAGATCATCATTCGGTCCGGGGATGCCGGATGGCAATATCTCATTCAACTCGACTTCATCTATCTTATGGGATAGCGATACCGCATTCTGAAACTGGCGTTCCTCTCTGGACCTGAAATGTTCCACGGCCGCATTTCCCGAAAGGATAGCGAGCCAATACGATATATCATCGCGATTCTTAATATGCGAAAGCTTGTCTTTATTCCATATATCGGAGAATATATCCTGCCTTATATCCTCTATATCCTGGATGGGTGCGTCGAGTCCGTATTTTTTTAAACGGTTTTGAATGGATACGTAGATGAGAGCGGAATATTTTTTTATCAGGCCGGACCACGCGACGAGGTCCCTCTTAATGCAGGCTTCTATAAGATACCGGTCATTTTTTTCGTGCATCTTCTTCCAGTTTCTTAACCGCCTCCTTAAGGTCCCCTATCTCCTTATCCTGGCGATTGAGCTCTTTTTCTATTGTTTTGAAATGCTCCTCCGTATCCATGAATTTTCGGTACGCATATTCATCGGCGGTCTCGATCAGCATGACGCTGCCCTGTTTACGCAGCCTCGCCCCCCTTGGCACGACCACATTCACGCTTCCCTCCCTGAGCGCTTCCATGCCCGGAGGTATTACGACATCGCCGTCATTCTGGCTTGCATCCTCGCCGTAAGCCGATCCCGTAAATAGAATGCATATGAAGGATAGGATGATAATAATTTTTGCCATATTGTCTCCTTGGGGCGAGACTTTAATTACGCATCTGTTTCACCACTACCGTTCCCAGCGAAATCCCCTCTTTCTCCGAAAGCTCCTTTGCCCGTGCCTTGAGCTCATCTTTTGTCTTGACCAGATTCTCGAGGTAAAATTTCATATTAAGATAATCCTCGTTAAGTTTTGTAAGGCTCCTCGCAACGTCTTCCTTTTCGGCCCTGATCTCATCGACCTTCATCTTCAAGCTCTGTACTTCCATCTCTTTCGACTGGATGCTCACGCGGCTCTTGCTGCGCGCCTCTTTTTCATCTTCAAGCCCCCCTGACAAGCATGTTTATCTTCTCCTCCTGAAACCATCCATGCGAAAATTGTTGTTTAGCTGCGTTCAGAAAGTAGACCCAATTCATATTGTTATAGATCTGGGCGGCTTTTGTCTTTACCTCGCCTGTAAAATATTCACTTGCCGTGATAGCGCCTGCTAAGAAAAGCGCCATGTCAACCGTGGAGACTTCGCATGTGCCCTGACGGGTACCGTTCGTTTTTATAAAATGGTATAAAAATCCCGCGACTCCATAATTATTACCTGATGAAGTCTGACGGGACTGATAATTTATACAATTGTCCAGTATCTGGTTTACGCGCGCTCTTGCCTGCGCCGGGGTAACGATCCAGTTGGGCGTAGTCTGATAACGCTCGGCCATTACGCATAGTGACGCTAGGCCAAAACCCGTTGCGGCAATATTTGAGAAATCCTTGTAATCGGCGTCTTTCACGAAACCATTAGATAACGCTACGTTGTAAAAATATAGAGCAGCTTTTGCCTGTGTCTGGTCCAGTAGATCACTATCCGTTATCGGCGGAAATGCGGGAAGGACATTCAATGAAATGGGCTGTGTATCAGTAAGTGAGCTGGCATCCGTTATCTTTGCGGTAAAATTAAATAAACTAGAACTACTGGGAATTCCGGTGATAGCGCCTGTGGCGCTATTGAGGTTGAGGACACCAGGTAGAGTCGAATTCACCACGGACCATGTATAAGGCGTCTTTCCGCCGGTCGCATTCAGATAGACGGAATAATTCTCTCCAACTATGGCATCCGGCAGGCTTGTAGTTAATATAGTCATAGGAGAAGTCATATTGAGAATTATCGTGTCGGAATAAGGGCCAGACCAGTTGCCGGCGGCGTCTTTATACTTAACACGTACGGTCTTTGAGCCGTCGCCTGATGGGAGCGTCCAGCTTTTTGTGGTGGCATAGGTTTCGGGTGTTGACCATGTGGAATTGTCATTTGAGAACCGCATCTGGGAGAGACCGCTGCCTCCGGTATCAGTGGCCGAAAGATTTAGAGTTACGGTCGGGGTATTAGCATATTTGGCATCGCTGTTGATCTTTACGGAGCCTTTAGGAGAAGTGGTATCGGCGGCAAATACGCATGTTACAGCAGATAAAAAAACTGGGATCAGAATCCCAGCCATTAATTTTCGTGCGATCATGTAAATCCTCCCATCTTACAATACAAGGTACCGATATTGCACGATTTGGAACAGAGGCGTAATTGTAATCATAGCATTGGGAAAAATTAATACAATAATTAAAATCCAGATGTTTTATGTCTTAACTATTAAGTAGTTAAAAACGATAAATGGCGTGTCGTTAATTACCTACTTGCTCCAGCTCTGAAATTCGCTCCTTTGCTCCTTCTATGTAATTGGCTAATTGCGGGGTGGCTAACTTAATGAAGTTCTTGTAAGCGTCTATGGCGTCTATGACGCGCCCTGCCTTTTCGCAGACTAAAGCTTTATTGAAATAAGCGTTGGCTGATTTCGGATTGGCCAGTATCGCTTTGTCAAAATCATCTATCCCCTGATCGTACATCCCCCTCTTCACATAGAGTATTCCGCGATTTATGTAGCCAGACATATGGTTTGGGCTGAGCTCGATGAATTTATTGTAGTCAGTAAGTGCCTTATCGTATCTACCCTGGTTATCCCATACGAGCCCGCGATTAAAATAGCCCTCGGCATTCCCGGGATCCATCGATATAGCTTTATTGAAGTCCGAAACAGCCTGGTCATACTGGGTCCTGTTGGAATATACGATACCGCGGTTCAAGTACGCCTCGGCATATCTGGGATTCGCCTCTATAGCCTTCGCGTAATATTTCAGCGACTCTTCGTACTGGATCTTACCGTCGTAGACGAGCGCTATATTAAAAAAGGCCTGCGCGAATTTCGGATTGATCTCGAGCACCTTATTGAAATCCGCCATAGCCTCGTCGGTCGATCCCTTGCGGGCGTAAGCGATGCCGCGGTTCATATAGGAATCTATATCTCTACTATCTGCGTCTATATTCTTTGTGAAATCAGATATGGCCCTGTCATAATCACCACTGGCCAGGTACGTGTTGGCGCGGTTAAAAAATATTTCGCTGCAGTCGGGCCTTAAGTCTATCGCTTTCGTGTAGTCGTATATAGCCTGCTTGTGATTGCCTTGCCTGGCGTAGACTACGCCGCGGTTAAAAAATGCTTCCGCGTACTGACCGTTAAGCTCCACCGCCTTATCGTAGTCTGCTATGGCGGCGTCGTTCTGTTCCTGGTTAAAATGGAGATTGCCCCTGTTCAAGTAGGCTTCGGGGTATTGCGGGTCCAGCTCCATCGCTTTGACGATGTCGGCCATCGACTTTTCGGTCTCCGTCTTGTTCGCGTACGAAATGGCCCGAGACAGAAAGCTCTCGGCGTTCTTCGGGTCGATCTCTATCGACCTGTCGTAGTCGGCTAATGCTTCGTCGAACTTGCCTTCTCGCGCGCGTGTCAGCCCCCTGTTCAGGTAAGCGTCGGAACTCCTCGCGTCGAGCTCGATCGCTCTATTGAAATCGGCGATCGCCTCCAGGCGCATTCCTTTTTCGTTATAGACCTTGCCCCTGTCGACATACAAGGAAGGATCGTCCTCATATTCGTATACGGCCTTATTATAATAGTAGAGAGCCTGGTCGTACTGGCCCAGCTTTGTATAGGCCAAACCGATATTCGCGTAAGCCTCCCCGTAAGACGGATCGAGCTCCAGAGCCCTCGTATAGTCGAGTATGGCCCTTTCAAACTCTCCCTTTTTGTAATAGACTATGCCCCTGTTTATGAAGGCCTCGGCATACCTGGGCCTCAGGTCGATCGCCGTGTTATAGTCGGATATAGCCTGGTCGTCCATCCCTTTACTTTCATAGATATTCCCGCGCTTGAAGTGCTGCTCGGCGCCGGAAGGGTCGGACTCTATCGAAATATTCAGGGAGTTAAGCGCCTCATCCAAATCAGCGCCCACCTCCGCATAAGCCAGCCCGCATAACCCCAGTAGAATAATAAGAGATATTGTCGATATTCTTTTCAACACGATTGACCGCCTCTCAGCTTTTACTTACCACTTCGGAGCTTTCTATATTATCGACGCCTTCGTCATCTATCATTTCGCCATCCAATCCCCATTTTATCGTGTAGCCGCTTATAGACCTGTAGGATCGCTCGGTGCAGTCCACCTGTGAATTCGAAATTAGCTCCTTCGGGACACCGCTATCATCATCGACCTTCGTCATGTTCCATAGATTTATCTTTATCTCTTTTATCAGGAACCCGTTCTTGTCCAGAAGTTCCAGCGTAAAGCCTGGCCTCATAAGGCCGTATATATAATCCTGTTTTTTCCTGGCGAATACTTTCTCCAGCGACTTGTAGGGATATACCGAAAATTTATAGCAGAGCTTGTTCTCCCTCCATACCATCTCAAGTTTTGCGCTCAGGTCTTTACCTGGGTACTTCGACTCTTCCCAGCTGATCGGCTTGTCGAGCGCCGAAACGCCGGCTTCATCCGTCGCTTCGGAAGTTTGAGGCTGCGTCGGGCGCGCCGGATTTTTGTCGTCTATTATCATCGACAGCGCCCCGGTCTTCTTATTAAAACGATAGAGCGCTCCATCGGAGCCGGTCACCACCTGGTACTGGTTCGAATCGCAGCCGCAGAGCAAAAAAGCTATAAACAGAATCGCTGATAACTTTACCGGAAATCTCATCTATATCCCCCTTATTCTGGTGGAACGGGACAGGCAGAAGACTGTAAAAAATATGCACAAGTACGCGAATATGTCACCGTAGGCCGTATAGAGCGTTCTCGTCCTCGACAGGACTATATCCTCTGTCTTAAATCCGTCTACGAAGAGGTCCTTATCTGATTTCGAAACTTTTGATACGATGCGCCCTTTCTGGTCTATGAAACATGAGAGCCCAGTATTCGCGGCCCTTATGACGTTCACCCTGTTCTCCACCGCCCTGAATACGGAGGCCTGAGCGTGCTGATATGCGGCGCTCGACCTTCCAAACCACGCGTCATTGGTCATGTTGACGAGAAAGGCGGCGTTATTCCTGACGAATCCGCGCGCCAGGTCCGGGAATATATCCTCAAAACATATGAGGCATCCGAAACCGACCTTCTTCACGAGCTTCCAGTTGCGGTCTTTCTCTTTTACGGACCTCTCTATCGGAAACCTTAAGACCGTGAATTCTTTGCCGCCCACAAAATCCCCTATGGGACGCGCCGCGAATCTTTGGACGAAGAAGAAGAGTCTCCCCAGCGGCACATATTCGCCGAACGGCACAAGATGTATCTTATCATAGTGCCGGTCGGGCGAGCCGTCCTTCAGAAAAAAGAAGGCGCTGTTATAATATAGCTCACGGCCGTCAAGATCCTCGTATCTCGGAGCTCCGACCAGTAACGGCGCGTTCGCGCGCTTTGCCAGGGCGCCTATCCATTCCAGCAGGATCTTCTCGTTTTCGATGAATCCCGGCACGGAAGTCTCTGGCCATATGACGAGATCCGGCTTTTCCGCGGCCGCGAGGATGGTAAGCTCGGTATATCTTTCTATGATCTTTTCGGCAAAACGCTCGTCCCACTTCTGGACCTGGGGAATATTGCCCTGCACCACTGAGACCTTAAGCTTCTCTCCCGTGAATACGTTATTCAGCCTCAGGAGGCCGTATCCTGAGACCGCGGTTATAAGAATGGCCGCCATAACCACGGCAACAAGGCACTCTTTCATCTTGCGCAAATTTTTTATCACCAAAAATAACGCTACATTGAAGATCACGATAAGAAAACTGACCCCGTACGCCCCGGTAACATCGGCGATCTGTATGATCGGCAGATTGTTACTCTGTGAATACCCCAATAACGCCCACCCGAAACCCGTAAAGAGATACGAACGCGCCCATTCGAGCGCCACCCACGCGGCGGGAATTAAGAATAGTAATACGAAATACTCGTCATTGCGAGGCCCGAAGGGCCGAAGCAATCTCGCTTTTAAAGAGATTGCTTCGGTCGCTTTGCTCCCTCGCAATGACGACGTTAGACTTATTATCAGTCCGAAGAAACCGAAGTATAGGGCAAGATACGCGACTGTAATGATCATTCCGGGTAACGTTACGTGGACAAGCCAGTATATTGTGCCTAAGAAAAATAGAAATCCGGCGAGATACGAAATTAAGAATGCCTTGAGAGGCTTCTGGCCTTCTATCGCAAAAAATAACGGCACCAGCGCCACCCAGGCGACTATCCAGAGATTGAAACCCGGGAAGGAAAGGATTAAGAGGACGGCCGATAAGACAGCCAAAGAAAGACTGACGATTAACGACGAACGACGACTCATCATTTTCCGCAGCATTTTTTATATTTTTTTCCGCTGCCGCAGGTGCAGGGATCGTTCCTGCCTACCTTCGGCTCTTCTCTTTTATAAGTGTGCGCCGGTTCTTCCGGAAGCTGGCCCTCATATGAGGTAGCCGCCTCTTCGGTGGTGCCTGCCTTTACTCCCTCGAACTGGCTCTTCTCCTCATGGACTAGCTGCTGGTGCCTCGCGTCGAAGACGCCGGGCATCTTCTCCTCCTTCACGGCCTTGACCTTATAGAGGTACTCGAGTGTCTCCTCTTTGATCCTGTCTATCATATCCATGAACATGGCGTAACCTTCATGCTGGTACTCTATCAAAGGGTCACGCTGGCCGTAGGCGCGCAGTCCTATGCCCTCCCGGAGGCTATCCATGGCATAGAGGTGGTCTTTCCAGCGCGTATCGATCACCTGCAGGAGTATCATCTGTTCAAGGTGGCGCGCCAGCTGGTCACCTAAAGACTTCTCCTTCTCCTCGTACATCTTTCTCATGATCTCAAGGACCGCATCTTTTATTTCCGAGATCCTCATCTCCTCCAATTTAATCTCTTTGGTCTTGACATAAAACCGCGAATCGAGATATTGCCTGAAACCCTCAAAATCCCATTGATCCGCCCTGAGCTTCTCGTTAAGATAAGTGTCTATGGCAAAGTCTACGATCTCCTCCATCAATTCATGTATATAGCTCTTGAGATCCTGTCCGAAGAGGACCTTCCGCCTCTCGTCGTATATGACCTCCCTCTGCCTGTTCATCACGTTGTCGTACTCAAGGAGGTGTTTTCGTATCTCAAAATTATGCTGCTCCACTCTCTTTTG
>CAYSSS010000071.1:0-8063 GCA_964433975.1 uncultured Planctomycetia bacterium
CGTCCTTGAGATAGCTGACCGATCGGGCGGCATCGAAGACCGCGTTCATTATCGACTCCTGCTGTTTCTTGTCGGCCCAGTGCGAAAAGGCGAGCCTGTCGAGGTTCCTGGCAAGCCTCACCCTGGAGGACATGACAATATCCGAATTGGGGCCCGTGCCTTTGAGCCACTCACTGTCCTTCTTCAAAAAATCGTCTAAACTCGTCTTCATTCTTCTTTCGCCTTCGCCTTCTTCTCAAAATCCCTTATCTTATCCCTGAGCTTGGCCGCTTCCTCGAACTCTTCTGTCTGTATCGCCTTTTCCAACTGCACCTTAAGATCCTGCAGCGTTCTGGTATTCTTGATCGTCTTGCCCCCTCTTAATGATACCTTACCTATGTGCCGATCAGCGCCGTGGATCCTCTTAAGGAGAGGCGACAGCTCTTTTTTGAAAGCTTCGTAGCATTCGCTGCAGCCAAGCCTGCCTATCTTTCTGAAGTTCTGATATGTGAGGCTGCAATTCGAACACGTCGTGGTAATGGCGACTTCCGGCTCAACCGCGGTGCCCATATCGGTTAGCCCGGAGAGAAGCTCGCTCAGGCCAAAGTGCTCCTCCATCTGCGCCCCCTTTTCCCTGGCGCAATCTTCGCAGAGATTCAGCTTCGTCATCTGCTCGTTCACTATCTCGGTAAGATGTACGGTGGCCTCCTTCTTCCCGCAGACATCACAGTTCATATTTAACTCCGTTCACCTTAGTGATCTTTTTAAACTCGTCCATAAGACGCTTGGTAACCTCTCCGGGTTTGCCGCCGTTGATCGGTCGTTTATCTATCATCGTGACAGGGATGATCTCGGCCGCGGTGCCGGTTAAAAATACCTCATCTGCGGTATAGAGATCTTCGATCTTGATCATCTTCTCTTCGAAGCCTATCCCGAGCTTTTCCGCCAATCCGATGACCGCATCCCTGGTAATACCTTCCAGCGCGCCTATATCAGACGGAGGGGTGACAAGCCTACCACCCGATATCATGAATATATTGTCACCGGTACATTCTGCTACGTAGTCGTTGTAGGTTAGCATGATCGCCTCTTCCGTGCCCGCCTTTATGGCGTCTATCTTGGCCAGGATATTATTCAGATAGTTGAGCGATTTTATCCTCGGATCTAACGCCGTCGCAAGATTCCGCTTTGTCTTGGCGGTAACTATCGCGAGGCCATCCTGATAGAACTCTTTCGGATAGAGGGATATCTTATCAGTGATTATGAATACCGTAGGAGTTTTGCACTTTCTGGGATCCAGCCCCAAGTCCCCGGCCCCCCTGGTAACGACCAGGCGGATATAGGCGTTCTTCAGTCCGTTGGCCTTCAAGGTCTTTATGACGGCTTCGGACATCTGGCTCTTAGACATCGGTATCTTTAATTCGATCGCATCGGCTGATCTGTAGAGCCTGTCGATATGCTCTTTGAGCTTGAAGACCAGCGAATCGTAGGAGCGTATTCCTTCGAATACCCCGTCCCCGTATAAGAGGCCGTGATCAAAGACGGATACCACCGCCTTATCCTTCGCCACAAACTCCCCATTAAAGTATATCTTCATATTAACCCAAATAGGCTACATATAATATATACAATAAAGCGACGCATGTCAAACCAATCTGTTAGGAATCATAGAAAGCTAATAGGGCAAGCAAAAAAGCAGGCACAAAAAAGTAGGAGAGTGCTCAGGCGAGCTTGCCGTCTTTGAGGCGTATGGTTGAATCTACTCTAGGGGCGAGCTTTTCATCGTGAGAGACTATCACTATGGTCATGTCGTTCTTCGCTTTGAGACCGAACAGGATCTCATATATCGACTCGCTCGTGTTTGAATCAAGGTTGCCTGTTGGCTCATCGCATAATAGTAATTGAGGCTCATTCATGATGGCCCTGGCTATCGCTACCCTCTGCGACTCTCCTCCTGATAATCTTGACGGTAAGTGATCCGCTCTGCTCTCAAGGCCTACTGACTTTAGAACAGATGCGGCTCTCTTTCGTATTGCATTCCTGCCGGCACGCGCCGCATCGGAACTGATCAAAGCCGGCATCATCACATTCTCAAGGGCGGTAAACTCTGAAAGTAGATGATAGAACTGAAATACGAATCCTATCCTTCTATTCCTCATCATTGCCCTCTCCCTATCCGGCAACTTATAGATATCCGTATCCTCTAGCAGGATCTTTCCTGACGTGGGCTTGTCGAGAGCGCCCAGCATATGCAGTAGCGTTGATTTGCCGGCGCCGGAAGGTCCGACTATCAGAACGGAGCTAGCCTTCTTTATCTCCAGGTCTATGCCATTGACGGCCCTCACTTCTTTGTGGCCGTTCTTATAAGTTTTGTGCAGGTCTTTTACGATTATCATATTAAAGTTATCCACATCAGTAGCACACCCTTAAGGGTACGCTACTATGAATTTACTCGTATCTCAACGCCTCCCTCGGATCAAGCTTCGACGCTTTATATGCCGGATATATAGTGGCAATAAGGCTTATCAGCAGGCTCGAGATGATTATCAGAGATACGTCCTGTAATTCCAATTTGACCGGGAGCTTGTCAATATAGTATATCTCCTGCGGGAGGTTTATGAATTTATATGTCTTCAGGCACCAGCAGAGCGTCATACCTAGAGCGGTGCCCAAAGCGGTGCCCAAAGACCCTATCAACGCGCCCTCCATGGCGAATATCGCCATGATATTTTCGTTAGATGCGCCTATCGCCTTCAGTATACCTATGTCCTTGGTCTTCTCGAGGACCGTCATTATCAGGGCGCTTGCTATATTGAGGCATGCCACTATCACGATCAGGGTCAATATAAGAAACATGACGGTCTTTTCGAGCTTCAGCGCCGCGATGAGATTCTTATTCATATCCATCCATGTCCTGACCGTAAATTCAGGGCCCAGCTTCTTCCTGAGCTCATTTTTTATGGTTAAGACGTTAAGGGCGTCGTCGGCCCTTATAGATATTCCGCTGACCAGCTTCGGCGCGGCAAATAGCTCTTGAGCCTTCTTTATATCGAGGTAGACGAGATTCATATCGTATTCATACATGCCGGAAGTGAATATGCCGGCCACTTTGAACTTTTCGCCTCTGGTGTCGGACGGGGAGACCAAAGAGACGGCGTCCCCCGGCTTCAGCTTCAGCCTTGAGGCGAGCTCGCTTCCTATTATAACGCCATCGTCTTTGAGATCGACAGAGCCTTTGGTGATATATGCCTTGATCTTGCTGACATTCTCTTCCCTCACGGGATCTATGCCCTTCACAATTACCCCGGTCACGTTTTCTTTGGACCTGATGAGCGCTTGTCCGTGGAGATAAAATGAGGCCGCCAGGACATGAGGCGTCTCGGTTATTTTGGAGAGCATCTCATCGGACGGCGTTACGCCATACTCGGCTTCTACCACGATATGGGCGTTAGTGCCGATCATCTTTTCCCTTAGGTCATTGTCAAACCCGCTCATGACCGCGATGACCACGATGAGCGCGGCCACCCCGACCGTGACGCCGAGTACCGATATGAGGCTTATTATGGAGATGAATTTTTCTTTATGTTTTGAGGTGAGATACCTGAGAGCGACGAAGAGCTGCCAGCCCATTTAAATATTCTCTTTTTTCAACTGTGGAAATAGTATGACGTCCCTTATTGACGGAGAATTGGTGAGTATCATGACGAGCCTGTCTATACCTATGCCTAATCCGCCGGCCGGGGGCATCCCGTATTCGAGGGCGCGGACGAAATCTTCGTCTATCTTGTTCTTCTTGTCTTTGAGGTCGGCTATATCCGCCTCGAACCTGTTCTTCTGCTCGGCGGGATCGTTCAACTCCGAATACGCATTGGCTATCTCCATTCCACCTATATACAACTCGAAGCGGTCTGTGAGAAGAGGATTGTCCTTCTTCGTCTTGGCAAGAGGGCACATCTCTTTAAACATGTCGATTACAAAGACGGGATGGTTATGCGCTTTTGGCTCGATCAACTCGCCCACGATATTTATCACTTGGGTACGCGATAGCTCTTTACCTTCGATCTCAACGCCCTTCTTCTTTAATTTTTTTACCCATTCTTCCTGCTTTTCTTCCGGGACTATTCCGAACTGCTCCTTCATGAGATCCGCGAATGATATCCTCTCCCATTTTGAAAGGTCTATAGTTTTACCCTGATATTCGAAGCTCGTCTTTCCAAGAACCTTTTCGGCCAAATTCATGATCATATCTTCCGTCAGCTTCATCATCCCCGCGCAGTCGGAATAGGCTTCGTAAACTTCCAGCATCGTAAACTCAGGGTTGTGGCGCGTGGATATGCCTTCGTTCCTGAAGTTCCTGTTGATCTCGTATACTTTGTCGAATCCGCCCACCAACAGTCTCTTCAAGAAGAGCTCCGGCGCGATCCTCAAATATAGATCCATATCAAGAGCCTCGTGGTGTGTCTTGAACGGCTTGCCCGCGGCGCCTCCCGGTATGGACTGCATCATCGGGGTCTCGACCTCAAGAAAACCTTTAGCGTCAAGAAAATGCCGTATCTCGCTCACTATGTTGGATCTGGCAACGAATACCTTCTTGACGTCATCGTTCATGACGAGGTCGACATAACGCTGGCGATATCTCGTCTCAACGTCCTTTAAGCCGTGCCATTTCTCGGGCAATGGCCTCATCGACTTCGAGAGCATCTCGAACCTCATTACCTTTATCGAAGGCTCGTTCGTCCTGGTCTTGAACGTTTCCCCGGAGACGCCTACGAAATCCCCGATATCGGTATTATTCGAGATCTCAAAGGCATCCGGGCCCACAATGTCCGCTTTAACGTACAATTGTATCTTGCCGGTAGAATCTTTTAGGTCGTAGAACTTTGCCTTGCCATGCTCCCTGCAGGCCATGAGGCGGCCTGCAATAGTGGCGGTCTTTCCTTCGGCAAAATTATCGGTGAGTTCCTTTATTGTAGAGGTGGTTTGAAACTTTCCGCCATAGGCAAATACGCCCTTGCCCCTTATGGCCTCCAGCTTCGTTCGTCTCTGCTTTATCAGATCGCTCTCTTCGTGCTCAGCAGTCATTACCCTGTCCTTTTCATGGTATTATATACCGCCCTAGCGACGAGGTCAATCTATTTAGAGCTCATACCTAATCAGATTAAAGTAATCAGATTAAAGTAATCAGATTAAAGTAATCAGATTAAAGTAATCAGATTAAAGTAATCTGATTACAAGGATAGCGCAAAAATTGAAGCATAAGCTTTCTGTCTAGACTCGTCTGTTGGGCCGAGAGCAATATAGGTTTCCGGTGCATCAATTAATGAATTTTTCTCACCGTTAAGGTAGAAACGCGTTCCAGAATATTTCCAGTCAGCCGGATGTTGACATCGGCCTGCCCTAACGGCGTTATAGTCTATATAGCGCATGACAGCCAGCAACTGTGAATCATCTGTAACTATTACACTATCAAACCTGCCCTCCCAAAAATGTCCTTTTCTTTCATAATGAGTATTGTACCACCTTGCATATTGTCTGTTTATCGATTGCATAATTCTTGAAACATCCCCTGAATCAGCAACCCTAATCAGAAGATGCACATGATTATGCATGATAGTGTAATCATGCAAAGAAAAATCGTACTTTTCTTTACAACGAGAGAGCGTCTTTAAATATCGAACGAAATCACAGTCTCTGTTAAAAAGAAACTCCTTGTTGTTGCATCGCGAAGTGATATGGTACGCTGCGTTGGGACATTTTATTCTATAGTATTTCACGTTACCTCCCCATCTAATCTGATTAGATTAATCAGATTAGAGTATTTTGTTAACCCCACAGGTTGCGGTCGAGAGAGCGGTATGAGATCGCTTCGGAGATGTGGTGGGCCTCGATAGTCTCTTTGCCGTCAAGGTCCGCAATGGTGCGCGAGACTTTCAGTATCTTGTCGTATGCCCGGGCAGAAATACCGAGCTCCAGGATCGCGAGTTTCAAGAGCTCCTGGGCCTCTTTGTCCAAGACGCAGTGCCGCTCCAGTTCCTTAGACTCCAGGTGGGCATTGAATATAATGCCGTCATCTCTATAACGGGCTTTCTGGACCTCACGGGCTTTGTCGACACGCCTCCTGATCTCTTCAGACGGCTCACCACGGCGCTTATCCGTCAGGTGCTCGTATTTTAGCCGAGGGACTTCGAGGTGTATGTCTATTCTGTCCAGGAGGGGCCCTGATATCTTAGAGAGATAGCTCTGTATCTTGAAAGGCGAACAGTGGCACTCTCTCTTGGGGTCCGTGAAGTGGCCGCACGGGCAGGGGTTCATAGCGCCTATCAGCATAAACTTCGCCGGGTATGTAACGGTATTCGCGACCCTTGCCACGGTAACAGAACCGTCTTCCATGGGCAGCCTCAAGACCTCCAGGACATTTCTTCTGAATTCGGGCAGCTCATCCATGAAGAGCACTCCGTTATGAGCTAGGCTTATCTCTCCCGGCACGGGATTGGTCCCTCCCCCCAGGAGAGCGGCATCGGAAATTGTATGGTGAGGCGAACGAAACGGGCGCGTGCCTATTATGATTTTATTGGGCGGCAGGATCCCAGCCACGCTATGGATCTGGGAGGTCTCCAGCCCTTCATCAAGCGTCATTTCCGATAGTATGGTGGTGAGCCGCTTCGCGAGCATACTCTTGCCCGATCCCGGTGGGCCGATCAAGAGGACATTGTGACTGCCCGCGGCGGCCACTTCGAGGCCGCGCTTTACGTGCTCCTGGCCCTTGACGTCACTAAAATCTATCTTGTATCTTGAATTTCTAAGGAACGCCGCTTCGATGTTCAGCTCTTCTCTCTTTATCGTGGTCTTCTTATTTAAAAAATCTACTGCCTCCTTTAAAGTGTCGACCGGATAGACCTCGATCCCGCCGACCACCGCCGCTTCTTTTGAGTTCTCCTTAGGCAGGATCAAATATTTCTTCCCCATATCTTTCAGCGCCATGGCGATCGGGAGAATCCCCTGGACGGGCTTCACTCTGCCGTCCAAAGAGAGCTCTCCCAGAAAGAGGTGATGCTGCAATAGAGACGAATCTATAACATCTTCCGTGGAAAGGATTGCCAGCGCTATAGGCAGATCAAACGACGCTCCTTCCTTCCTTATGTCCGCGGGCGCTAAATTGACTATTATCTTCTTGGAGGGAAAGGAGAACCCGGAATTTTTTATCGCCGCTTTGATCCTGTCACGCGATTCCTTGATCGCCATATCCGGCAATCCCACTATATTGAATCCGGGTAGGCCTGAGCCTATATCGACTTCGGCCGTTAATTCATACGCATCTATCCCGACTACGCAACTTGAATAAATCCTTGAGACCATCGCTCTTCTCCTTTTCTGCTTCGCCCTTCAATTGTCAATAGCCGGTTGGGCTTCGCAGGAATTGTCTATAAAGTCCTACGAAGCCATACCCGATTTTTTCAGGTTGAATGGCGAAGTAGACTTATATATAATTATCCTCTACGGCGTTCTTAATTAACTCTATAGATTCCAACTTGCCATCACACCTAAGCTTAACTGAAACAATATCTACGCGCCAACAGGCATTTATGATCCTGTGCATCTTAAGATAAGATAAAGCGTTCCTTACAATATGCGCTTGCTTCATCTTTGTTACCGAAAGGTACGGAGGGCCGAAAGAGGAGGTGGACCTGGACTTCACTTCGACAAAGACCATTACACTTTTATGCTTTGCGACGATGTCTATCTCACCGAACGGCGTCCGGATATTGGATCCTACGATCCTGTAGCCCAGCTTTTTTAAAAAGCTTGAGGCCATTTTTTCTCCGGCAGCTCCTATCATCTTCCTCTCGCGGCCCATCACACTTAACCTCCGTACGCTTCGAGGACGAGCTTTTCTATCTCGTCCTTCACTTCCCTGTTAAGCGGTATTACGGTGTTATACCACTTGCCGTCCTTACCCGCTTCCTGCGGCATGCTCACGAATAGCCCCTTCTCTCCCTCAACCACTCTCAAGCCTTTTATGACAAAGCTGTCAAATATTGAAAGATCGCAAAACGCTTTCGTTGCTCCGCTGCCGTCAAGCTTAT
>CAYSSS010000072.1:0-7977 GCA_964433975.1 uncultured Planctomycetia bacterium
GTGCAGGAGGAGCTTGAGGGCGCGGCCATGTACTACGGCTATAAAGAGAGATGCGTATTCTGCGATATGATACACGAAGAGCGTGACGAGAAGGAGCGCATAATATACGAGGACGAAAGGGTGATAGCGTTCTGTCCGTATGTTTCAAGGTTTCCTTACGAAGTATGGATAATGCCCAAGAAGCACGCCTCGGACCTCACGAGCCTCGACAGGGATACCGTGCCGTGTGTCGCAAGAGCGCTACGCGATTCGCTCTTAAGGATCAAGAAATATCTGGGCGATCCCGCATACAACTTTATCGTTCACACCTCTCCGATCAACGGACACGAGAGAGAGGATTATCACTGGCATATAGAGATCATGCCAAAATTGGTCAAAGTCGCCGGTTTTGAATGGGGGAGCGGTTTCTACATAAATCCGGTCCCTCCGGACATAGCGGCAAAGAATCTTTTGAGCGTAAAACTCGAAGAGGTAAAAAAATAATAGGAGGATGCAGGCGATGGCGGTAAAGATAGGTATCAACGGTTTCGGCAGAATAGGAAGAATGGTGGGAAGAGCGATCCTTGAAAGTAACTCCAAGAATATAGAGCTCGTTGCCGTGAACGACATAACGGACGCTAAATCATTGGCCCATCTATTGAAGTATGATTCGGTTCACGGGCGTTTCCCGGGCGGCGATGTAAAGGCCGGGCCCGATTCAATAATAGTGAATGGTAAAGAGATAAAGGTGCTGGCGAAGAGAGATCCGGCAGAATTACCGTGGAAAGCGCTCGGCGTTGAGATAGTAGTTGAGTCTACCGGCCTCTTCACCATAAAGAATGACGGAGTGAATAAGAAGGGCAAAGAGGTCAAAGGTGCCATTAACCATATCACAAAAGGCGGTGCAAAGAAGGTCATCATATCCGCTCCCGCGCAAGGTGAGGACATCACCATAGTCATGGGAGTCAATGAGGATAAGTACGATCCCAAAAAAGATAATGTTATCTCGAACGCGTCATGCACGACAAACTGCCTGGGGCCGGTCGCCAAGATATTGAACGATACATGGGGAATAGAAAAAGGCTTGATGACCACGATACACGCGTATACCAACGATCAGCATGTGCAGGACCTGCCTCATTCCGATATGAGGCGTGCCAGAGCCGCTGCGGTATCGATGATCCCGACTTCTACGGGCGCCGCAAAAGCGATAGGGCTCGTCATTCCTGAGCTCAAAGGCAAGCTGGACGGTTATGCAGTAAGGGTGCCGGTAGTGAACGTATCGATGGTGGACTTGACCTGTCTATTAAAGAAAGACGCTACCGCAGAGGATATCAACAAGGCCCTGAAGACCTTTGCGGATGGAAAGATGAAGGGCATACTTGCCTATACTGATGAAGATGTGGTATCCGTTGATTTCAATCATTCTCCGGCCTCTTCAACGGTAGATTCCAAGCTCACAAAAGTGCTCGGCGGCAACTTCGTTAAGGTAGTGGCGTGGTACGATAACGAATGGGGCTATTCATCCAGGGTAGTCGACCTGATCGAATATATTATAAAGAAGGGTCTGTAAAGAATAATGGCAAAGAAGACTGTTAAAGATGTCGAACTGGGTGGTAAAAGGGTGCTGATGAGGGTCGATTTCAACGTCCCTCTCGATGATAAATTGAACATTACCGATGACATAAGGATGCGTTCGGCGCTTCCTACGATCAAGTACGCGATCGACAAGGGTGCCAAGGTCATACTCATGAGCCATCTCGGCAGACCTGACGGTAAAGTGGTAGAGTCGATGAGACTTACGTCGGTCGCCAAAAAGCTCGAGAGCTCACTCGGCAAAAAGGTCACTAAGACCGATGATTGCATAGGCGATGCCGTAAAAAATACCGTAGCCGCGATGAAACCGGGCGATGTGGTCCTGTTGGAGAACCTAAGGTTCCACGCCGAAGAGGAGAAGAACGATCCTGCGTTCGCCAAGGAACTCGCGGGCCTGGGAGACGTCTTCGTCAATGACGCGTTCGGAACGGCACACAGGGCTCACGCCTCGACCGAAGGCGTAACGAAGTATCTGCCTTCAGTGGCCGGTTTCCTGCTTGAGAAAGAGATCCGGTATCTTGGCCAGACCGTAGATAATCCCAAGAGGCCATTCGTAGCGATATTGGGCGGCGCGAAAGTTAAAGACAAGATAAAGGTCATCGATAACCTTTTGAATAAAGTTGACGCTCTGATCATAGGCGGCGGCATGGCGTATACTTTCCTGAAAGCTAAAGGGAAGACCGTAGGGACTTCAAAATTGGATAAGGATGGTTTTGATACCGCGAAACTCGCTCTTGAAAAGGCCGCGAAGAAGAATATACCGATACTACTGCCGATCGATAACGTCATAGGGGATAAGTTTGACGCCAATGCTAATACAAAGATAGTCGGCGAAGATATACCCGATGGTTGGATGGGGCTCGATATAGGGCCCAAGACCATAAAGCTATTTGAAGATACGCTTAAAGACGCCAGGACTATAATCTGGAACGGACCCATGGGCGTATTCGAGATGGATAAGTTCGCTAAAGGCACTGAAGATATTGCCAGGTTCCTGGCAGGTCTTAAAGGCGCCATCACCATAATAGGAGGCGGAGACACCGCCGCGGCGATGTTGAAATTTAAAGTTGAAGATAAGATGACGCATATTTCCACCGGAGGAGGCGCTTCACTTGAGTATCTGGAAGGGCGCGGCCTGCCGGGTATAGACGCGTTACAGGATAAGTGATATGCCAAGAAGAATAATAATAGCAGGCAACTGGAAGATGAATAAGAATATAGGCGAATCGATAGACCTCGCCAACTCGATAAAACGCTCATTGTACGATGTCGAGGAGGTGGAGATAGTGATATGCCCGCCGTTCACATCTTTAAGCGATGTGAATGAGATCACGATGGAGACCAATATAAAACTCGGCGCGCAGGATTGTTACTGGGAGATGGAGGGCGCCTTTACGGGCGAGGTATCCGCCCCTATGCTTAAGAGCGTGGGCTGCGAATACTGCATAATAGGTCACTCCGAGAGAAGGCAGTTCTTCGGCGAGACCAACGAGACCGTTAACAAAAAGCTTAAAAGCCTCTTAAAAGAAAAGATAAAGCCTATAGTCTGTGTGGGTGAAAAATTAGAGGACAGAAAGAGCGGAAGAACGTTCGATGTTATTAAAGACCACGTTGTGAATTCGCTCTCCGGGATATCTCAAGAGGATATGCTGAGAACGGTTATAGCTTATGAACCCGTATGGGCGATAGGCACAGGCGTCAACGCTACGAAGGAGCAGGCCGAGGAGGCGCATAAATATATCAGGACCTTGTTGGCCCAGATGCATGGTGACGAAGTAGCGAAGTCGATAAGGATCCAGTACGGCGGAAGCGTAAAGCCGGAAAATATAAAAGAGCTTATTTCTCAGGAAGATGTGGATGGCGCGCTCGTAGGGGGCGCAAGTTTAAAAGCGGATTCATTTGTAGGGCTGGTTAAGAACTGTCTGTAATTTAAAGGAAAGACCCTTCGACAGGCTCAGGGTCTTATGCCCTGAGAAAAGTCGAAGAGCATAAGAGAGGTAAAAAGATGCTATACGGGATCGTTATCACAATACACGTAATTGTTTCGCTCGTTTTGATATCGGTTATATTGCTCCAGGCCGGACGCGGAGGAGGTTTGAGCGAGTCCTTTGGAGGGTCCTCCACTCAGACGATCCTGGGGACAAAGTCATCCGTCTTTTTAAAACGGGCGACGGCCGTTTCAGCAGTACTGTATATACTCGTCTGCCTGCTGTTGGGCGTTATGACGAGCCATAGAGGCAGATCGCTTGTCGCTAAGGGCGGCCTTCAGACCCCTCTTACCACGAGCGGCGGATATCCTCAAACGCCGGGTGAATCACCTCTTGACGCATATTGATATAAAGATCTTCATGAAGAGTAAAATACCGCTAGTGATGTTAGCGGTATTTTTTTTCATGACCAACCCGATTTTCGCCGATATTCTTTTGGCGAGAGAGCCTTCTTACGGAGACGCTATAGTGGTAGCCTCGAGCGGCGATGCGCGTACGCTCGTTCCTATTTTGGCCTCCGACTCCGCTTCGAGCGATATATGCGGCTTTGTATTTAACGGCCTGGTCAAATATGACAAGAATATAGAGCTGGTGGGCGATCTTGCCGAAAGCTGGGATATCGAGGATGAGGGTAAGACGATAATATTTCATTTAAGAAAGGGCGTGCGCTGGCATGACGGAGCGCCGTTTACAGCTCGCGACATTTATTTTACCTATAGTAAACTTATCGACCCCGAAGTAAGAACTCCTTACAGCGGTGATTTTGAGCGTATAAAAGACTTCATTATAATTGACGATCACACCGTAAAAATCATCTATAAGGAACCGTTCGCGCCGGCGTTATCAAGCTGGGGAATGTGGATCATGCCGGAACATATATTGGGTAAAGTCGATCTTAATAAGACAAAATTTTCCCGCGCGCCTGTAGGCACCGGGCCTTATAAATTCAAATCCTGGAAGACGGGCGATAAGATAGAGCTCGTTTCCAATCATGATTATTTCGAATCCCGCCCTTATATTGACAGGTATATATACAGGATAATTCCGGATGAGGCGACCGTATTTTTGGAGCTCCAGACCCGGGGTGTGGACATGTCGAATCTTACGCCTTTGCAGTTCATGAGACAGACGGATAATAAATTTTTCAAGGCCCGATACAATAAATTCAAGTATCCGAGTTTTGGATATACATATATGGGGTATAATCTGAAGGATCCTAAATTTCAGGATATCAGAGTGCGACAAGCCATTAATTATGCGGTGAATAGGAGAGAGATAATAGACGCGGTTTTTTTCGGGCTCGCCCGGATGGTTACGGGGCCATTCATACTGGATTCATGGTCTTATAATAGAGATGTGAAGCCAGCGCCCTATGATCCTAAAGATGCAAAGAGACTTTTAAAGGAAGCCGGCTGGATAGACTCCGATGGCGACGGCTGGCTGGAGAAGGGCAAAGAGGAGTTTGAATTTACCGTCCTTGTGAATCAGGGGAACGCCGAACGCCAAAGAACCGCCGAGCTTATGCAGAAACAGCTGAAGACCGTCGGTATAAGAATGAAGATACGCGTTATCGAATGGTCGAGCATGATAAATGAATTCATCGAGAAGAGGCGCTTCGAGGCGGTGCTGATGGGCTGGTTCCTATCGCGTGATCCGGATTGCTATGATATATGGCATTCGTCCAAGACTGGCCAGGGCGAATTCAATTTTATAGGATATAAGAACGAGACCGTTGATAAGCTTTTGGAGGAGGGCAGGCGCACTTTCGATCAATCGAAACGCGCCGCCATTTATCACGAGATCCACGAGCTTATATACAAGGATCAGCCGTACCTCTTCCTCTATACGGCCGACGCGCTTCCGATAGTGAATTCGCGCTTCAAAGGCGTCGAAGCGTCACCCATCGGCATCGGCTACAACTTCATCAAGTGGTACGTGCCGAAGTCAGAACAGAGATATAAGTGATTTTTTCGTTGCGAACGGCGAACCTTGCGAGGGCCGCCTTCCGCGGACGCAAATTTACATTGGGCATGTAAATTTGCTCGACGAAATTTTTACAAAAATTTAACTTCTTCCAGGAATTTAAATTTTTTGCTATACCGCCACAATGTGTAAAAATTTCGTAACGCCGCTTCAGGCGTATCCCTCGCAAGGTTCGCCTGCTGTTCATGGCAGGCAGACCTCGCGGGGTAGTTGCCGAAGCGGCGTTACAAAATTTGATACCTTATGGCAATACAGAAAGTCCGGACAAACTGCTCCATCGTTTAAATTGCTGGCAGGTTGGACGGACATCAAATTTTGTCCGAATAAATTGGTATGCCTAATCCAATTTATGTCCGCTGAGGCAACGCCCCGCAAGGTCGATGCCTGCCTGGCGAAGGCGGTAGGACCCGAAAAATTTAGAGGAATTATAGGAAATAGATGATCAAATACATAGCAAAACGGATACTGGGATTGATTCCGACGCTTATCGGGATTACGCTCATATCGTTCTTCGTGATCCATCTGGCGCCTGGCAAGCCTACGGACGTGCAGACGAGCCTGAATCCGAAGGTGTCATTTGAGGCCAGGCAGCGGCTCGAGAAGCTCTATGGGCTCGACAAGCCAATTTATATCCAGTACGTGGAGTGGGTGAAGAGGTTCGCCAGATTCGATTTCGGCCGGTCGTATCTTGACGACAGACCGGTCTCGGAAAAGATCGCCGAACGTATTCCCATAACTATACTTATAAATTTTCTAGCCATCCTCCTGACTTTAGGTATAGGTATACCTCTGGGTGTAATATCCGCTGTGAAGAGAGGGAAGCTGCTCGACAGACTTACCACCATATTTGTATTCATAGGGTTCTCAACTCCGGAATTCTGGCTGGCGCTTCTACTCATGAATCTATTCTGTATAAACTTGGGATGGCTGCCCGTTTCGGGAATAGCGTCCCTTGATTTTGAAAGTTTTAATATAATCGGCAAAATACTTGATGTGGCCAGACATCTCATCCTGCCCGTAGCCATATCGACCTTCGCGGGCCTCGCGATAATATCTCGGTATATGCGCACAGAAATGATAGGCATCATACACCAGGACTATATAAGGACGGCGCGCGCCAAGGGCCTGGATGAAAAGTCCGTGATCTATAAACACGCTTTAAAGAACGCGCTCTTGCCTATAATAACAATACTGGGATTATCCGTGCCGGCACTGATCGGTGGAAGCGTAATATTTGAATCGATATTTGCTATACCGGGGATGGGCAGGTTATTTTATGAATCGGTCATGGCGCGTGATTATCCCGTGATAATGGGAGTGCTTTCGATAGGAGCTATACTCACGTTGCTGGGTAATTTCCTGGCGGATATAGCCTATTCTTACGCCGATCCGAGGATAAGAGCGGTAAGGGAAGAGGTCGAAGCATGAAAGAGCTCATAAGAAATAGATGTGCTTTTGCGGCTCTGTTATTCATACTGGCTATGGTCTTATTCGCAATATTGGCGCCTATAATTACCAGATATGACCCTACCGCAACCGATCCAGGATCCATTCTTACTGCGCCTTCAAGAGAGCATATCTTCGGGACGGATAGGCTTGGGCGCGATATATTTTCCAGGATAGTTTACGGGGCCAGGATATCGCTTGCGATAGGTTTCATAGCTGTCGGAATAGCTTCGCTTATAGGTGTATTGATAGGTGCCGTAGCCGGATATTACGGCGGGCAGATAGACTTTTTTTTGATGAGGTTCGTCGATATCATGCTATGTTTTCCCGCGATATTCCTGATATTGGCCGTCATATCTTTACTTGAGCCATCGATCACCAATATCATGGTGATAATAGGCGCCACCGGATGGATGGGTATAGCAAGGCTCGTGAGGGCACAGGTTCTTACATTGAAGGAGCGGGATTTTGTCTCTGCGGCCAAGGTGATGGGCGCGAAAGACGGCCGGATAATAGTGAGGCATCTTATACCGAACGCCATAGGGCCGGTACTTGTGAGCGCGACGCTTGGAATAGGCGGCGCCATATTAATGGAGTCGGCTTTGAGTTTTTTGGGTATAGGCGTGCAGCCTCCAACTCCGAGCTGGGGCAACATCCTTATGGATGGTCGTTCGACGCTTGGGGTTGCCTGGTGGCTTACGGTCTTTCCGGGGCTCTTTATACTCTTTACGGTCTTATCGTATAACATACTGGGAGAGGCTCTGCGCGATATATCGGAGCCGAGGCTTAAAGAATGAAGATATTAGAAGTTAAAAATTTAAAAGTTGTTTTCAACACGCCGGGTGGTACTGTCACAGCCGTTGATGACGTGAGTTTCGATATTGAGAAAGGGAAGGTCTTCGGCATAGTCGGCGAGTCCGGCTCGGGCAAGACCCTGACCGCGCTTTCGATACTTAAGTTGATATCATGGCCGGGAAGTATAGCC
>CAYSSS010000073.1:0-7911 GCA_964433975.1 uncultured Planctomycetia bacterium
CCACGGCAACAAGGGCGTTATAGCCAAGATACTTCCGGAAGAAGATATGCCGTTCCTGAAGGATGGGACGCCGGTCGAGATAGTGCTTAACCCCCTTGGAGTCCCGAGCCGTATGAACGTAGGCCAGATATTGGAGACACATCTCGGGTGGGCGGCTAAGGTGCTGGGCTATTATATATCGACGCCGGTATTCGACGGCGCGACGGAGGCCGAGATAAAAGAGGAGATGAAGAAGGCGAATATACCGCTTGAAGGCAAGGTAGTCGTGCGGGACGGTTTATCAGGCCGGAATTTTGACCAGAAGGTAACGGTCGGCTATATATATATGCTCAAACTCGCCCATCTTGTGGATGACAAAATACACGCGCGTTCCATAGGGCCGTACTCTCTCGTCACGCAACAGCCGCTCGGGGGAAAGGCTCAGTTCGGCGGGCAAAGATTCGGAGAGATGGAAGTCTGGGCTCTCGAAGCTTACGGCGCGGCATATACCCTGCAGGAGCTATTGACGGTTAAGAGCGACGATGTTTTAGGAAGAACGAAGATCTATGAGTCCATAGTAAAGGGTGAACATACTTTGAAGCCCGGAACGCCCGAATCTTTCAATGTTCTGGTGAAGGAGCTTCAGAGTCTGGGCCTTGATATAAGGATGGAGAGAAAGACGCCTCCTGACGCTGAGAAGGAAAAAAAATAATTGAAGAACGTATTGGGTCATGTGATGGACGAGGTAAATCCGTTTAACGCTATAAGTATCAAGATAGCGTCACCGGAGATCATAAAGAGCTGGTCAAAGGGCGAAGTTAGAAAACCCGAGACGATCAACTACAGGACGCTGAAGCCCGAAAAAGACGGCCTCTTCTGCGAGAGGATATTCGGCCCCACCAAAGACTATGAGTGTAACTGCGGAAAATACAAGAGAATAAAGCACAAGGGGATAGTCTGCGACAGGTGCGGAGTAGAGGTCACCCGTTCGAGTGTGCGCCGGGAGAGAATGGGCCATATCGACCTTGCCTGTCCGGTGTCGCATGTATGGTTCTTTAAGGTCATTCCTTCCAGAATAGGCATATTGATAGGTATGACCTCGAGAGAGCTTGAGAAGGTATTATACTACGAAGAGTATGTCGTCACGGATCCCGGCGATACTCCGTTAAAGAAGACGGAGCTTCTGCCCGAAGAGAGATATAAAGAGTTTAAGGAAAAATACGGGAATAAGTTTACGGCCAAGATGGGCGCGGAGGCCATAAAAGATCTTTTGAAAGACGTCGACCTGAATAAGCTGACCGACAAGATCAGGAGAGAGATAAAGGATTCAAAGAGCGACAATACCCAGAAGAAGAGTACGAAGATGTTGAGGATAATAGAGATGTTGAAGGCCTCCGGCAACAAGCCTGAGTGGATGATCCTGACAACTCTTCCGGTAATACCACCTGATCTAAGGCCGCTCGTTCCTCTGGATGGTGGAAGGTTCGCGACAAGCGATCTCAACGACCTTTACAGAAGGGTCATAAACAGGAATAACAGATTGAAGAAGCTTATAGAGTTAAAGGCGCCTGAGATCATCATACGCAATGAAAAGAGGATGCTCCAGGAGGCGGTTGACGCGTTATTCGATAACGGAAGGCACGGCCGCCCGGTGCTGGGCCCTGGAAACAGACCGCTGAAATCATTGAGCGATATGTTGAAGGGCAAGCAGGGCCGTTTCAGGCAGAACCTTCTGGGTAAGCGCGTAGACTATTCCGGCAGGTCCGTTATCGTCATAGGCCCGGAGCTGAAATTAAACGAATGCGGATTGCCTAAGAAGATGGCTCTTGAGCTTTTCGAACCTTTCATAATAAAGAAGCTGAGGGAAAAGGGATTTGTTCATAGTATAAAGAGCGCCAAGAAGATGGTCGAGAAGGCCAAGCTGGAAGTGTGGGATATACTTGACGAAGTCATAAAGGAACACCCGGTTATGCTGAACAGAGCTCCGACACTTCACCGCTTGAGCATACAGGCTTTCCAACCGGTTCTTATAGAAGGTAAGGCGATACGTATTCATCCGCTTGTCTGCACGGCTTTCAACGCCGACTTCGATGGCGACCAGATGGCGGTGCACGTTCCTCTCTCTGTGGAAGCCCAGATGGAAACGCGGTTGATGATGATGTCTTCAAATAACATATTTTCGCCGGCGGACGGCAGGCCTATAACGACGCCTACGCAGGATATAGTATTGGGCTGTTACTACCTTACTAAGGAGAAGCCGGGCGCCAAGGGCGAGGGCATGTCGTTCTCTTCCCCCGAAGAGGTTGTCATAGCATATCAGGATGACGAAGTGGAGATCCATGCAAAGATAAAAGTTTCGATAGACGGCGTATCGGTAGATACCACGATAGGCAGAGTAATCTTCAACCAGTATCTGCCTAAAGGCATAAAGTTCTTTAACGATACAATGAGCAAGTCCAAGCTTAGCGGTGTCATAAACGAATGTTATAAAGTGAAGGGCCACCAGGCCGTAATAAAGCTCCTGGATGACCTGAAAAAAGCCGGCTTCGAGGAAGCAACGAAAGCCGGCCTTTCCATATCTATTGACGACCTGAAGATACCGCGCAAGAAGCAGGAGTATCTCGACAGGACAAAGACGGACGTCGCCCACATAGACGATCAATACAGGAAGGGTCTCATAACCGACAGGGAGAGATACAACAAGATCATAGACTTGTGGACCCATACTACGGATGACGTATCCGACCTCATATTCCAGGAGCTCGATCTCTTTAATCCAGTATTCATGATGGCCGACTCAGGGGCCCGCGGTTCAAAGCTCCAGATAAGGCAGCTGGCGGGTATGAGAGGCTTGATGGCCAAGCCTTCCGGCGAGATCATCGAAACGCCGATCACCGCTAACTTCAGAGAGGGACTGACGGTTCTCGAATACTTCATCTCGACACACGGAGCTCGCAAAGGGTTGGCGGATACGGCGCTGAAGACTGCGGATTCCGGATATATGACGAGGCGCCTGGTAGACGTGGCCCAGGACGTTATAATCAGCATAGATGACTGCGATACCGTAAACGGTATCTTGATAAGCGCGATAATCGAGGGTGATGAGGTGGTCGTTTCGCTTTCGGAAAGAATAATAGGAAGAGTCGCCCTGGACAATATAGTAGACGTTATTACGGATACCGTGCTGGTCGAGGCGGGAAGCGAGATAACCGCAGAGAAGGCCAAAAAGATAGAAGAGGTCGGTATAGAGAAGATAAGGATCAGAAGCGTTCTTACATGCGAAGCCAAGCGTGGTGTCTGTGCGAAGTGTTACGGAAGGGACCTGGCGACAGGCCGCGTAGTAGACTTAGGCACCGCGGTCGGCATAATAGCCGCGCAGTCTATCGGTGAGCCCGGCACCCAGCTTACGATGAGAACATTCCATATCGGAGGAACGGCGTCGAGGATAGTCGAGCAGTCTTATATAGAATCGAAGAATGAAGGATTTGTAAAGTACCATAATTTAAGGGTTGTGAAGACCAAGAAAGAGGGCGAGTTCGTCGTACTTAACAGGAACGGTCAGATCAGCATCAATGATGGTGATGGCAGAGAACTTGAGAGGCACACGCTTCCTCAAGGTTCACTCATCCGCGCCGGAGACGACGACAAAGTTAAGGCGGGAACGATATTCGTGAAGTGGGATCCCTACACGGTGCCGATATTGACAGAAGTTTCGGGGAAGCTCAAGTTTGAAGATATCAAAGAAGGCGTAACAATGAAGGAAGAGCTCGATCCCGCCACCAGGCTCAAGAACAGGGTTATAGTGGAACACAAAGGGGATTATCACCCTCAGATACTTGTCATAGATTCAAAGGACGAAGTTTTAGCTATATATCCCATACCGGCAGGCGCTCATATCATAGTCCATGACAAATCTTCAGTTACCGCAGGAGACATACTGGCGAAGACTCCCCGTGTCGTTACGAAGACTAAGGATATAACCGGCGGTCTCCCTAGGGTTGCAGAGCTCTTTGAGGCAAGGCGCCCTAAAGATCCGGCGATAATAAGCGAAATAGACGGCATAGTGGAGTTCGGTGAATCCAAGAAGGGGCAGAAGAGGGTCGTCGTGACCTCATCTACGGGAATGAAGAAAGAGTACCTTATACCGCACGGAAAGCATCTGAATGTGTACAAGGGCGATAAGATATTGGCCGGCGAGCAGATCATAGACGGGCCGGTAGTTCCTCAGGATATATTGAAGGTCTCCGGTGATAAGAAATTACAGGAGTACCTCGTTAATGAGGTCCAGGAAGTATACAGGCTGCAGGGTGTAAAGATAAACGACAAACATATTGAGGTTATAGTGAGACAGATGCTGGGCAAGGTCAGGATAGAGGAGCCCGGCGATACGGTATTCCTTTCGGGTCAGCAGGTCGACAGGAATGTATATCTGGATGAGAACAAGAGGGTCGTTAAGAAGAAAGACAAGCCCGCGAGCGCAACGCCTGTTCTTCTGGGCATAACGAAGGCCTCTCTCAACACGGAGAGCTTCATCTCGGCCGCAAGCTTCCAGGAAACGACCAGGGTCTTGACAGAGGCCGCTGCCAACGGCAAGATAGACTACTTGAGGGGATTGAAAGAGAACGTTATCATGGGCCATCTCATCCCGGCCGGAACAGGTTTTGACATACACAGGAACATAGATATGGTAAAGCATGTTTTTGAAGAAGATAAATCCCTCCAAAGCGAGATCCCGCCAAAGGCGGGAAAAGAGAAAAAGAAGGAAGAAAAGAAATAATTATGCCCACGATAAACCAGCTTATAAGGCTCGGAAGAGTAAAGTTCACCAAGAAGAGCAAGTCGCCTGCGCTCAAAGGATGCGCGCAGAGGCGCGGGGTATGCCTGCAGGTAAAGACCCAGACACCCAAGAAACCTAACTCGGCACTCAGAAAAGTTGCCAGGGTGAGGCTCACAAATGCTATCGAGGTCACCTCCTATATACCGGGAGAAGGGCATAATCTCCAGGAGCATTCTATAGTCCTGGTCAGAGGCGGGAAGGTAAAAGACCTTCCGGGGGTAAGGTATCACATTGTAAGAGGCGTTCTTGATACGGCCGGCGTGGCTAACAGGAAGAAGTCGCGCTCAAAATACGGAGCCAAGAGGCCGAAAGAAACAAAAGCGCCCGCTGCTAAGGCGGCTAAAAGTTAAGGAAAAGACATGAGAAGACGCAGAGCTGAAAAGAGAGAGATAATTCCGGATCCAAAATATAAGAACGTTACGGTCGCCAAGTTCATCAACATGGTTATGGAGAGAGGTAAGAAGGCCGTGGCGGAAAGGATAGTCTACAGGTGTTTTGACATATTGGCCCAGAAGACCGGAAAGGGATCCCTGGAAGTATTCCTGAAGGCGCTCGATAACGCCAGGCCGCTCCTGGAGGTCAAACCCCGACGCATAGGAGGCGCGACCTACCAGATACCTATAGAGGTTAGAAGTGAGCGCGGCATATCGATAGCGATGAGGTGGGTACGCAACTTCGCGAGAGTGAAGAAGGGCAAGCCCATGGAGATAAAATTGTCCGATGAGATACTCGACGCTTATAAAGGCGAAGGAAGCAGCATAAAGAAGAGAGAAGATTCTCATAAGATGGCGGAGGCGAACAAGGCGTTCGCCCATTACAGATGGTAAATTAGTTGATGGTTAATAGTTAATAGTTCAGAGTGACACCATGAGTAGTTATGATGGAAGCATTAATAATAGATAAACCGATAAAAATGACAGAAAAAAAAGAATTAACGAGAATAGAGAAGCTGCGTAATATAGGTATAATCGCGCATATCGATGCCGGTAAGACGACCACTACCGAGAGGATACTCTATTACACAGGTATAATACATAAGATCGGCGAGGTGGATGACGGCACGACCTCCATGGACTTCATGGTACAGGAGCAGGAGCGTGGCATAACCATAATGAGCGCGGCGACGACATGCTTCTGGAAGGATAAGAATATAAATATAATCGATACACCCGGGCACGTTGATTTCACCGTGGAGGTGGAGAGGTCCCTTAAAGTGCTCGACGGGGCGGTCGTCGTATTCTGCGCGGTCGGAGGGGTTCAGCCTCAATCCGAAACGGTATGGAGACAGGCGGACAAATACATGGTTCCCAGGATGGCTTTTGTGAATAAGATGGACAGAACGGGAGCCAACTTCTTCTCGGTCGTTGAGCAGATACGCACAAGGCTCGGAGCGAAACCTTTGATAGTACAGGTGCCCATAGGCGCGGAGTCTAATTTCTCCGGAGTGATAGATCTGATTACAATGAAAGCTCTTGTTTATAAGGGTGAGGATGAAAATTCCACATTTGATATCCAGGAGATACCCGCTGAGCTGAAACCATTGGCTAGCGAGTACCGCCACAAGCTCATTGAAAACCTGGGTGAGGCTCATGAGATAGTAATGGAAAAATATATCAACGAGCAAGGCATATATCCGCATGAACTGGCCAGCCACATCAGGCATGCCACTGTCACCGGCAAGATAGTTCCCGTATTCTGCGGTGCATCGGCCAAGAACAGGGGCATACAGCCGCTCTTGGACGGAGTAGTCGATTACATGCCGTCACCGGTGGATATACCTCCTGTCAAAGGCATCGATCCCGAGACAAAAGAGGAGATAACGCGTAACCCTTCGGACGAAGAGAAGTTCAGCGGTTTTATATTCAAAATAAAAGCGGATCCGTTCGTGGGAAAGCTGGCTTACATGAGGGTCTATTCCGGCATATTGAAGTCGGGAGAGTATGCCTTCAATTCCAGCAAGGACATTAAGGAGCGCGTAGGAAAATTGCTGAAGATGCACGCGAACAAGCAGGAGATAGTCGACTGGGCGGGCGCAGGGGATATTGTGGCGGTCGTGGGCCTGAAGAACACAAAGACGGGCGATACTGTCTGCGATGAAGAGAGCCCGATAGTTCTCGGAGCCATAACTTTCCCGGAACCTGTCATATCGATGTCTATAGAGCCGAAGACAAAAGCCGATGAAGAGAAGCTCGGGATGGCTTTGAACAGGCTTGTGGAGGAGGATCCCACTTTTAAGGTAACGTACAACAAAGAGACCGGTCAGACCATCATAAGCGGAATGGGCGAGCTGCACCTGGAGATCATCATAGACAGGATGCTGCGCGAATTTAACGTTGCCGCGAATGTTGATAAGCCTCAGGTAGCTTACAAAGAGACGATCACTAAGAGCTCAAGGGCCATCGGCAAATTTATACAGCAGTCGGGTGGGCGCGGTCAGTACGGGCACGTAGTATTTGACGTGGCTCCGGGGGCAAAAGGAACCGGCGTAATCTTTAATAACAAGATAATAGGGGGCGCCATACCCAGGGAATATATATCATCCGTAGAGGAAGGCGTCATAGACGCAGCTTTAAATGGATTTCTTGCGGGATACCCCGTCACTGATATCGAGGTGACGCTCATTGACGGCTCATTCCATGAAGTTGACTCTTCCGACATAGCCTTCAAGATGGCCGCGAGGATCGGTTTTAATGAAGGCTTGAAGAACGGCGGCTCGGTGCTTTTGGAGCCTATAATGAATCTCGAGGTAGAGACGCCCGAAAATTATCTCGGGGACGTAATCGGAGATCTGAGTTCCCGTAGAGTGCGTATATCAGAAATGTGCGACAGGGGAAACCTTAAAGTCGTAAAGGGGCATGCGCCTCTGAGCGAAATGTTCGGTTATTCTACCATCGTAAGGAGCCTTTCGCAAGGCAGGGCAACCTATACTATGGAGCCTTCCTTCTTCCAGGAAGTGCCTAAAAATATAGCGGAAAAGATAGTACAGGCAAATAGCGGTAACGAACAGCGCAAAAAGATATAATTAGGTAAATAAAGGAGATATTTATGGCAAAGGAAGCGTTTGTTAGAAGTAAACCTCACGTTAACGTAGGAAC
>CAYSSS010000074.1:0-7585 GCA_964433975.1 uncultured Planctomycetia bacterium
TTGGACCTCAAGATGCCCGATATCGACGGCAGGGAGGTATTGAAGATAATACGCAAAGTGAGCAACGTCCCGGTGATAATCATCACGGGCCACCCGCAGGATGTCTCCGAGATACACTTAGCGGAGCTGGATATAGAGGGCTTTATAGAGAAGCCGATAAGCCTGCAGGCTGTATTGAACTCTTTAAAGTATCTGATAGGGGAATAATATGAAGGAGAGAAGGAAAAACCTCAGGGCAAAGAAGTACTTCGCGATAAATATCGTGGCCTGTGATTCGGACGGCAGGCATCTACGCTTCGATAAGATAAAATCGAACCCCAAATATTACGATGAGTCGGGGATAGATTTTACCCCGGAAGGGATAAAGATAATGTGCTCAAAGCCCCTTCCCGAGGAATCCAAGATACAGATGAAGATGCTTATACCCGACGAGGAGAACTTGAACCTCATCCGGGCCAACGGCACGATAAAATGGTTTAAGCAGGTCAAGGGCAGATATAAAAAGTACTTCATTATCGGCATCAACTTCAGGGACCTGGCGCAGGACGACAAGGAAAAGTTGATCCGCCTCTGGAAGAAATACAGGTAGAGATCCCACTTGGTAGCGTTCACCGCATCTTTTATCTTCGTAGTTTTGGCCGAGATGGGGGACAAGACACAGCTCCTCGCGATGGCGTTCGCCTCGAAGTATAAGGCATACCAGGTGCTGATTGCGGTCTTCATCGCAACTCTCCTGAACCACGCTCTCGCGGTAATGGCCGGGCGCGCCCTGACTGCGGTCATTCCTTTAGATATAATATCTTTTGTCGCGGCCTTATCTTTTGTGATATTCGGTTTATGGACGATCCGCGGCGATAAGCTGGCTGGCGATGGAGTCAAAGAGTCAAAGTTAGGACCTGTGCTTACGGTGGCGATAGCGTTCTTTTTCGCCGAGATGGGAGACAAGACGCAGCTTGCCACTATAAGCCTGGCAGTTGAGTACAAAAGCATATTAAATGTTCTCATGGGCACGATCCTGGGTATGGTGGTGGCCGACGCGACAGGCATAATATTGGGTATAGTCATGAGGAAACATATCCCGCAGAAGTCGATAAAATGGGTATCCGCGATTATATTTGTACTCTTTAGGTTGACCGGGATATACAAGGTTTTGGCCGATAAGATCAGTCTCACTTATGTCTGGAGCATCATAGCGTTCATCGCGATATGCACGATCGCCTTGGCATATCGTATCACCAGACAAGTAGCTGACGTTTAAACGTCCTCTACTATATGGATAACTTCATGAATAAGAAAGTTTTTGTAAAGACATTTGGGTGACCGTTGGTGTAAGTACCGAGAGACGCTGTTAATGACATTAAGGAAGATAAGTGGCTATGAATGAACGAGAAAGTTAGATTAAAAAAGGAACAGCATTATTATAAGGCATAGGATGAAAGATAGAATTTGTATAAATTGTTCTCAGCAGAAAAATTGCGGTGATTCTTTTATTTCATGGATATTCTTTATTATTGGACTTATTGCAACTGTGGCAATTCGTATTGTAACGGTTTTAATGAATATTAATGCTCTATACGGAAAGATTGCCTGGTATATCGGAGTTGGCGGTTTCTTGTTGTTTTTTATTTATAAATTTAACGCTAACCGAATGTTAGCGAAACTTATTGATAAAGAAGATCTCATTGAAAAGGCAAAGAATAAGAAGCCTCTTTCTACTGAAGAATATGGCCTAATCGCTGAGATATTGTGTAATTTGAAATCTGAGAAGGAGCGGATAAACTATTTTTTTATATTTATAGTATCCGCGGCGGCGATATTGATCGCGTTATATTTTGATTTTATAAAATAAAAGTCACAGGACAAAGGAGGAAGATGTGCCTATTAAATTACCCGATTTACCTTATGATAAAGCGGCCCTGGAACCGTACATAAGCGCTAAAACCTTAGAATTTCACTATGGCAAACATCATGCCGGGTATGTTAAAAAACTGAATAGCTTAATTAAAGAAACGCCATTAGATAGTGAGGCCCTTGAAAGTATTATTAATAAAACAGCGAAAGATGTTTCAAAGTCAACAGTATTCAATAATGCTGCTCAGGTGTGGAACCATGTTTTTTACTGGCAATGCATGAAACCTAAAGGAGGTGGTGTGTCGTCGGGGGCAATAGGGGATAAGATTAATGCAGTGTTTGGAAGCCATGATAAGTTTCTTGAGCAGTTCAAGAGCGCTGCGTTAAGCCAGTTCGGTAGCGGTTGGGTCTGGCTGGTGCTTAAAGAAGGAAAATTAGAAGTAATAAAAACCTCAAACGCAGATACACCGATTGCACAAGGACTAAAACCGTTACTGACCGTTGATGTTTGGGAGCATGCGTATTACTTAGATTACCAGAATAAAAGAGCTGACTACCTTGACGCATATATAAAAAATTTGATTAACTGGGATTTTGTTAACTCGTTACTCGGATAGAAATTTATTATCAAGAAGGCCAGCATGAAATCCAAGAATATTGTCTTGATTTGCCTTGGTGTTTTACTTCTTGTTGTTTTGCTTCAGAACACTTAAGTAGTTTCTGTTAGATTCTTATTTTGGAAGCTCAGCATGTCTAGAATTATACTGCTTTCATTATTTATTGGGTTGCGTGATTCGGCGATAAATATAACTTTAACAAAGTCAATCTGTTATGAATAAAGTATATATTCGCAGTTTTGGCTGCCAGATGAGCTTCCGCGATTCGGAGTTTGTCACAGGGCAGCTGCTCGAGAGCGGGTTCGCCCTCGCGAATTCGATAGAGGTCGCGGATATAATAATATTCAACTCCTGTTCCGTGAGAAAACACGCCGAAGAGAGGCTCATAAGCAATATTTCCGATCTTAAATTATTGAAGAAGAGGAAGCCCTCGCTCATCATAGGTCTCATGGGCTGTACCGCCCAGAGTTATAAGAGTAAGATACTCGACAGGCTGCCGATCCTCGATTTTTCCTGCGGGCCCGGGAACGAAGGCGATATTCCCGGTATTATAAAAGATATTATGGAGCATAGAGGCACGATAGTCGCGACCGATAAGATAGACAAGAAGAGGCCCGAGATATTTCCGGCGCATAGAGAGGATAAGTATAAGGCGTACGTTTCAATAGGCGAGGGTTGCAATAATTTCTGTTCTTACTGCATCGTTCCTTATGTGCGCGGTAGAGAAAGGTCCAGGGACGCAAAAGATATAATCAGGGAGGTGAAGAGTCTTGCGGGGCGCGGGTTCAAAGAGATCATGCTCCTGGGGCAGAATGTTAACTCATATGGACGAGTCACGAACGACGAATCACGAACGACGAGCTTCGTGAATCTTCTCGAAACGCTTGATAAGATCCGGGGGATCGAGCGCATCCGTTTCATGACGAGCCACCCAAAGGACGCATCGACAGAGCTATTTAAGGCTATGCGCGACCTTGAAAAAGTCTGCGCGCATCTGCACCTGCCTCTACAGGTCGGTTCCGACAGGATATTGAAACTCATGAACCGCGGTTATACGGCGAAGAAGTATGTGGCGCTCGTGAAAGAATACAGGAAGTATCTGCCTGAGGGCAGTATTACTACCGATATAATAGTGGGTTTCCCGTCCGAAAAGAAGAGAGATTTTGACAAGACCGTAAAATTAATGAAGGATATAGAGTTTGACGGGGCTTATATGTTCAAGTATTCACCGCGACCGCCCGCGAAATCAGACCTTCTTAAAGATGACGTCACTCAAAAGGAAAAGGAGAGCAGGCTCGATACGCTCATCAACCTCCAGCGCGATATCTCGTTAAAGAGAAATGAACTATTGACAGGCAGGACTTTTGATGTTTTAGTAGATGGCGAGAGCAGGAAAGATCCCAATGTCTTTACCGGCAGGACCGCCACGAATAAGGTGGCTGTCTTCAGCGGATCAAAGGATATGACGGGCAGGATCGTCTATGTTAAAGTAGAATCTGTAACACCTCATGCATTGAGAGGAAGGGTTGTATGAGTCGTAGAGTGCTTTATGTAGCGTTGATTGCGATGATTGTCTCCATTACCTTCACCGGCATATCATACGCGAGGGCAACCATACAAAGCCTGTCGCAGGTTGAGAAGATCTTTTTGCAGGGCAAGTATGACAGGGTGATTTCAGAGTCGAGCAAGCTGATAGATTCCGGGGCCCGCGGCAGAGAGGAGCTTTTCTATCTGAAAGGCTTGAGCCAGATGCAGCTTGCCAGGTTCGGAGAGGCCCGCCAGACATTCGAGTATATGGTCGATAGATACCCTAAAGGCAAAAGGGCTTTCGACGGTTACATAGGTATAGGCGATGCCCTTTTTTTGGAAGGAAAGTACGCCGGATCGATCTCGAGCTACAACGATGCCATTTCCAAATTCCCGGACCACAAGAATGCATCAATAGTTTACTACAAGATAGGCAGCGCTTACCACAAGCTCGGATCCGAACAGAAGGCTAAGGAGTATTTCGATAAAGTTAAGGACCGTTCGCCGCTGAGTTTCGAATCAAGGATGATACCCAAAGACCTCGGGTCGTCACCGGCCGTAATGTCAGGTGACACCATGAAGCCTCTCCTTAAGCCTGACGCGCCGGCGGAATCTGTTGCGCCGGGCTATTTTTACGTCCAGGTGGGATATTTTAAGAGCAGAAATAACGCCGAAGGCTTAACAAAAAAGTTGAAACGCAAAGGATATGACGGCAGCATCTCCTCCCAGATAAAAGACGGCGCCACTTTCTATAAAGTCAAGGTGGGGCGGTTCAATGCCAGAAGAGAAGCCGAGGCCGAGGCGAGAAGACTTAAAGCCGACGGATATAGTACAAAGGTATGCAATTAGCTTCGAAAACAGTTCTCTTCATAGTCGGGCCCACATCTATAGGTAAGACGGCCCTCGCGTTGAAGCTGGCGCGCAAAATTGGGGCTGAGATCATCTCCTGTGATTCGATGCAGGTCTACAAGGGGATGGATATCTTAAGCCAGTCTCCCGGAAAGTCCGAAACAAAAAAAATCCGCTATCACCTGATAAGATTTTTAAGCCCCGCAAAAGAGTACTCGGCCGGATCGTTCAGAAGAAGAGCCGCCTCGCTTGTCAAAGATATAATCGGGCGTAAAAATATCCCTATCATAGTGGGAGGCACGGGCCTCTATATGAAAGGCCTTGTGGATGGGCTCTTTCCCACGCCTAAGGCCAACCTGAAGTTCAGGCAGGAGATGCTCGATTACGCCTCCCGTTACGGCAATCCGCGCCTCTACAGGAAACTGGAAAAGATAGATCCTCGCTCGGCGGGCGCGATCCACCCCAATAATGTCAGGCGCGTTGTGAGGGCTCTTGAGATATGCCACTCCACCGGCCGCACCATGACGGAATTGAAGAAGACGACAAAAGGCATAGCCGATAGATACAGGATCAAGATCTTCGGCCTCACCTCATCCCGCGAAAATATTTATTCCGGTATAAATGATAGGGTCGATCGTATGTTCAGAGAAGGCCTTATTAGTGAAGTGAAGAGGTTATCCGGGAAGAGGCTGAGCGCGACCGCAAAAGCGGCGCTGGGCCTTAAAGAGGTGCTGATCTTTTTAAAAGGTGGGGTCGACCTGGAGATTGCTAAAGATTTGATGAAACAGAATACGCGACGCTATGCCAAGAGGCAGCTTACCTGGTTTAGGGCGGACCATAGGATCAGATGGTTTGACGTGGAGAAGATGAGCGGCCGCCGCATCCTCGACAGCATTACGAAGGAGATCAGAAAAGAGTGAATAGGGCAATAACGGTGACTGTGGATCTCGGCAGGCGTGAAGATTGGACGGCCGGGGAGCGTTCTCATGAATTAAGAGAGCTTGCCGCATCGTGCGGTATCTTGGTCATCAAAGAGCTGATAGTCAACAGGGACAGGATAGACCCGGCGCACTACATAGGTTCGGGCAAGGTGGATGAGATAGCCAAAATTTGCGCCGAAGAGAAGATGGATGCGGTAATATTCAATAATGAGCTCACGGGAAGCCAGGAGAAGAACCTCGAGAGGATCATAAAGGCCAAGATAATCGACAGGACACAATTGATTCTCGATATATTCGCGCGCAGGGCGCATTCGAATGAAGGCAAGCTGCAGGTAGAGCTGGCCAGGTTGTTATATTTGCTTCCCAGGCTTACCGGCAAAGGCGTGGAGATGTCGCGCCCCGGAGGGGGTATCGGGACGAGCGGCCCGGGCGAGCAGAAGCTCGAGGTGGACAGGCGCAGAATAAACTCCCGAATGTCGCGTTTAAAGAGAGAGCTCGAGGGCTTAAGCAGGCGGCGCGGTATGATGCGCAAGAGAAGGACGAGAAACTCCCTGCCGGCCATAGCGATAGTGGGGTATACAAATTCAGGCAAGTCGACCCTTATCAACGCATTGACGTCTTCGAGCGTGGTTGTGCAGGACAAGCTATTTTCGACGCTCGACCCTACGGTGCGCAGATTCGTGCTGCCGGGCAGGCGCGAGATACTATTTATCGATACCGTGGGCTTCATCGACAGGCTGCCGCACAACCTGATCGAGGCTTTCAAAGCGACGCTGGAGGAGGTGTCGCAGGCCGATATGCTTCTGCACGTGGTAGATATAAGCCACCCGAAGGCGAAAGAGCAGTCGGGCTCTGTATACAGGGTGCTGGATGAGATAGGCGCCAAAGGCAAACCGGTGATCACGGCGCTCAATAAGATAGATAAAGTATCGGACAGGTCCTTTATCGATAAAGTACAGCCATTGTTCATCAATCCCATCCCGATATCCGCCTTAAAGAGAGAGGGATTTGAGAGCCTCATAGCGGGCATAACAAGTATAAGAACAAATCCCCAAATTACTTGACAAAAACGCCATTTGTGGTAGACTACGTATTAGCACTCTAAATTAAAGAGTGCTAATTCTTGTATAGTCCCGCACATTCTTAAAAGGGGTGCGGGGACGAAGGAAGGTTGAGGGTGAACCCGAATAAGCGAAGAGAGCAGATCCTGGAGATGATCATCGACCGGTATATCGAGTCGGCCGAGCCGGTGGGCTCGAGAGCGATCTCGAGAAAGCTCGGCCTTTCGAGCGCCACGATACGCAACGTCATGAGCGATCTCGAGGATGAGGGCTATATAACGCATCCCCATACCTCAGCCGGAAGGGTACCCACCGATAAAGGATACCGTTACTACATAACGGCCCTTATGCACAGGAAGAATCTTAACGAAAAAGTTGTAAAGATGGTGGAGGCTCAGTACCACCAGAGGGTGCAGAACCTTGGGGATGTCCTTGAGAAGACCTCCCATCTGATATCCAGCCTCACCAACTATGTCGGCGTGACTATGGTGCCCGCCTGCCTCGATGGCCATAGCAAGCAGTCGGGCAGGCCGGGCGTAGAGAAGCTCTATCTCGACGGCGCAAGCCATCTGATGGAGCAGCCGGAATTCCAGGATATCTCAAAGCTTCACAATCTCTTCAAGTGCCTGGAGGACCGGGTAAGTATATTGAAGGTCCTTTGCGATTCACCCGATGACGACAGGCTGACCATACATATAGGTAAAGAGAATAAGTCGAGTAGCTTAAGCGAGTGCAGTAT
>CAYSSS010000075.1:0-7400 GCA_964433975.1 uncultured Planctomycetia bacterium
GGCAGGCTTCGATAAATCCCGAAGGCACGGTCTTCGCCGCGAAGCGCAAGATGGGGACGGATTTCAAATACAAAATATACGGCAAAGAGTATACGCCGCAGCAGATATCGGCCTTCATACTGGCGAAGATAAAACAGGATGCGGAGAATTATCTTGGCGACAAGATCAGCGAAGCCGTTATCACGTGTCCGGCGTACTTCAATGACAACCAGAGACAGGCGACCAAAGATGCCGGCGAGATAGCCGGTTTGAAGGTCTTGAGAATAATCAACGAACCCACAGCCGCGTGTCTTGCGTACGGACTCGATAAAGCGGGCAAAGAGCAGAAGATAATGGTCTTCGATTTTGGCGGCGGAACGCTCGACGTAACTACGCTGGAGATGGGTTGGGATGATGAGCACAAGGCCGCGACGTTCGAGGTCATATCGACCTCGGGAGATACGCAGCTTGGCGGTACGGATATGGATAATGCGATGGTAGACTATATAGTGAAGGAGTTCAAGAAAGAGACCGGGATAGACCTGAAGAACGACAAGATGGCCATGCAGCGCGTCCGGGAAGCCGCGGAGAAGGCCAAGGTAGAGCTCTCGAGCACTATCACCACAGACATAAACCTGCCCTTCATCACCGCGGACCAGACCGGACCGAAACATCTCACGATGACATTGAACAGGGCCAAGTTAGAGGAGCTGGTATCCCCGATAATCGAGAAATGCCGCGGCCCGATAGAGCGCGCTCTCTCCGACGCCAAATTGACGGCGAAGAATATAGATAAGATAATTTTAGTCGGCGGGCCCACGAGGATGCCGATAGTCCAGAAGTTCGTGGAGGATTACGTAGGCAAGAAGATCGAGCGCGGCGTCGATCCTATGGAGTGCGTGGCTTTAGGGGCCGCCATACAGGCCTCAATCATGATGGGCGAGACGAAGGACGTTCTGCTTCTCGATGTTACGCCGCTCTCTTTGGGTATCGAGACTCTCGGAGGGGTCTGCACCCGTCTTATCGAGAGGAATACGACCGTGCCCACTAAGAAGAGCCAGATCTTCTCGACCGCGGCGGATAACCAGACCGCGGTAACTGTGCGAGTATTGCAGGGTGAGCGCAAGATGGCGGAAGGCAATGTCGAGCTGGGAAGGTTCGACCTTATAGGTATCCCACCGGCTCCGCGCGGAGTTCCGCAGGTAGAGGTCACATTTGACATAGACGCTAATGGTATCGTGCATGTCAACGCAAAGGATCTCGGTACCGGCAAGGAGCAGTCGATAAAGATATCCGCACCTAAGAAGCTCTCCAAAGAGGAGATAGATAAATTCGTAAAAGAGGCCGAAAAGTTCGCCCAGGAAGACGAGAAGAAGAAGGAAGAGGTGAACGTGCTGAACCAGGCCGATACTTTGGTTTACGCTACCGAAAAATCTTTGAAAGAGTTCGGTGAGAAGGTGGGCCAGAGCGAGCGCGCCGATATCGAGAGCAGGATCAACGACCTTAAGCAGGCGATGAAGGATAAGAATATAGACAGCATAAAACGCGGCACCGAAGAGCTTACCAAAGTATCTCATAAGCTGGCGGAAGAGATATACAAGAAGACCGCCGGAGCTCAAAAAGGCCAGGCCGGCCCGCAGGGCGCGCCCGAAGGGCAGCCGGAAGGCGGCGAAGAGCCCAAAAAGAACGACGACGTAATAGACGCCGAATATACAACCGAAGACGACGACAAGAAGAAATAAAATTTTTTCGCATCAGTGACAGGCGGAACTTTTGGGGTGTTGCTTCCGCTTGCCGCAAATTGGATTAAGCATCATAGTTGTCCAAATTACCGTCATTACGAGGCCCGAAGGGCCGAAGCAATCCCGCTTTTGAGATTGCTTCGGGCGCTTCGCGCCCTCGCAATGACGAATACGCAAAACCGAATCTCAGAATAGATACTCCGTCGACACAAAAGATTGTATTCGGACATGCATGATTAAGCATACCAATTTGCTGTGGAAAAATTCTGACGAATAGTAGGGGTCAGGCGCTTTTTTGGGGGTCGACCTTGCACTTTAACGTTAATCATATGAAAATAGTAACCGAAACGATAACGATTGATGAGATAAAGGAAATGGCCGCGAAATTGTTCGGTGACATGGTTAAGGCGGTTGTCGATGTTGAGAAAGACGTACTTGCGGTCGATGCCGAATTGCATTCAGATCTCGAGGCGCTTCTTCTTGATAATGGATCAAAACAGAAGAGTCTATGGGGGATAAATATTTATCCTGAGCTAGGCCAGGACGAGTTTGTTGAATTCGATTCGATGATAAATCTGCGGCCGAGCCAGGGCAATAGGAGCCGCGGCGTTGAAGATAAGGCCTTGCGCTCTAAGATCATCGGGATAGTTACAAAAAAGGTAAAGAGATGACTTATCAGCATAAAGAGCTTGCGGCCGGACGATGGAAAAGTTTATCATTTTGCGAGCAGTTGGCCAATATAGGCAGTGAGGTTGAGCGCGCGCTAACTTGGCGCGCAAAGAATAACGTTGCCTATAGCCAGAGAGCTTTCGAGCGCGCCCTCGAGTTGGTGGATTTGACGCTGGAAACTGTTTCGGGCTTTGCGCGGCTAAAAGAGATCGCGCGTATACGGGAATCGATGGTAGATTATTTTGCCGGAACAAATCAGTTTGGATCTACGGACGCCTCTTGGCGGCAGTACTTCTCGCATTTCACCTACGCTGTTAGGAAGAATTCTTGATGAATATGAAAGATAGTAATGACCACTAAGAGAGATTATTACGAGATCCTCGGTATAGCGAAGAGTGCCACGGCCGATGAGATAAAGAAGGCCTACCGGAATCTCGCGCTCAAATATCATCCGGACAGGGTGAGCCCTGATAAGAAGAAGGAAGCCGAAGAGAAGTTCAAGGAGATGTCGGAGGCCTACGAGGTCCTCATCGACCCCCAGAAGAAGGCCACCTACGACCAGTACGGCCATTCGGGAGTTGATAACTCCTTTAAGCAGGGCGGTTTTGAATGGCAGGACTTTCACCATTTCGACGATCTCAAGGATATATTCGGCGAAGTCGATATCAGCGATCTCTTCAGGTCGTTCGGTATAGGCGGTAATGTATACGGCGGTTCGTTCGGCGGCTCGGGACAGAGGCGGGGCGGTGCCAGGCGCGGATCGGATCTTGAGTACAGGATAGAGATAAGCTTTGACGACGCGGCATTCGGCACTGAGAAGACGATTGTCATCCCGCGCTACGAAGCATGTGAATCATGCGGCGGCACGGGTGCCAAGCCCGGCTCGAAGAAAGAGCGCTGCTCGTCCTGCGGCGGGCGCGGACAGGTAAGTTCATCCAGCGGATTCTTTAACGTGGTAAGAGCCTGCGACAGATGCGGCGGCGAGGGGACGATTATAAAGACCCCGTGCGTATCCTGCGGCGGCCGTGGAAGAGTTAAGGCAAAGAGAAATATAAAGGTCAAGATACCTGCCGGGGTCGATACCGGGTCGCGCCTGAGGGTGCATGGCGAAGGCGAGGCGGGCGAGAAGGGCGGACGGCGCGGAGACCTTTATCTTGTTATACACGTTCGGGCGCACGAGATATTCGAACGCCACGGAGCCGACATATATTGTGAGGTCCCGGTAGATTTCGTGACCGCGACTTTAGGCGGAGAGGTGGAGGCACCGACCCTGGAAGGCAAGATAAAACTGAAGATACCCGCCGGGACTCAAGGCGGCAAGTCATTCAGGTTAAGGAATAAGGGGATAGCCCATCTGCATGACTACGGCAGGGGGGATCAGCTGGTGAAGGTCCAGATAGATGTGCCGTCCAATCCTACCGTAGACCAGAAGAGGCTTTTGAAAGAGCTCGCAAAGGCTTCCGAGCGTAACCCAGGTCCTCTTGCGCAAACATTTATGGAAAAGATGAAAAGGCTTTTTAAATAGGAGCAAGAGATGCCGACATACGAGTATGAATGCGATAAATGCAAAAAACATTTCGATATATTTCACAGCATGACGGATACCAAGACGTATAAGTGCCCGAAGTGCGGCGGCAAAACCCATCGCCTGATAGGCGGCGGCAGCGGCGTAATATTCAAGGGCACCGGTTTTTACGAGACCGATTATAAGAAAAAATCGGGTAAAGACTCCAGCCCCAAGCCTTCATGCCCATCCGATTGTAAAAACTGCCCTTCAAAAAAATCAAAAAGTGATTAAAAAAGCCGGTCTCATTCTATGGTTCTGGACGCCGGTAGCGTTCTGGATGGCGCTCATCTATTATTCTTCCTCTATCCCGGGAGAGAATATACCAAAGATAGAGATCCCGAATATAGACAAAGTATTTCATTTTGTGGGATATTTCATCCTGGGAGTTCTTTTAACCAGAGCATTCGTTAACACCTGCGACAAAGCTAATTTTAAACTCGTCCTTTTACTATCAGTCCTTATAGCTTCCATATACGGCGTCCTCGATGAATTCCACCAGCGCTTCGTTCCGGGAAGATCTCCAGAGATTTTTGACATATTTTCTGATATAATAGGCTCTCTATTAGGGTCAATGTTATTCATGCATAAGGAGAAAGGTGACCGTGCCATCGATAAGACCGTTTAAAGCCGTAGTCTACAATACCGGGAAGATAAAGAATATATCCAAGGTGGTCGCGCCCCCTTATGATATAATCCCGCCCGATATGCAGGACGAGCTATACAGCCTCCATGAGAATAACGTTGTGAGGCTTATCCTGGGCAAAACAAAGAACGGCGACACAGATGCCGATAACCGCTATACGCGCGCCGCGACAGATTTCGAATCCTGGCTAAGAAGAGATATCCTGAAGGAAGAGAGCATTCCTGCCATTTATATCTATACCCAAACTTACACGTATGACGGCAAAAAAATTAACAGAATAGGTTTCATAAGCCTCATGGAGCTCGACCTCGGGGATAAGAAAGTATTGCCACACGAGAAGACGTTGAAGGCGCCAAAAGAGGACAGGCTTCATCTCATGCGCGCCGTCAAGGCTAACTTGAGCCCGATATTCATGCTTTACGAAGATGCCAAGCATAAGGTCAATAAGATACTAAAAGATTTTTCCAAAAAGACGAAACCTTTTATTGACGTAAGTATCGATAGCGTCAGGCACAAGGTTTGGGCTTTCACTGATAAGGACGCGATAAATAGAATAGAAGCCGTAATGGGCAGGAAGAATATCTTTATAGCGGACGGGCATCATCGTTATGAAACATCGAAAAATTACGCGCGCGAACTTATTGAAAAGGGAGCGCCGCAAGACCTAATAGATAACGCAAAGCTATTTATGGCGTATTTCGTGGAGCTTGAGGAGAAGTCACTCCTGATCATGCCAACTCACAGGCTTATAAAAGACGCGGGCGGCTTAAGCAAAGAGAATATAGTAGAAAAATTAGGAAGGTACTTCAAAGTGGAGAAGTTGTCGAGTCCCAAGAGACTGCTTGCCAGGCTGGGTGAATTAAGGGCGAGCCACGCCTTCGGGATGTACATAGCTGCACCCTGCACCGGAACCGCGAAGCGGCGACTGGTACAGGGGCAGGGCGGCTACTATGCGCTGAAGCTCAAGGATTTCAAGAAGACCAAGACTTTCATGGGTCCCGGTTCCACGGATTGGAAGAGTCTTGATGTTTCGATACTGCACCTATTCATACTTAAACATGTCCTGGGAATAAGCGACGAAGATGATAATATAGAGTTTGTCAAAGACCCGGGCGAGGCTTTTAAGGGCATCGATAAAGGCGGGTTTGAGATAGCGTTCTTTTTGAATCCCACAAAAGTTACACAGGTTAAGAGAGTAGCCTCTCGCGGCGAGAAGATGCCGAGGAAGGCGACATATTTTTATCCCAAGCCGCTTTCGGGGCTCGTGATCAGGAAGATGTAGCAACGTCATTGCGAGGGCACTGTAGTGCCCGAAGCAATCCCGCTTTTAGAGATTGCTTCGTCGCTCACTTCGTTCGCTCCTCGCAATGACAAGCAGAGGGAAGTATTTTTATGGACGATATTTTTAAAAATATTCAGGTTACACTCGCTAAGGGCGACAGGAACGCCGTTGCGAAACTGGCCAAAGAGGCGCTCGATAAGGGCTTGGGCGTTAAAGAGATCCTTGAAGACGGGCTTATAAAGAGCATGAACGCGATCGGCGAAAAGTTCAAGGCCAATGAGATATTCATCCCGGAGGTCCTTATCGCCGCGAAAGCTATGCACGCAGGCATAGCAGTGCTCGAGCCACTCTTTGCCGCATCCGGGATAAAGCCGGTCGGCAGGGTCGTTATAGGCACTGTGAAGGGTGACCTCCATGATATAGGTAAGAATATAGTGAGCATGATGCTGAAAGGCGCGTGTTTCGAAGTGGTCGACTTAGGCATCGACGTCCCTCCGGGCAAGTTCATTGAGATAGTGCAGACAAGATCGCCCGATATCGTGGCGATGTCGTCATTACTCACTACTTCAATGGGAGCGATGAAGGATACCATTAAAGTATTGAAAGAATCGGGCCTTCGTGATAAAGTTAAGATAATCGTGGGCGGAGCGCCGATCACTCAAGCGTTTGCCGATTCGATCGGCGCGGACAGTTACGCCAAGGACGCCGCAACGGCGGTCGACAAAGCCAAGGAGCTTTTGAAAAAGTAGCCGACGATGCCACTATTCCACAAAAAACCCAAGTATACGGTAGTTAAAGTAGCCAAGAGGCGCGGAGAAATACCAAGCGACCTCTGGACGCGCTGCGATGATTGCAAAGAGCTCATATATAACAAGAAGCTCGATGAGAATATGCGCGTATGCCCCAAGTGCAGCTTTCATTTTACCCTCAATGCCAACGCGAGGGTGAAGGCCACTCTTGACGAAGGAAGCTTTAAAGAGATGGATCCCGATATGGTATCGCTGGATCCCATATCATTCGAAGGGCCCAAGACGTATAAAGAAAAACTTAAGAAGGATCAGGAGATTACGGGCATGAAGGACGCCGTCGTCACGGGCGAGGGCGCCATAAACGGGCGCAAAGTAGTTCTCGGCGTTACCGATTCGCGTTTTATTATGGGTTCGATGGGCTCCGTAGTGGGGGAGAAGCTTACACGGGCGATAGAGCGTTCCACAGAGACAAAATACCCGTTGATAATAATTTCAGGTTCGGGCGGTGGTGCGCGCATGTACGAAGGGCTATACTCGCTGATGCAGATGGCAAAGACCTCGGCGGCATTGAGCAGGCACAATAAAGCCGGATGCCTGTTTTTATCCATATTGACAAATCCCACCATGGCCGGTATCATGGCCAGCTTCGCGTCATTAGGGGATCTCATAATAGCCGAGCCTAAAGCGCTGATAGGATTTACCGGTCCGCGCGTGATAGAGCAGACGATACGGCAGAAGCTTCCGCCGGGATTTCAGAAGTCGGAGTTCC
>CAYSSS010000076.1:0-7272 GCA_964433975.1 uncultured Planctomycetia bacterium
TTATATCTTTTCTCTTCGGATCCTCGCCGACGGCTATAAGAATATCACGCACCGCTTTTTCAATTTTTTTAGCATTCATCATCTTTCCTTGTAAGCCTGTAGTATACCGGATCCTGCACCGTTTCCTCTTGGCATATCAGCCGTCTCCTTAATGGTAATGGTTTCCATTATCAAATATACACTATACGACTATTTTTGTCAAGCGTTTTTGTTTTAATTACAGGTTCGTTCGTTTACTGTGGCTTATAATCGTTTGTATATATCTTTGGCAATTTTCTTGCCCGATAATAACATACCGCCGAATATCGGTCCCATACGAGGCCCTCCAAAAACAGCATTCGCGCACATACCGCATGTGTAAAGCCCAGGGCAGACCTCTTTTGAATTCTTAACTATCGTCTCCTCAGCCACATCTGCCCACATAGATCCCTCACCAAGGCATTTCCCGGTCTTTGTCTTCAGTCTTATGCCCGACTTCTTCTCAACTATATGAACAACTTCGGCGGCATGGCCCGTAGCATCAATAACAAATTTCGCTCTCATAGTAATAGGATCCACATGAAGTTTCGCCATCTCTACCGCTGTCCAGTTCAGGACAAGGCCACAGACACGCTTTTCTCTTACCATCACATCTTCACAGCTTATCAGATTAAATATCTTTGCTCCGGCCTTAACGGCTTTCGAGCATATAGTGGAGACGGCCTCGATAGAATCGGCAAGATAATAGCCCTCGCTATAACGACGCGTCTTAACATCGAGCTCATCGAGTAACTCTTTAGCCTTCTCTTGCACCACTATTTCATTAAACATTATCCCACCACCCCACATACCTCCGCCGATCGAAAGCTTCCTTTCGAACAGAGCAACCTTTTTCTTCCCTTTGGCGAGGTAATATGCCGCCGCCATACCCGCGGGACCTCCCCCGACTATCGCGACATCCACATCGAGAGCGCCAATAAGCTTCTCTTTATATGATTCTATGATCGCCTTTGATATAGTAATTTCATCAAGCTTCATTTTCTCTCCTTCTTCATTGAGACTGAATTATGCAGCAAAAATAGAAACCCCTATATCAAACGCATTCCAATATCTTTCTTGCTCTATCAGCTTGTTTAAAATCAGTCCTAATATATCTTCAATATTTAATCTATCAGATATGAGGCTTAATCGCGGCTTCAAGTTCTTCCTTGGGAAGCGCGCCTATGAACTTATCTGCCACTTTCCCCTTTTTGAAAATCGCTAATGTCGGTATACTCATAATGCTGTAGTCAGAAGCTGTTTCGGGGGATTCGTCTACGTTTAGCTTGCACACTTTTAGTTTACCCTTGTACTTCTTAGCAATTTGTTCAACTACCGGAGCAACCATAAGGCAAGGACCGCACCATGTAGCCCAAAAATCTACCAGAACAGGTAAGTCTGATTCCAGTACTTCCTGTTTAAAATTTTTATCATTAACTTTTATTTCCATTTCTTGCCACCTTCCTTTCCTTTTACATAATTTTACACATTTTTTGCCAAACTATTTATTACCGAGGGAAATAATTCGGCATGCGTATGAGGCAAAAATAAGGCACCAGCATACTCATCCATAAACGACGGTTCAATACTTAGTTCTATGTAAGTCATTTTTTGCGCGATGGCTTTGGCATTAAAAAAATCTTCGATGGATAAAAGCGATTGCCGTGCGCCGGATAAAGAACTATTTCCTACAAACTCAAATTTATCAATGGGCAAGTCAGGCAATAAACCAATAAAAATAGACTTTTTCACATCAAGAAAATTACCGAATCCTCCCGCGACATAAAGTTTATCTATATTGTCAAAAGTTAATCCCATATGTCGTATAAGTATAGACGCGCCGGCATAAACAGCGGCTTTAGATCTTATTAGATTAGCAATATCGCTGTCGCTTATCGTAATATCGGAATCTATGCCTGTTTCATTCTTATAAACCAATATGAATTCCATGCCTTCGTTTGTTTTTCTTAATCTTAGATTTCTCGCGTTTTCCTGGATTTTCCCCGACCTGTTTATGACTCTATTTTTTAACATTTCAGCCAAACAATCTATTAATCCTGAGCCGCATATTCCGCTTGGCTTAAGGTCTCCGATAGCGGAATATTCAATACCATATTCTGAAGTTATTTTTATTCTCTGAATTGCTCCTTTCGTCGCCCGCATCCCGAATTTAATACCACATCCTTCGAAAGCGGGCCCAGCAGAAGCAGAGCAGCAAACCAGCCACTCCTTATTGCCTAAAGCTATTTCACCGTTTGTGCCAATATCTATAAGCATTGAAATCTCTTCTTTTTCATTCATTCCGCAGGAAAGAACTCCTGCTGTAATATCTCCGCCAACATAACTTGAAACCCCCGGCATACAGTATATCGGCGCTTCAGGATTAATCTCAATATCTATTTCCTTTGCAGTAACATTGGGATAAAATGTTGCGACCGGAATATACGGATCTCTACGGATATGGCATGGTTCAAGTTTAAACAAAAGATGGGCCATAGTAGTGTTCCCGGAGAATAAAAGTGATGTAATATCCGATTGATCAAAATCTATTCTTTCGGAAATTTCCTTTATTAAATCGTTGATATTCTTAACCACTACCCTACATAAATCCTCCAAACCATTCTGCTCGCACGCGTAAATTATTCGAGATATGACATCTTCACCAAAAGCAGTCTGCCGATTGTAATCTCCCACAGTATCTATAATTTCACTTCTGGACAGATCGATCAACTGGGCAACTACCGTAGTTGTCCCTACATCAATGGCCAACGCATAATTGTGATTAGAAGTATCTCCCGGTTCAATTTGAATTATTTCATAAAAATTATCTCTTTTTGCCAATGTTACCGTAATCTCCCAATTCTTTTCTCTTATAATGCTGGCAAGCGTTCTGGTTACAGATAACCTTATCTCAAGATGGGCTATGTTTTGCTTCGATTTTATTTCTCTTAAAAGTCTTTCCAAATCACTCAAATTATCCTGAGGCGTGGGATAAGGTAATTTTAAATAAACCTTTTTAACCAATGGCTCACGCAAAAGAGGTTCTTTCAAATGCTTAGCGGCGACTGTTTCTTGTTCAATTTTCCCATACTTAAATATATCCCTTTTCGGCATAGTAGCGGTCAAAATCTGGATATCCCCAAGCATTGACTCCTTGGGAATTTCCAATTCAACATCGCCCAAAACCCTGGCCTGACAAGCAAGCACATAATCTTTTTTAATCTCCTCGTTAGTAAGCAAAAAACTGGGCATTGCCCGAACTCTTCCTTTTTTCACAATAACCTTGCATTTTCCGCAAGTACCAGCTCCGCCGCAGGTATTGTTAATATGAGCTCCCGCTTTTTGAGCTGCCTCTAATAAAGTAGCCCCTTCTTTTATCGCAATCCTTTTATCCCCTGGCGAAAAGGTTACTGTATATTCCACTCTTCAATCTTCCCTTTCTTGTACTTATTCCAAGCTAGAAAATTCTATCCCGCAATAGATGCTTTAATCTATCCAATGAAATTTTGCAGGGTTCTATATTGAGCTTCATCCAATCGGCAAATTCAAGTATTTTTTCAGGCGAAGTGGTTGAATATTTCTCAAATATACCCATAGGATCAAGCAAAATCGCCTTATCGTGCCAGGGGAAAGTTTCATTGGCCTTCCCCCTGTCCCAATCCTTAAAAATTACTTTCCAATATTCCAGCCAGCCTCCGGAAAGCCAATAAACCTTTCGGCCTTCGCTTATTTTTTGTTGTTCTTCCACACTAACCAGCATATCAATACAATTTTTGGCCTCAATTCTTTTAGCGTTCACACCCGTTTCCTGAATCAATATGTCTATATCTCTTGAGGGATTTTTAACATCAACGTAACACTTATCTCCATAAACAACTATAACCTTTGGCGAAATTTTTTTGGCCTCATCAATCTGCCCTTTAAGCTGTTTCTCAAGTTCGCCGGGGTTCTCATGTAAACCAGGTGTTGTATAAAGAATCCTATCGGTATTCAAAAAACTTGTTTTATTTAAATAATTCAGCTCCTGACGTAACGTACCGCAGGATACAATAGTATGCTCTTTAAAATCATACATATATGTTAATCCGCATCTAAACTTCTAAAGTTTCACCTACGACTACATGCGTAAAATTATTCCCGTATTTTTTCTTAAAAAGTCCTATTGCCTCCGAACCGCTACAATGAGTAGGGCCGACTCTTTTAACTTCCAGCTCCTTAAATTTTTCCACTACAATTTCTATGGCCCGCTTATCCGACTCCATTAAGTGAAACCCACCTAAAACAAGGTAAATATGTTCACCGGGGAATTTTGATTTTACCTTCTCTACAATTTTTAAAATTCCGGGATGAGCGCACCCTGTAATTACAATAATGCCGTTTTTTGTTTTCATGATAGCCGCCTGTTCCGGCATATATTTACCGTGATAGGAACCGGAAATTTCACCGGTAATAAAAATGTTCTTCGAAATTTCCTTTAGTTTATCAGATTGGATAAGTTCTCCTTTTAATCCTTTTGCTTTTTCTTTGAATTCTTTACTAAAATTCGGGCAAATATAAACTTTACACCCATTTCGTTTTTTCAGTATATCCCAAAGTCCGCCCCAATGATCCCAATGGTCGTGAGAAATTATGATTGCTTCAATCCCTGCTGCATTTATCCCCATGTCATTCATATTCCCGATAAGCCATGGGCCTTTTTCACCGGTGTCAAATAAAATTCTACCATCAATCAAAAATGAAATGCCCCAGCCGGTATGAAGTGCTTTATTTTTCGCAACCTTATCAAAAAGAACTTTTATACGCATTCTTAGCTCCTTACAATATATTTCGCTGATCTTATCTTAAAAATATTCATTATTATTTTTCTATGGGACCAAAACGGTATAATAGGTAAATCTTTCTTGCTGAAAAATGCCGCTTCTTTTAATTCGTCATTTAATGATAATATATTCTTAGAAACACTAACTTCATAACCGATAACAAGGATCGAACCGTAATATCTGGTTTTTTGAATATAGACACCTATTAATCTTCTGACCGTACCTTTTAAGCCTGTTTCTTCTTCAAGTTCTCTCAGACAGGCAGTTTCGGGAGCCTCTCCTGATTCGATAAAACCGCCGGGTAATGCCCATTTATTTTTACCCGGCGCAAAACTCCTCTTGGCTATAAGTATCTTATTCTCTCTGTTTTTTACCGCGCAAACTACCACGGGCAAAGGATTTTTATAATATATCCAGCCGCATTTCTGGCATACTAATTTCCTCCGGCCGTCTATCTGCTTCCTGCGTAGATAGAATCTACATAAAGGGCAAAATTTAAACCCATACATGGACGATCCTTCCATTTTATGTATTGCCTTTCCAATTTTTCTGCTCTTTGTCTAAAAATATCCCGCGTTCTTGCTCGTCCATTATTATTTCTCTTATCTCGCATTCTACGCCTAAATCGGCAATGGGCTTTCTTACACTATCTATAATCCTACCCCTGATAGGAACATTCGGTACGGGAAACGCTATAGTTACTATGACTTTATTATTTTTGACCGCAACATCACTAATCATCCCCAAATCTACCAAAGTGCTATCGATAGCGGGATGTCTCACTTCCGCTACAGCTTTGCGAATATCCTGTTCAGAAATATTTTTAGCCATTAACCATTCCTCCTTGGTTTAAAATCAAAAGTCTGTTTACCAATCTTTATCCCGGAATTTTATCCACTGCCTATGTATTTACTAACTAATGCTGTCTTGGTGCCCAAAGGCACTAAGCTAATTTCCATTATGGGCATTTTAATTATTTCTTCTTTTAAAAGCTAGTGGGGACAAGTTCCCGTGGGGCAGCTTGGCCCGAAAGAAGATTTATCTTTAGAGCCTCCAACACTAAATCCTGAAAGCAATCTTTCAATATTTTCACTATTACATTTCTTACATTTAAACATTGGTTTTTCTGAAGTTACCCCCACTAATAAATCAAATTTATTGCCACAGTCTTTACACGCATAAACATAGATTGGCATAATAATCACCCCCTGTTTATATTCTTAAAATTCATTTAGCTATATATATTTCTTAATCGTATAACTTTTATAATAATTTGGGCTTAAGAGTTAATCTCTTCTTAATCCTTAAATATTTCATTCAATATGTTTGTTATCTGGTTTTCCTTTTGAATACTGGTTGTAGCTTTAACAGCTCTGCCATTTTTAAAATAAACAGTAAATGGCAACCCCATGAAAGAACGACATTCCGGCAAATTTTTGATAAAAGAAGCGGATGGTATATCAAAATCCATATCTCTCATTTGAACATGCGGATGTTTCTGCTCTAATTTTTCCATAATACCATAAACAGGAAAACACATCGGCCCCATTCTTCCACAGCAAATCATAACATTCGCGTTATTTTTTAATAACTCCTCAATTTCTTCACGACTCTCTACATGCCCGAGATTTGTATCTAGCATTACCGCACCTCCTATTGGTTATTTGTAGGCCGCTACTTTAGCTATAATTTTATCTGGTGAAATTATATGTAAACCCAACCCAAGGTCTTTTACCGAGTCCGCGCCTAAGGCCAACCCTAAAAGTTGAGGATAAAGAAGAACGGGTAAGTTATACTGTTTATTATACTCTTTATTTACCTCCTTCTGTCGGTCACTGTACATAAGATAACAAGTTTGGCATTGAAGAACCATTGCGTCTATTTCTTTACCCATCAAATCATTGAGTTTCTTTTGTACTAAGGAATCAACTAAATCTTCAGAAACCGGAAAAACCTTTCCTCCACAACAAAGACCGAGGGTCTCATATTCAACAAGATGAGCTCCCGTAGCAGAAATAAGCTCATGAAGTGTCTTAGGGTTATCCGGCTCTTCAAACCCACCAAAGGCGGACTTTGGTTTTAAATAATGGCAACCGTAATGAGGGACTACCCGTAGGCTGGATAAATCTTTTTTTACCTCTCTCTTTATTTTCTCCACACCTATATCCTCATAGAGAACTCTTGAAATATGTTTTACCTTAACCTTCCCCTTGTATTCCAAACCAACTGTTCGCAATTTTTCATTTATTCTATTTCTAGTTATCGTATCATTCAGTTTTTCTATCGTTTCTGCCAAAGCGCCGGTACAGGCAGCGCAAAGAGTAAGAATATCTAATTCCCTTGCCTCGGCAAAAGCCAAATTCATTGTTGCCATTAAAAGCCCTGTCTCTATGCTCAAATTAACCTGATTAATACCGCAGCAAACAAAATCCTC
>CAYSSS010000077.1:0-3163 GCA_964433975.1 uncultured Planctomycetia bacterium
TATCAGGAGGAATTCGACTTTGTCAGGAAGCGCAAGCCCTCAACTTGAGAATGGCCATACCAGGATCTCCAATGAACTGTTGGAGGTAATCATAAAATGCCATTTTAGCGCTACCGAACTAGATATAATTTGGTTTATCGTCAGAAATACCTATGGTTGGAATAGGAAGGCGGCAATCATCAGTTACGGCATGATGGCTAAAGGGATAGATGGGGATATTCGTTACGTGAAGAGAATGGTGAGCAGACTTATAAAAAATGGGGTAATCTTTAAAGCAAAAATAAATAACCAAAATTTGTTTGGTTTGAATAAAAACTATAAGGCATGGGGGCTGTGGACAACTAAGAATGTCGATGTAGAAAAAACCACTAGTTCAGTGGTTTCCTGACCACTAAGATGGTGTCCGATTAGCCACCAAAACTAGCGGTCAGTTGACCACCCCATAAAAGAAATAAAGAAATATTAAATATAGTAGTAAAGAAAGGCCTGTGGATTCTGTGGATAAGTCATTAAAGTTGTTTAGAGAGAAATTAACAATTTGTCATCAGAAATTTATTTTCTCATACAATATGTTTTTAATTTTTTCGGTAAAGAACCAGAAAGTGAACGACCTGTAATATCAAAGTTAAGAGACTTCTTTAAGTTAACCAGTTTATTATTAAAGAATAAAAAAATACAAAAGTGCGTGAATAATGAAAATCAAAATAAAGAGTATATCAAGCTGTCGGCCAACTAAAGAGACAGAGAGAAGATTCGATAGGCTCGCTTCTTTGATTTTGAAAAATACTAACAAGGAAAGTATTGTCGATCAAAAAGATGAAAGGTCGCATAAAACGGTTTCAAGGGATATTTTTCCTTGACAAAATATGCTCTTAATGACAAATGCTAAACATTAGTAATGTGACAAATGAAAATGGGGAAGATTGTAGGATAAAAACTACCCAGACTATAAAATAAGCAGGATTTAGAATAAAAATTTTCAGCTCTCTTAAATATATTGCTATTTTACTAAACTATGGTATAATATCTACGCCTTAACAAAGAAGAAGATAATTATGAAAAACTATAGAGTTTCAGAGGTAATAAAGGCGGTAGGTATTTGTAGGAAGACTTATTACGTTTGGGAAAGCGCAGGAAAAATTCCAAAGCCCAGGAGAGAACCGATATCAGGATATCGGTTTTGGACGGAGGAAGATTTGAAGAGACTGAAGAAGATAGTAGGAAGACTGGGTAAATATAATAGGGAAAGAGTAACATGAACTGTGCAATCTATATAAGAGTATCCACAGAGAAACAAAGAGAAAAGTTTAGTCTTTCTTCCCAGGAGAAAATCCTTATTGAGTTTACTAAGTCTAAGGGGTGGGATTATATTCTTTATAATGAAGGCGCTGGCTCCGGAGAAACTCTTGAAAACAGGCCTCAAATGATGAAGCTTCTGCAGGATGCCAGAGATAAGAAGTTTGAAGTTTGCCTTGTAATAGAATTAGAGCGTCTTTCAAGAGATGAGGATTTATTTGATTGGCTCACCATAAAGAAGACCTTTAGAGACAATAAAATAAAGATAGCTACTCCAAATCAGACTTATGATTTAAGCGATGATGAGGATGATTTTCTCTCAGATTTATTTGGTGCTTTGGCAAAAAGAGAAAAGAAGAAACTGCTTAAGCGTATGAAGAGGGGATCTCTCGAGGCTGTTACTAAGGGTGTTTATATTGGTAGCCACTTTAGACTCGGCTACAGATATGATAAGATCACAAAGAAACTTATTATTGTGCCGGAAGAGGCTGAGGTTATAAGGAAAATCTTTAAACTTTGTAACGAACAGAATTTAGGCACGGTTGCTATTGCCGAACATCTAAACCAGAATAAAATACCTACGTCTTTAGAGTTTGCGGAGAAAAAAGGCTCATACAGGGGCAAAGGTTTTAAGATTGGCTCTTGGACTGGTGGGGTTGTTTGGAGGTTGCTAACCAATCACATATACTACGGAGTTTATCATTTTAACAGGATAGAGCATAAGAATGGAAAGACCATAGGAAAGAGGCCGGAAAGCGAATGGATTAAGCAGGCAGTAGAGCCGATTATTACCTGCGAAGAGTTTAGTAAGGCTCAGGAAAGCATAAAAAACAGAGCTAAATGGGCTGATAGGAATGTTAAAAGCGAATATCTGTTATCCGGATTAATACATTGTGCTGAGTGCGAAAGCAAGTTGCAGGGCGCTACCTTCAAGGCCTATGAGAAACGGGATAAGGAAGGCAATCTAGTACGAGATAAGAGGGGTTATCTAATAAAGCGATGGAAGACAGTTAGTTATTATAAGTGCTATGGTAGAGTTAAAAAGGATTGCATTTTGCCTTATATAAAGGCAGAGGAAATAGACGATAAGGTTTGGAAAGCCATGGATTATTTGGTTAAGCAGCCCCAGAAGGCCTTAGATGAAGCCATACGTATAAAGCAGATTGAGTTAAAAGAAACAAAGGAGACTATTCCAGATAGGCTTAAAGGTTTAGGGAAAGAGCTTGAGAGGTTAATTGATGCAGAGGATAGGCTCTTAGATGCCTTTTCTATGGGGGATTTAACGCAGGAAGATCTCAAGAAGCAGATGCCAAAGATAAAGTTTAGGAAATCTCGTGCTCAAGCGGAGATAGACAGTTTAAGGCTACAGATAGCAGGTAGCAAATTAAAAGAGCAGAAGCTATCTAATTTAGCTGCTGTTAAAGGCAATATTGATGATTATAGCCAAAAGCAAAGACGGGAATTTCTCAGAGACGCCTTGGATAAGGTAATTATTTATAAAAACGGGGATATTGATATAGTTACCATTCTTGATGCACCGGAAAGAGAACAGGATAAACTGTATGAATTGGTTTGCAATGAGTCAGGGGCGCGAAGTATTCGCCGTGCCCGGAAAGATATCTTCCTTAACGAGCGAAGGCACGCACGGGCTTATAAAGGACGGCGCGAAACTGGTGCAGTGCGCCGAAGATATAATGGAGGAGCTTAAGTTACGCGAGATCGAGCCCGCAGTTTGCCAGGAGATGGCATCCAGAGAAGAAGAGATCTCGAAGAAGACGGCAAGATACGTCTATAATTCTCTTACGGACGACGAGAGAAAAATTTATAAGGTACTATCCGACGAACCTCTCTACATAGACGATGTGGT
>CAYSSS010000077.1:3263-7042 GCA_964433975.1 uncultured Planctomycetia bacterium
GGAGACTTAAGCCCTCGCCGCGGCAAGCGTTTATGTGACGGCTTTGCTCGGGACAAATTGTGAATAAAATATTAAGGAGAATTTAGTGGCTAAAAAACTTGTCATAGTGGAATCTCCAGCGAAGAGCAAGACCATAAAGAAGTACCTCGGAGACGATTACGTCGTTGAAGCAAGCATGGGGCACCTCATAGACCTGCCTAAAAAGAGCATCGGAGTCGACGTAGAGAACGATTTCAAGCCCGAATATATAGTTATTCCTGAAAGAAAGAAGAATCTCGCCGCTTTAAAGAAAGAGGCGAAGACCAAAGATGCCGTTTACCTGGCGGCCGACCCTGACAGAGAGGGTGAGGCGATATGCTGGCATCTTAAGAACGCCCTGCAAGACGGCAAGAAGAAGTTCTATAGGGTGTCGTTCGACGAAATAACAAAAGACGCCGTACTCGCGGCCTTCAAGCATCCGCGCGAAATCGATATCAATCTCGTTAACGCTCAGCAGGCGCGCAGGATACTCGACAGGCTTGTCGGATATACGCTGAGCCCGCTGCTTTGGAAGAAGGTCTCCAGAGGCTTAAGCGCGGGCCGGGTGCAGTCGGTGGCGGTTCGCCTCATAGTGGAGCGGGAGGACGATATAGGCAAGTTCAATGCCGAAGAGTATTGGGAGATAGAGGCCGAGCTTAAGAGGAAGGGCGATTCCCCGAAAGAAAAGTTCTCGGCAAAGCTGGAGAAATACCGTGATAAGCCTATAGATCTAAAGAAGCAGCCGGAATCCGACAAGGTGGTAGAGATACTAGAGAAGTCCAGCTATGTAGTCAGCGATATCCGAGAAACGAAGAAGAGGAAGAAGCCGTCCGCGCCTTTTACCACGAGCAAGCTGCAGCAGGAGTCTTTCAACAAGCTCAGGTTCTCGAGCGTCAAGACGATGCATGTGGCCCAAACGCTTTATGAAGGCGTCGAGATAGGAACCGAAGGCAGCGTCGGCTTGATAACATACATGAGGACCGACTCTGTGCGCATATCAAAAGACGCGGAGGCCGCAGCCAAAGCCTATGTCCTGGAAAAGTACGGCAAGAAGTACTATCCGGACGTGCCGAACACGTATAAGTCCAAGAAGTCGGCCCAGGAGGCCCATGAGTCTATACGCCCGACGCTTCCTTTAAGAGAGCCGCAGGCGATAAAAGATTGCCTGACTGCCGACCAGTTGAAATTATATACGCTCGTCTGGAATCGTTTCATTTCAAGCCAGATGTCGGAATCGATGCTATCTCAGACCACGGCTGATATCAAGGCCGGCGACTATCTATTCAGGACCAGTCTCACGAGAGTTATATTCGACGGATACGCGGTACTTTACGAGATGGAGAGCGAGGAGAGCCAAAAGAATAAGGAGGGCAAGATGCCTCAGTTATCGCCCGATGAGCCGCTCGACCTCCTGCAGCTGATACCGAGCCAGCATTTTACAAAGCCGCCGCCGAGGTATTCGGACGCTTCTTTGGTCAAAGTTCTGGAAGAGCTGGGAATAGGAAGACCTTCCACGTATGCTCCGACCATATCGACGATAGTGTCGCGTGATTATGTAAGGCGCGACGCCGGATATCTCAAGCCTACCGAGCTCGGAACGATAGTCATGAGATTGCTCCTGGAACATTTTCCTAAAGTCCTGGATTACGAGTTTACCGCCAAGATGGAAGACGAGCTTGACGGCGTGGAGGATGGTGAAATAGACTGGGTAACGCTCTTAAAAGGTTTCTACTCGCCTTTCATGCATACGGTGGAGAAGGCCAAGATAGCGATGAGAGACGTCAAGAAAGAGATCGTGCCCACAAAAGAGGTCTGTGAGTTGTGCGGTAAACCTATGGTGATAAAGTGGGGCAGGCGCGGAAAGTTCTTAAGCTGCTCCGATTATCCCAAATGTAAGAGCGCTAAATCCATAACTAGCGGAGTGAAATGTCCCGGGCCCGATTGTACGGGTGAACTCGTCGAGAGGCGTTCGACGCGCGGGATATTCTACGGCTGTACAAAATTCCCCGCATGCAGATATACCGCGAGAAAGCTTCCGAGCGACGAGGGCAAGGAAGAGATAACATAAAATGCAGCGATACATCGATAAGTTTATCAATTATCTGAAGATCGAGAGGGATGTATCGGGACATACCATAACCAACTACAAGATAGACCTGAAGGTGTTTTCGTTATTTTTGGGAGAGGCCGGCATAGATTCCGTCGACCATCTGGCTTTAAGAAGATTTTTGGCCGAACTGCGGGGTAAGAACTATGCTAAAAGGACGATAGCCAGGAAGCTCGCCTCACTCAGAAGTTTCTTCAAGTTCCTCTACCGTGAGGGCCACATAAAAGCAAATCCCATTACCGCCATAAGCTCTCCCAAGCTTGACAAGAAACTGCCAAAATTTCTCGATGTCGGTAAGGTTACGAAGCTGATACTCTCTCCTGACGTAAAGACCCCTTCCGGTCTCAGGGATAGAGCTATTTTAGAGACGCTCTATTCATGCGGCATCAGGGTGAGCGAGCTGGTCGGCCTCGACATGGAAGATGTAGATTTCATAAGCGGGGTTATCAAGGTATTGGGAAAGGGGCGTAAGGAGAGGATGGTCCCGATAGGCGATATGGCGATCTCGTCTATACGGAAGTATACCGAAGGCAGGCGCGATGAGCGCGCAAAAGGAAGAAGAGCGGTATTTTTAAACAGCCGCGGAGGGCGACTGACCGATAGAAGCGTAAGAAGAGTAGTAGATAAGCATATCCACTCATGTTCGGCAGGGGAGAAGATATCTCCTCACTCTCTCAGACATTCGTTCGCGACACATCTCTTAGATAATGGCGCGGACTTAAGGAGCGTCCAGGAACTTTTAGGCCACATGAACCTCTCCACGACGCAGATCTATACGCATGTCACAATGGAGAGGCTTAAGAACGTCTATGATAAAGCCCATCCGAGGGCATAGATAAAATGTACCCCATTATAACGAAGATCGGTCCGCTCTACGTCTATTCCTACGGCCTGATGGTCGCCATAGGTTTTGCCGTGGCCACCCTTCTGGCCTACAAGCACGCGGGTGATTTCGGGATCAATAAAGAGAAGATAATAGATCTCGGGATAGTTATGCTCGTATGCGGTATCGCGGGCGCTCGAGTTGTCTATATCGCGATGAACTCCCACTATTATATCAGGAACCCGCTGGAGATAATCAATCTTACCAGGGGCGGACTGGTCTGGTACGGAGCGTTCATCTTCGGAATGATCGCCGCGGTATGGTTTGTCAGGAAGAACAAGATAAATTTCTGGACGGCGGCAGATCTCTTTGCTCCCTACATAGCTCTCGCCCAGGCCTTCGGTAGGATAGGATGTTTCTTGAACGGTTGTTGTTACGGCAGCGTCGCACCTTCCTATTTTTTACTCGATGTTGTATTTCCCGGGGAATCGGTGCTGAGGTACCCCACGCAAATGTTTTCGGTGATAGCTCTGGTCCTTATATTTGCAGTATTGAGGATCTGGCAAAAGAAGAGCCATTTTAATGGTGAGATATTCCTGGCATACGGCATTCTCTACTCTATAAAAAGATTTGGCGTAGAATTTTTTCGAGGCGATTATCCGAAGATATTCTACGGCCTGACCATATCCCAGTTGATAAGCACAATAGTATTCGTGGCTTGCTCAATATTATTTGTACACAGGTACCTTAAATGGAAAAAATCTTTAAAGTCGACATAGGCGCGGACAGTCAAGGCCAGAGACTCGATAAATTCCTGGCCGGTCACTTCGA
>CAYSSS010000078.1:0-1631 GCA_964433975.1 uncultured Planctomycetia bacterium
ATAGTAGCCGATACCGGCAGTGATGTCTTTGTTCACCATTCCGCTATAGATGGCGAGGGCTATAAGAGCTTGAAGGAGGGCGATAAGGTCCAATTCGAGATCGTTAAGGGCCCAAAAGGTGACCAGGCAACAAAAGTTACGAAGATATAAACTAACTTTTGTGAGGCCGCCTCAAAAATATTTGAAGATATTTTTTTAAAATCTCTTTTTGCCGCAAAAAATAAAGATGATTTTTAGTGGGAGGAGTTTTTCTATTTATGGATACTTATGAGAAGCTAGAGTCGGATATGAAGGAAGCCATGAAGCGGAAGGAAAGCTTGAGGTTGTCGGTGCTTCGCATGGCGATAGCGGGCGTTAGAAACACCGAGATCATCAAGAAAGTTAAAAAGCTTGAGGAGCCAGATGTAATTCAAGTGCTGCAAAAGATGATAAAGCAGCACAGGGAGTCTATAGCACAGTTCGAGAAGGGCGGTCGAACGGATCTCGTGGATAAGGAGACTAAAGAGCTCGAAGTGCTGCAGGCATATGTTCCTAAGGAGATGAGCGAAGAAGAGCTGGCATCTATTGTAAAGACTGCCGTCGAGGAATCCGGATTTTCATCCAAGGCCGATGCCGGCAAAGTCATGAAGATAGTTATGGAGAGAGTAAAGGGTCGTGCCGACGGCAAGACGGTCAACGGGATAGTTTTAACTCTGCTTAAATAAGAAAGGGTCAACGATGGCACAGCTTTCTTACATATTGCTCGGCTTATTTGCCGGCACATTCAGCGGTTTTATGGGGCTGGGTGGGGGCGTATTGATCGCGCCGGCGCTAGTCTACATATTCGGGTTGACTCAACATCAGGCCCAGGGGACATCTCTGGCTGTCATGGTCCCTCCCATAACGCTGCTTGCGGCACTCACTTACTATCGTAGCGGCAACGTAAGGCTTGATATGGCCTTATTTATAGCTATCGGTTTTATAGCGGGCGGCTTGTTAGGCGCAGCTTTAGTCCAGGGAGTTCCTGATGTAGCAATGAAGAAGATATTCGGGCTGATACTTCTTTGTATCGGAATCAAGATGCTAGTTTTTACTTGAAAATAGCTGATCTCTGTTGTATATTTGAGTTATAGGATAAACAGAAGAAAGGGGAGTTAAGATGAAGAAGAAATTATTAATATTGGCAGTGCTTATACTGGCAATATCGGTACTATCGGTTTCGTCTTCCTACGCCGCAGGGAAGGAAGGCTTTGGTACCAGAGTTAAGAACTTTTGGAGAAATCTATTGGGATATCCTGCAAGAGTGACCGAGGAATCCGCGAGCGTCGTAGCCGATACTACGAAAAAGAGCGTCGGTGTGGTAACAAAAGAGGTTAAAAGAGTCGCGGAAGTCACTACTGGTGACGTTGCAAAGACGAAAGAGCTTATAACCGAACCGATAACTGGAACCGCCGAAACCGCGGTGGATGCGACCAAGGGGATCGTAACCGCACCTTTTGAAGCGGCCAAAGCAAATACAGCAGCTGCTACAGAAACCAAGTAATCGTACCGGGCTAAAGTAAAAAGCCATATTTTTCTTTGTAAAGGGGAGTATGGCTTTTTTACGATAGATTGAATAGATGAGAAGTAAATATTTAATACTGGCCGTTATC
>CAYSSS010000078.1:1731-7017 GCA_964433975.1 uncultured Planctomycetia bacterium
GGCGAGGTCCCCACCGGATATGGGAAATATATGATGATATATCACCCGGACGGATATCAGACGTATTACGGTCATCTTTCCGGCTGGGTTTCACCCTCGACAAAACATGTGAGGAGGGGAGAGCTTATAGGATATGTCGGCAAGACTGGAAATGCATCCTCAAAATCGATGCAGTCGCACCTGCATTTTGAGATCAGACTTGATGGGGAGCCTCAAGACCCCCGCAGGTTAATGAAGTAACAATCAGACTAACGGAGGTGTTCTCATGAAGAGATTGGTTTTATTATTAATGTTGCTGGCCGTAAGTGCCGTCCTATTCGGCTGCGGTGAAACAGTTTCCGGAGTGGGTAAGGATGTGAACAGGATGGGGCGCGGAGTGAGCACTTTCTTCTTCAGGCAGCCGTAATATGCCGGCGCGATTCAGGGAGAGCGGGAATATAACTATCTTCGATATCGAAGGGAACGTCGATATTAATTCCTCAGATATCATAGAATCCGTGGGATTTCTGTTAAATTCCGGCAAGTCCAACTTCATATTTAACTTAAGCGATGTCAATCTCGTTGATTACAGCGGGCTATCGGTACTTGCGATAGCTTATAAGAATGTCATGAACCATAAAGGCAAAGCGAGGTTTATTAATGTACCTGCCCAGGTACTGGAATTATTCAAGATGGTCAAGCTGGAAGGCGTCTTTGAGACTTATTCAGATGAGGAGAGCGCTATCAGGAGCTTTTATGATGAAAGCTCCGAAATGGCCCACTTAAGACGAAGATTCAAGAGACTCGATATGCATCTGAAGGTAAAGTACTGGGTTGTCTCGTCACAGAGGAGGCCTAAAGTTTTTGAGGGCAACGTGGTCAATATGAGCGGGGCGGGGCTTTACATATTCTCCAAATACACCTTCCCGGTAAATAGCCAGCTCGAGGTTGAATTGATCCATCGCGGCGAGACAAAATTTTTAAATGCCACAGCGACAGTAATATGGACCGCGGACAAGGAGCTTCAGCCTCACTTTTATCCCGGGATGGGCGTTTCATTCGTCCACTTATCAAATGAAAACGAAAAACTCATTATAGACTTCATAGACAAGAATATAACCCATAGAGTCGAACCTCCCTTATGACAGAGCTCAATAGCGCAAAAATAGTCTCGGCAATCAAGGACGGCATGAAGAATTTTTCGCGAGCCGATCTCTCCGGGGTCGAATTGTTCGATGCAAATCTTGAAGGTTTCGAATTCGTAGGCGCCGATCTTTCCCGCTCGGACCTCACGCATTGCAATTTACGGGGCGCCGATCTCACTAAAGCAAAATTGGTGAATTCAAGGCTTTGGAACACCGATCTAACCGGTGCGAATCTTACGGAAGCCGATCTCTCAGGCGCGGATCTTTCGAACGCGTGCCTCTATAAGACTAAACTTTGGCACGCCGACATCAAGGATGTTAAGTCGCTCTCTGTGAGAAATTTTTCACAGCAGGCAAAGCTCAGCGTTGGCGCCAAGATAGATGAGGATGGGCTTCTCTCTTCCGAAGAGTCTTATAGAGCGTTAAAAAATCATTTTCTTCATCTCGGCATGTATAGAGACGCGAGCTGGGCAGCCTTTAAAGAGAAGACGATGGAGAGGCTGATTCTCAAAAAGAGCCGCTCCTGGCATTATATACCGAGCCTCTTTATGGACATATCGTGCGGCTATGGGGAGAAACCGCACAGAATAGTCACCTCGTCTTTATTGACCATACTCGGATTTGCCCTGCTATTCTGGTCCTTCGGGGGGATAGAGAGCTCGCTCGAGCCGATGAGCACGTTGACCTGGAGCGACTATCTATACCATAGCACAGTAACATTCACCACGGTTGGTTATGGTGACTTCATACCTAAAGCATCTTCTCTCTTCAGGCTTATGGCCGCGACAGAAGCATTCCTTGGGGTATTCCTGACAGGCCTATTCGTATTTACCCTGGCGCGTAAGTACTCGGCGCGATAGGCTCTTGTCTCAATTAAAAATATTTAAAGTGAATAAACTAAATCTCATACGTAATGCGATTGAATATTTTGACAGCTCGTTGAAGAAGTGTGGCATCTGTCCGCGTAAATGCGGCGTAGACAGGGCTCGCGGAATAAGAGGGTACTGCAGAGCGCCTCTGGAGAGCGTCGTTTACAGCCACATTAAACACCGCGGGGAGGAACCGGCCTTATCGGGAGCAAAAGGCTCCGGCACCGTATTTTTCAGCTACTGCAACATGAAATGCGTCTACTGCCAGAACTATCAATTCAGCCAGCTTGATAACGGCGTAAAGAAAACGAGAGAGAAGCTGGCCTCCATAATGCTCGAACTCCAGAGGTCAGGATGCCATAACATAAATCTGGTCAGCCCCACACATTATGTACCACAGATATTGACGGCCCTGGAGATAGCCGTTGAAGGAGGATTAAATATACCCATCGTATATAATACGAGCGGCTACGAATCTCTTGATACCATAAAGGCGCTGGACGGCATCATAGATATATATCTTCCCGACATGCGTTATTCCGATAACGCCATGGCTATAAAATATTCGGACGCGCCGAACTATGTGGAATACAACAGATCGGCCATAGAAGAGATGTACAGGCAGGTAGGAGACCTAGTCCTCTATGATGGGGACGAGATAGCCAGAAAAGGCCTTATAATAAGGCTTCTCGTTCTGCCCAACGATCTCTCTGGAACGAAAGAGAGTCTTAAATTTATTGGGGATCGCATATCAAAGAAGACTTATCTAAGCATAATGAGTCAGTACTATCCGACGTTCAAAGCGGATAGTTTCAAAGAGATCTCCCGTCGCGTAGATAAGAGTGAATACGAAATTACAGTTGACGAGGCCTCTTCTTTGGGGTTAAATAATGGATGGATTCAGGAATACGATGATAGGGCAGATGAAAAGTTTTTAGGAACAAACATTAAGCCGAAGAAAGGGTCATAGAGTTATGCCAAAAAAAATCATAAAAACGATATCGCACGCAAAACAGTTCGAGGCCCTTTCTAAAGTAAGCAGCTCGATAACTTCCAACCTCTACATCGAAGATATACTAAAACTCATAGTTACCGTCTCTGCTGAGATAATGAACTCAAAGATATGCTCTTTAAGCCTCCTTGATGAAAAAACCGGAACGCTCGTATTAAAAGCCACGCAGTCTATGAGCGAAGCTTACAATAAAAAGCCGCCGCTACACCTTGGGGAAGGAGTTGCGGGCAGAGTGGCTCGTGACAATAAGCCACAGGTAGTTTTTGACATCACCAAGGTGACGGAATATAAATACAAAGATATCGCTAAAAGGGAGGGCCTAAGATCCCTGCTCTGCGTTCCTCTCTCCGTAAAGGGAAGAGTGATAGGCGTATTGAATAATTACACATCGCGATCGCATAAGTTTACGGCCGAAGAGATAGACATATTGACGACCGTGGCGAATCAGGCGGCGATCGTGATAGAGAATTCTGAGCTCATGGTGAAGACAAAGGTCATCCAGGAAGAACTCGAAACGAGGAAAGTGGTTGAGAAGGCGAAAGGTATTTTGATGAAGGAGCAGGGGCTCGGCGAGCAGGAAGCATTCAAGAAAATACAGCGACAGAGTATGGATACGAGGCACTCGATGCGCGAAATAGCCGAGGCTATAATACTGATGGATTCACTAAAGAAGTGAAATTATGAAAACAATTATACGATTGGCTCAGGCTCAAGTGAACAGCGTGGTGGGCGACTTTTCCTATAACGCCGAAAAGATAAAATCGTACTTAGCCAGAGCCCTAGACGCAGGCGCGGATATAGTCACGTTCCCAGAGCTGGCCGTAACAGGCTATCCGCCCGAGGACCTTCTATTTAAGGCGCACTTTATCAAGCGCAATATGGATGCCTTGAAGATCATAGCCGGGTCGGTCGGGAAGATCATAGCGGTCGTGGGTTTTGTGGACAAAAAAGGGAGTAATATATACAACGCCGCGGCGATAATCCACAAGAAGAAGATACGGGCGATATACCATAAGATGCTCCTTCCCAATTACAGCGTATTTGATGAGATGAGATACTTCAAGTCCGGGGAAAAACCATCGGTATTCAGGATCGACGATATTCTCTTCGGCATGAATATATGCGAAGATGCCTGGCACATTAAAGGCCCCACGACCACGCAGGCTAAGCGCGGGGCCAGGATTATACTGACGATAAACTCTTCACCTTACAACATAGGAAAGATCGGACAGAGAGAAGAGATAATACGGAAGAATGCCCGGGAGAACGGGGTATTCATATCTTATACGAATATGGTTGGCGGCCAGGATGAGCTCGTATTCGACGGCAGATCCATGCTTGTGGATAGATCCGGACGCGTGATAGCAAGGGCAAGGGCATTTGAGGAAGACCTGCTCGTCACCGACATAGATTTAGCGCCCGTCAATAAGGGAAAAAGACCGGTATCGGCAGGGAGGATATCTCCCGTGCTTAAGGGTTCCGAAGAGGTATACCAGGCTCTTCTATTGGGTCTAAAGGATTATGTTGAAAAGAACGGTTTTAAAAAAGTTGCAATGGGCCTGTCGGGCGGCATCGATTCGGCGCTCGTTGCCGCATTGGCTGTAGACGCCCTGGGCAAAGATAATGTGACGGGGCTATTCATGCCATCCCGTTACTCATCGCAAGAATCGGCGGACGATGCCAGTCGCCTCGCCGCAAATCTTGGGATCCGGTACGAAGTTGTATCAATAGAGAGCGTATTTAAGTCATACCTGGCATCCCTGGGAAAATTGTTTCTGGGCCATGAAAGCGATATAGCCGAAGAGAACCTGCAGGCACGCATAAGGGGCAATATACTCATGGCATTATCAAATAAATTCGGATGGCTGATCCTCACCACAGGTAACAAGTCCGAGATGAGCACAGGCTACGCTACTCTTTATGGCGATATGGCGGGCGGGTTCGCAGTCATAAAAGACGTGCCCAAGACCCTGGTATACAAGCTTTCCTTATACAGAAATTCCATTTCAAAGGTCATACCGTCATCTATACTGACCAAGGAGCCCACAGCCGAACTTAAACCGGATCAAAAGGATAGCGATACTCTGCCCGCATATGCAAAGCTCGATCCCATACTTAAGTCGTATGTGGAAGACGATCGCGACATAAAGAGGATGATATCTTCCGGCCTCAATAGGTCTGATGTGCTGAAAGTGGTAGGGATGGTGGACAGGAGTGAATACAAGAGAAGGCAGTCTCCTCCGGGCATAAGAATTACGCCCAAAGCGTTCGGCAAAGACCG
>CAYSSS010000079.1:0-6984 GCA_964433975.1 uncultured Planctomycetia bacterium
TGATGAATCGTTCGGAAGATTTTGTAGGCATCGAGAATGCCGATGCTGATATGGAGAGGGTATAAAATGACGAAATTCTTTAAAACAGCTTTAGCGGTCTTTCTCTGCGCCGGCCTCATGCAATTTTCCATAGTAGATAGCTCATATTCTTACGGCGAAAACAACGAAGGCAAGGTGATAAGAGCGATAGTGGTGACCAACAACAGGGCCATATCCGCCGAGACGATCCTCTCCAAGATAAAGACCAAGATAGGCGATGAATTCAGCCAGATAGTGATAAACGAGGATCTGAAGAGACTCTATGGAACGGACTATTTCACCGATGTTTCCATTGAAGCCGAAGACTACGAAGACGGCCTGAAGATCACGCTGATAGTGGAGGAGAAGACCGTCATAGGCAACGTCGCGTTCAAAGGCAATAAGGCGTATACGGCTCAGAGATTAAGACAAGCCATGAAGTCCAAGCCGGACGAGATGCTGAATATGCCGATGCTGGCTCAGGACATAGCGGAGATCAGGAACCTCTATGTAAAGAAGGGCTATCCCGGAGCCGAAGTAAAATACGAACTTGACGTCGACAGGGAGCTGAACAAAACGAATATCACCGTAATTATAAATGAGCAGAAGAAGATCAAGATCTCGAAAGTTAATATCGTAGGTAACGCGCACCTTAAATCGGCCAACATAGTGAAGGTCCTCGGCACGAAGCCATCATGGCTCTTCAATCCCGGCATATTCAAGGAAGAGGTCCTCGAGGAGGACATCGACAGGATAAGGGCTCTATACGATGACATAGGGTATCTGGATGTCGAAGTCACCCCTAAACTGGACTACAGTCAGGACGGAGCTCAACTCTTTGTGACGTTCGATGTCAACGAAGGCAAGCAGTATCTCGTAGGAAGTATAAGCGTTACCGGCAACACGATATTACCTGAAAAGGATGTTAAGTCCAGGATCAAGATGAAAGCGGGCAAGCCGTTTTCCAGGATGGAACTGAGGAACGACATGCTCGCGATACGGGACCTTTACTATGCGAACGGGTACATGGACGCTGTGATCGATGTGGACCAGAACGTAAACCCGGCTAATAGCAGCATGGACATAATCTACACCATCGACCCCAAAGAGCTTATCTATGTCGGTAAGATAATCATAAAGGGCAACACGAAGACCCGGGAGATAATAATCCGCAGGGAGCTCAGGATATATCCGGGCGATAAGTTCAACGGCACGAAGATCAAGCGGTCAAAAGACAGGCTCTACAACCTGGGTTTATTCGAGGATATAAGTTTTGATACCGAGCCAACAGCGGTGCCGCAGGTTCATAACCTGACAGTGGATGTCAAAGAGACGAAGACAGGAGAGTTCTCCTTCGGCGGCGGATACAGCTCTATAGACCAGTTCCTCGGTTTCGTGCAGATAGGGCAGAAGAATTTCGATGCGCTCAACTTCCCCACATTCACCGGAGGCGGGCAGCAGCTTACCATAAGGGCCGAGATAGGTATGGTAAGGCAGGACTACAACATAGGATGGGTAGATCCATGGATATTCGGGTGGCCCTATCTTTTTGGATTTGATCTCTATCGAAGCAGTCATACGCGTCAGATAGATGTAGGATGGGCTTATGACGAACTCAGGCAGGGCGGTGACGTAAAGATCGGAAAAGAGCTGACCGAGCATTTAAGGGCCGACGCTATGTACAGGCTGGAGTACATAACGATAGGAAGCGTTCCGAACTACGCATCCCAGGACTTCAGGGATGAAGAGGGCTCGAAGGTTATTTCGGCTGGGTCTCTGCAGCTGACCCAGGATACGAGAGATAATATCTACAATCCAGGCCGCGGGTATATACTCAATGGTACCATAGAGGACGCCGGTGGTGTATTCATGGGAGACAAAGAGTACGTGAAAGGGACCGCGACAGCGGCCTTCTATGCGACGTTCTTTGAAAAGTTCGTCGTGGAGTTGAAGGCCCGTGCCGGCTGGTCGACACCATACGGAAAATCGAAGACAGTTCCCATATACGAGAGATTCTTCGCCGGCGGCGCCAACACGATCCGCGGATACAAGGAAAGAAAGGTCGGCCCAAGGGACTCCGGTTCGGACGAGCCTATAGGAGGCGAGGCGCTGCTCTTGGGCAATGCCGAAGTCACATTCCCGATCTATGAGAAGATACTAAAAGGGGCCATCTTTTACGATATCGGTAACGTTTGGGCAAAAAGCGGAGATTTTCTAACGACGGGTGATTATAAGTCTGGCGCCGGCATCGGCATAAGAGTGAACACTCCCGTAGGGCCGTTCAGGCTGGATTGGGGTTACCCTCTCGCTCAAAACTACACCGACACAAAAGAGGGCGAGTTCTATTTTAGTATAAGCCGTGGATTTTAAATCGGTTGTATAGTTAATAGTTAATAGTGATTAGAAAAGTGAAAGGAGAAGAGCATGTTTAAGAGATTAGCTTCAATAACGGCTGTGTTGATCATCGCTGCCGTCTGTGTTACTTTTGTTGGGGTGGATGCCTTCGCTAAAGAATACAAGATGGGTTTTGTGGATCTTGCAAAAGTCTCGGACGAGTATGCGAAGACCAAGGATTTCGAGAAGACTTTTGAAGCGCAGGTGAAGGGCAAGGACGCCGAAAGACAGAAGTTCGTGGATGAGATAAGGAAACTGAAAGATGAACAGGCGTTACTTTCTGAAAAGGCGAAGGCAGAGAAGCAGACGGTCATAGACGGCAAGATAGCCAGCCTTCAGGATTTCGACAGGAAGATCCGGGACGAGCTGATAAAGCAGAGAAACCAGATGCTCGGCGAGATACAGAAGGATATCGATACGGTAATATCAGCCTATGCAAAAGAAGCCGGATACGATGTAGTCCTGATAAAACAGACCGTACTCTTCGCGGGCCCGGAGCTCGATATCACGCCCGAAGTGGTCAAGAGGCTGAACGCCGGTAAGAAATAGGATCGGGTTCAATACCAATGCCAAAGACATTAAAAGAGATAGCCGCGTTCGTCGGCGGTGAGCTTTCAGGCGACGAAATGGTTTCCGTAAGCGGGATAAACGGCATACGGGAAGCCCAGAGCGGAGAGCTTACTTTCATAACTAATCCCAAGGACGAGGCTCTCATAGACTCCACTCGGGCGTCCTGTGTCATAGTACCGAAAAACGTGAAAGGCTCTTTTAATAAGCCCCTGATAAAAGTTGAAAATCCTTCGGTATCCTTCTCCAGGATAATAGAGTATATCAACCCGGACAATATACCGCATCCTGAGGGCATTCATGAAGCGGCCGTGATATCCAAAAGCGCTGTAATTGGCAAGAATGTCTCGGTGGGGCCGTACACGGTCATCTCCGACAAGGTGTCGATAGGCGATAATACGATAATATACCCGTTTTCTTATGTCGGCAAGAGATCCAGGATAGGGAATGACTGCATAATATATCCGCACGTGATAATCCGCGAGTCTATATTGATAGGCAACAGAGTGATCATACATCCCTCCAGCGTTATAGGCAGCGACGGATTCGGTTATGATACCCAAAAGGACGGCACGCATTTCAAGATCCCGCAGTTGGGGATAGTAGTCGTGGAGGACGATGTCGAGATAGGCTCCTGCGTCACTATAGATAGAGCGAGGTTTAACAAGACCGTGATAGGAAAAGGCTCCAAGATAGACAACCTTTGTCAGATAGCCCACAATGTCATAATAGGACCTTACTGTATGATAGCGGCGCAGACCGGGATATCCGGGAGTTCCGTACTGGGCAGGAACGTAGTTTTCGGAGGCCAGGTTGGCGTAGCGGACCACATAAAGCTGGGAGATTTCGTAATGGCCGGCGGCAAGACAGGGATATCGAAGTCTTTTCTCAAGCCTAAGACGGTGCTCTTCGGTTACCCCGCCAGGCCGATTGAAAAAGCCCGGGATACGATAGCTTGCATGGGGTTGCTGCCGAAACTATTCGAGAGGGTAAGGGATCTGGAGGCGAAACTAAAAGAATTAGAGAAGAAGTGACCCCTCGACGCGGCCTGCCGCAAGTGCTTGCCTTGCTCGGGGTCATGGTGAGCGAAGTCGAACCATGATACGGCAAAAGACCATAAAAGATCCTGTAATCATAGAGGGCAGAGGCCTCCAGACAGGTTCCAAAACAAAGTTGACATTGAAAAGCTCTCCCGCTAATAGCGGGATAAATTTTATAAGGCTGGACCTGCCCGATAGACCCATAGTCAGCATTAAGTCGCTCTCTTTTGACGACGGCGCTCTTAAACAGCGCAGAACCGTTGTAGTCGCCGGGGCGACCAAGATCCAGACGACCGAGCACCTCCTGGCCGCCCTTTCAGGGCTCGGCATAAGTAATATATCGGTGGAGATAAATGGCCGTGAGCTGCCGGGGCTCGACGGAAGCGCCAGAGATTATGTGGAGTTAATAGATCGCGCAGACGTGATAGAGCAGGACGCGCCGTCACGGAAGTTGGTTATAAATAGGCCGGTATGGTCCGGAAATAGAGACTCATTTTTAGCGGTATTTCCGCATCCGGGTATGCGCATCTCGTATTTTCTATCATACCCGGAGCCGAGCATAGGAGACCAGTTCTTAAGCCTTGAGATCTCCGAAGATGTCTTCAGGCGCGAAATAGCGCCTGCCCGGACATTCTGCATGAAGAGAGAAGCGCTTCTTCTTCGGGCGCTCGGGTACGGCAGAGGCGCCGATCACAACAACACCCTCGTAATGGGTAAGAGGGGCCCTTTTAAGAACAGTTTAAGGTTTCCCGACGAGCATGTGAGGCACAAGATACTCGATCTTATGGGCGATCTAAGTCTAATAGGCATGCCTCTGGAGGGGCATGTCGTAGCCGTGAAGAGCGGCCACAGTCTCAATATGGATCTGGTTAAGAAGCTGAAAGCTATCACATAAAACCCTTCGGCAGGCTCAGGGTTTTATGGTGAGCCTGTCGAACCATAAAAGAAGGAGATGAAATGAGCGACGAAAAACTGGATATAAAAGGCAAGGTCCTGGATATAAATATCATCCAGAAGATCCTGCCTCACAGGTACCCCTTTCTGCTAGTAGACAGAATATTGGAGTCGAGCGATAAAAGGATAGTGGGCCTTAAGAACGTTACGATAAACGAACCTTTCTTCCAGGGGCACTTCCCAGGCAAGCCGATAATGCCCGGAGTCCTCATACTGGAAGCGATGGCTCAGGTGGGTGGGGTCGCAGCTCTGAACCTTTCAGAAAACCTGGGGAAGTTCGCATATTTCCTGAGCATCAGTGAGGCTAAGTTCAGAAAACCGGTAGTGCCGGGTGACCAGCTGATAATAGAAGTGAATATCATGAAGACAAAGCTAAGCGTCATGAAGATCGCGGCGGTCGCCAAGGTCGCCGGAGAAGTGGTTACGGAAGCGGAAATGATGTTCGCCTTCGTAACGCCGAACGGATAGATATGGCGCGCATCGGACTAGTCGCGGGATACGGAGAGCTGCCTTTAATATTCGCCAAAAAAGCAAAAGAGAAGGGCGATACGGTAATAGCTCTCGGCCTTAAAGGCGTGACCTCCGAAGAGCTCGAGAAGCACGTCGAAAAAGTCTACTGGTTCGAATGGGGCGACCTGAAGAAGGCTATGCTTATCGCGGTTACGCAGAGGTTGCGTAAGATAGCGCTTTTGGGCAAGATAAAGAAAGAGATCCTCTTCAGGGAGAGCGGCAAGCTCGATGATGAATCGAAGAGTATAATTCGGTCTTCCGGCGGGAAGAAAGATTACAATATATTAAAGGGAGTGGCGGATCTGGTCAAGACTGTAGGTATAGAGGTAATAGATCCGACCCCTTATCTGGAAGAGCTTATACCCACCAAGGGCGTATTGACCAGAAAAGCGCCTACTAAAGACGAGGAGCTCGACATCGAGTTCGGGCGCAAGGTCGCTTCGGAGCTCGCCAGGTTCGATATCGGCCAGACCGTCATCGTAAAGGATAAGACGGTCATAGCCGTTGAAGCCGTAGAGGGGACCGACGAAGCTATACGAAGGGCGGGGAAGCTTGTCAACGGCGGATTCACCGTAGTGAAGATGGCGAGGCCCGCTCAGGACGCGAGATTTGACGTTCCGCTCGTCGGCCCGGATACCGTCAGGGTGATAGCCGAGAATAACGGAAAGGTGCTCGCCATGGAGCAGAAGAAGACCTTCCTGATGAACAGAATAGAAGCGGTAAGGATAGCCGATGAGTCGGGCTTAAGCATAATAGTCATCTAAATCGCTTCTCTACAATACCGGCAAGTACCTGCGTATCTCGTGGCTCGTTATCTGGATCCTGTAATCTTCCCATTCCTTCTTCTTATTGATCAGAAATCTCGTAAATATATGTTCTCCGAGAACCTCTTTTACCAAGCGGCTCTTTTCGGTCTCTTCGATCGCCTCGAACAGGTTTCCGGGTAAAGCGACCAAGCCCCTGTGCTCTCTCTCGGACATCTCCATCTTATAGATATTCGGCTCTATGGCGTCGGGCACTTTGTATTTCTTCTCTATCCCCTCCAGTCCCGCAGCAAGCAGCACCGCGAACGCAAGATAAGGATTACATGCCGGATCCGGGCATCTGATCTCGGCTCTTGTCGCTTTTTCGTTGCCGGGCCTGTAGAGGGGAACCCTTATCAGAGCGGTCCTGTTCTTCTGAGCCCACGACACGTACACGGGAGCTTCATATCCGGATACGAGCCGCTTATATGAATTTACCCACTGCGCCGTCAGCGCGCAGAACTCGCGGGCGTGCTTAAGCTGCCCGGCTATGAACTGCTTGGCTGTGAGCGACAGGTGATGTCTGTCGTTTTTATCATAGAAGGCGTTCTTGTCGCCTTTGAACAGGGACTGGTGGATGTGCATGCCGCTGCCGTTCACGCCGAACATTGGCTTGGGCATGAATGTAGCGTACGAATTATTGGATCTGGCCACTTCCTTTATACAGTACTTTGCCGTTATGATGTTGTCCGCGGATA
>CAYSSS010000080.1:0-6896 GCA_964433975.1 uncultured Planctomycetia bacterium
CGGAGTCGTCAGGATGAAAACCTGATGTCCTAGGCCAGGCTAGACGATGGGGACGATGTTAGCTTCTTAAAAGCCCTTCCACCTTTAAAGCTCTTTATTTGCTTTTCGCGGCGAAGGGCATCTTTCTTAAACTTAGAACCTTCCATATAAACCAGCTTATAGGGATCTTTGTTTCTAGTTGACTTGACTTTATTACCGTTATGATCTTTTAGCCGCGCTTCAATATTACCACAAGACCCTGTGTAGTGACTACCTGTTTTTCCGCTTTTAATTATGTACGTCCAAAACATTGGGTCTGATATCCGGGGCCAGGCTATCCCGCCAAGCTACTTTTTAGATTTGGGGCGGGATCCCGCCCCACCCTCTTGATCGTCGTGGCGGGGGACGATGGGGACGCTTATTACTTTTTCCGATTTGTCACTTTTTTCTTCGGAGCCTCTTTCTGTTTAGTCTTAGGCGCCTCTTTAGGTGCTGCCGGCTTCGCCTCTTCTTTTGGTTTCTCCGCTTCTTCTTTTTTTGGTGCCGCTGGCTCTTTCTTGACCAGGGACTCCGCCTCTTTTATCTTCTCTTCTTCCGCGGCCTCGTCTTCGGGGATGATCTTCGCTATAGATGCTATTTTATCACCCTTGTCAAGTTTCATGAGCCTTACGCCCTGAGTTGAGCGTCCGGTGGACCTTATATCTTTAACGGGCGAGCGCACTATCATGCCCTTTTCCGTGATCAGCATCAGCTCGTCCTTGTCGGAGACGGTCTTCATCCCGACGGCCTCGCCGTTCTTGCCGGTGACTTTTATGTTTATGATGCCCTTGCCGCCACGGGACTGGAGACGGTATTCTTTGAAAGACGTGCGCTTCCCGAACCCTTCCTGGGTCACCGTCAATATCGTCTGCTCCTGCTTGGCGATCTCCATCGCTATGAGAGCGTCCTTCTTGCCCAGGTTTATACCGCGCACTCCTTTAGCGCCCCTGCCCATCTCGCGGACCTGGGACTCTTTGAAGCGGATAGCCTTGCCTTCGCGCGTCGCCAGAAGAAGTTCGGCGTTGCCGTCGGCGCGCTGGACCTCGATGAGCTCGTCGTCTTTTTCAAGCGTTATGCCTATGATGCCGCCTTTTCTCGGATTTGAATAAGCCGTAAGGGCCGTCTTCTTTATGGTGCCTTTCTTCGTCGCCATCACCAGGAACTCGCCCTCTTTAAATTGCCTTACGGGGACGAAGGCGCTGACCTTCTCTCCAGCGCCGAGAGCCAGGAGGTTGATTATCGGCCTCCCTTTCGATGCGCGGCCCGCCTCAGGTATCTCGTGGACTTTGAGCCAGTGCACGATGCCCTTGTCGGTGAAGAAGAGCATATAGTCGTGCGTCGAGGCGATGAAGAGGTGCTCTATAAAGTCCTCCTCTTTCATGTCGGCGCCGGTAACGCCCCTGCCGCCGCGCCGCTGCTTCCTATAGCTCGACACGGGCAGGCGCTTCAGATATCCGGTATGGCTTATCATGATGACTACGTCTTCTTCGGCTATGAGGTCCTCTATGTCGAGCTCTTCGGTCTCCGGGAGAACTTCTGTCCTGCGCTCGTCCCCGAATCTTTCATTAAGCTCTTTCATGTCTTCTTTGATAATGTCGAGAACCTTCTTCTCTCTCTCCAAAATGGACTTAAAAAGCTCTATCTTCTTGATCAGCTCCAGGTACTCTTTCTCTATCTTGTCGCGCTCCAAGTGAGTCAGGCGCTGCAGCTGCATTTCGAGTATTGCCTGGGCCTGTCTTTCGGAGAGCTCTATCTTATCTATTAAACCCGCCTTGGCTTCCTGCGGGTCTTTCGCGGCGCGGATTATCTTTATTACCTTATCGAGCTCCTTTAGCGCTATCTTTAAACCTTCGAGTATATGCGCGCGGTCCTGAGCCTTCTCGAGGTCATATCTTGTCCTGCGGGTAATGATCTCTTTTCTGTGGCGGATGAATTCGACCAGGGCCTCTTTTAAATTTAAGACCCTCGGCCTGCCCTCGACGAGTGCCAACATTATCACGCCGAAGGTGGTCTGCATCTGGGTGTGCTTATAGAGCTGGTTTAAGATGACTTTGGAGTTTGCGCCCCTGCGCACCTCGATCACGACGCGCATCCCGTCCTTGTCGGACTCATCCCGCAGATCAGTGATCCCATCTATCTTCTTGTCCGTCACGAGGTCCGCTATCGCCTCTACCAGGTTCGCCTTGTTCACCTGATACGGAAGCTCTTTTATGATGATCGCTTCTTTGCCGTTCTTCTGTTCTTCGATAAACGCTTTGGCGTGAACTTTCAAAAGCCCGCGGCCCGTAGTATAGGCGTTCTTTATTCCCTCGGTGCCGCGTATTATGCCGCCCGTGGGGAAGTCCGGGCCCTTCACCTTCTTCAAGAGGTCTTTCGGGTCACAGCCGGGATTGTCTATAACGAACATAACGGCTTCGGTTATCTCTTTCAGATTATGCGGGGGGATATTCGTCGCCATGCCGACGGCGATACCGCTCGAGCCATTGACGAGCAGATTGGGCAAGCATGCCGGGAGAACGGTGGGCTCCTTCAGAGAGCCGTCAAAGTTCGGCATGAAGTCGACAGTGTTCTTCTCTATATCGAGAAGCATCCAATCGGCAATGCGGTCAAGTCTCGCTTCTGTATAACGCATACTCGCGGCCATATCCCCATCGACCGAACCAAAATTTCCTTGACCCTCGACGAGAGTATAACGCAGGCTGAAATCCTGCGCCATTCTTACGAGAGTGTCGTATATCGCGGTATCACCGTGCGGGTGATATTTTCCCATACAATTGTGCGACAGCATGCCATTGGCTATAAATTCGTGATCGCCTTCAACCTGAATATCATAAGTCTTTTCAGCCGACGATTCTTCCACAGAGTCAACTCTGACAAAATGCAGGCGCTCTTTAATTACCTCGTCAATAAAGCTGAACAGGGGCGACTCTATCTGCCGAAGCTTCTCCATTATGCCCCAGCCCACTATTTGCGAAGCGCTCAGGGGCTTATCCCATAGATCGGTAGAGTAGTGTATTTTGCTCCCCCCCCGATACTTTATGCCTGATCTATATTTTTTGCCCTCGCCATTCTTATACCACCCGCCGCCCAAATGCGCTTCGCTCAATTCTTTGAATACAGCTTTACCGGCATAAGGAATAGCGTCGAGACTCGACCAGCAATCCCTTTGATCTTTTGTCAGCATAGTCATTATTTTGGCGGCCTTCTCTTGGCTCGCTAAAGACAAACAGGAAGCCATAAGGTGGGCGTAAACGCCCCGGAACTCCAAATTATAAGACTTGTTATCGGACCTGACGAACCGTCCGTTAATCACGTGGCCATCGCGCGGACCATCGCTGTACCTGAACCCTAATACGTTTTGATGCTGCAGCAGGATCTGCAACTGGTTAATCAGCTCCTCCGAAATAGACCCATAATGAATGACATTTCTATTTACATGTATGCTGCCGCCGCCTTCAACCAGCCCGGAGACGAAGGCCCACACGACGGCGGAGGGGGAAGAAAAAATCTGCGCGGGGATCTTCTTTGTCAGGGATCGCATCCCCTTTAAGCAGAGCGCGTCAGTAAGAAACCCGTTGATGCTGCCCCTGTGGACCCTTATCTGGTAGCCCGTATTCTTAACAAACCCGTTTCTCGCAGTATATTTGTACTTCTTGATCTCTACCTTCGCTTCGTAGTCAAATTCTTCCTTCAATATCTTATGGATCCTGTGAATAGTCTCCTCGGTTATAGAATAAAAGCAGATCCTGCCGCTTCTTTTCTCTATCCAGCCATCGGATAAAAAGAATCCCAGTAGATAGGCGATATTTTCATTTAGATAAACCGCTCTTTCCCCCAGATACCGCCCAAGCAACGCCTTATCATGTATGTCAGGATACGCGCTCTTCATGATGGCGTAGTCGTCGCGGGTAATATCCTTGGCCTTTTTCCACACAAACTCTAATTTATCATTTAACACCTTGATCTTCTGAGATGGCGTTACTGTGTTGTAAACACCGTTTTCGAGGACTATCTTCAATAAGTTTTTCGCCGGCATCTCAAAAAGGGCTGTGACTTTTTTCAGGCCTGTTTGCGTATATACAGAATCCCCGCGCTCTATATCCTGTATTGCGATCAGCCCCTTACCCGAAGCTACCAGGGTATCTTTAACAAAGCAATCTCCCACGATCCTTGCCGATTTTTTGTACGGCTTATTGTGCTCTACGCCGAGCTCCTTCATCGCGTAAAGAATGCGCCTATGCACCGGCTTCAGGCCGTCGCGCGCGTCGGGCAGAGCCCTGCCTACGATGACGCTCATCGCGTAGTTTATGTAGGAGTCTTTCATCTCCTCTTCTATATATACCGGGCTTATCTTTTCGTTACGTGCGTACATCTCGTCTCCTCAGATTTTCTCAAAAAATTAAATATCCAACACCTTCACTTCGTGCGCGTGCTTTTCGATAAACTCTCTTCTTGGCTCTACGGCCTCACCCATCAGTATCGTAAACATGGAGTCGGCCTCAACGGCATCCTCGAGCATGACCTTAAGGAGAGTCCTCTTCTCGGGATCCATCGTCGTCTCCCAGAGCTGGACCGGGTTCATCTCTCCTAAGCCCTTGTATCTTTGTATGCTCATACCCTCCTTGCCTACTCTCTTTACAAATTTTAGGACCCCTTTAAGAGAATAAAAGCCTTTGGTCTCTTTTTCCATCTTTATAGTGTAGATCGGCTTTGAGGACTCTTTCTTAGTGTCCTTCTTCTCCTTGGGGGATTCTTCCGGGCTATCGTACTCCTCCATGTCGACCCCAAGCTTGTCTATCTTGTCTACGATCTTCTCGATCTCTCTTGCTTCATAGAATTCCATATAATCCTTGCTCTTGCTCGTATCGTTTCCTACATATTTGGAGAGCTCATCATCATTGTATAGAAAATGGGCTTCCTGCTCCACTTTTACCATATAAAGTGGCAGTTTTTTGGTCTTCTTCTGCCTTAAAGTGATGTATTTTGATAAACATGCTCCACTTCGCTCAATTGCGTTCCCATAGCCCTCGAGCTCTATAAGAGAGTCCAGAACGGCCTTTAATTGCTTATCCGTAAACTGGTGTTTATCTTTCAGCCTAACAAGGGTCATGCCCTCGGTGCCGAGTTCCAGCAAAAGATTATTGTACTCGTCTTCTGTCTGTATGTACTCTTCGCGCTTGCCCCTCTTTATCTTGTATAGAGGCGGCTGAGCTATGTAGATGTGGCCGTTTTCGATCAGGGCCGGCATCTGCCTGTAGAATAGCGTCAAAAGCAGCGTCCTGATGTGCGAGCCGTCAACATCCGCATCGCACATTATGATTATCTTGTGGTATCTTATCTTGGCTATATCGAACTCTTCGCCGATGCCGCAGCCTATGGCGGTGATGATGGTCCTGATCTCTTCATTGGAGAGCGCTTTATCGAGCCGCGCCTTCTCTACGTTCAGTATCTTTCCTTTTAATGGCAGTATCGCCTGGAAACGCCTGTCGCGCCCCTGCTTTGCGCTGTTATGGACGAATACGCCGGAGGCCAACGCGAAGTTATGCGTGTTTGGCACCTCGATATCGTAAACATCGACCCTGTCTGTCAACCATTCTACTCGCTTGACTTTGTGGTTATAGTTCTTGCCGGCTTCACACATCCTGGCCATGTCGTCGCCAAAAAACCTTTCGCACAAAGTACCGAGCTTTAACAGATTTTTATCCCTCTTAACCTTTCTTGCCGGTTCATAATGAGCCGTGTCGCCGTATGTATCGAGCACGTTTTTCAATAAGCTCATGCTGTGTCTAAAATATGTCTGATCATAGGCCTTCTTACGCTTTGCCCTGAATTCATCCGTCCATTGCTCTTTCGTCTTTTCCCGCCTCCACGAAATAAGAGTAATGTCATCCCACTGTATTTTTGAGATCTCGAAATGCTTTTTTCTGTGCCTCGGATGATTTTCAAAATATTTCTTCGTTCCCACGGCCTGCTTGCTTCTATTAGCCGGGCTCGCCCAGTGTTTTTTCTGGGCTTCATTTATGAGCCCGAGTATCCGGGCCCTGAATTTTTCATCCTTATTGAAGAACTCCATATACTTCTTAAGCATATATTGTTTATACTCGGGGTTTGCCCATTGTTTTTTAGCATTTCTGCTAAGGGTCGCCGACTGTCTCTTCATCGTTTCGGAAAGCTTCTGTCGGTATTCTGGCGTTCTTTTTGTTCTGTTGCATTTTTCAATAACGTCTTTTGTGTGCATTGTCTTCTTAATGTGCTTTCTGTGAAGCTCAAAGTGCTCAGCCCTGCTCATCCGAACAATATTGTCTGGGCGGTTATTTAGTTTGTTAAAGTCTATATGATGCCTGGTTTCACCATCGGATATTTTGTACACTGCCCGATCAAGATTATGTGCGTCCGCCAGAAGATGCCAAAATATCCATCGATTTTTTGATGTGTCGAAAACCATCGGGTAGCCTTCTATCGTTATCCCGTCTCCTTTAGAGGAGAGCTTCGTCCTGAACGGCATAAGAGATTCACCGGGCCGCAGATCTTTTGCCTGGACGTAAAAACCATCTCTCGCCATAAATAAATGATCGGGCGTACACATTATTTCTTCGTCGTTATCTAATATGACGTTGACGACGGTGGCCTCTTTTTGCGTACATCTGGGACTTGCTATCTCTTCTATCCCTACACTACCGTTGTCTTTTATTGTGAAACAATAATTTTGTTTACCATTTTCCCACTCGCTAACCAACTCTTTGAAACTAAGGTTTCTTCCGTCGGCAAGAGCAACTTCTGTATCTCCAAAAAAACAGCCCCCGGCACTGTCGCCTTCCACCAAATACACTTCGCAAAGGCTCGCGTCGGTCTCCTGACAGTCGGCGAGTTTGCCCGGC
>CAYSSS010000081.1:0-6419 GCA_964433975.1 uncultured Planctomycetia bacterium
GAAGAAATTGAAGCCCAAAGGTGCCCTGGTTATTATAGAGGCGGAGCATATGTGCCTAAGTATGCGCGGAATCAAGAAGCCGGGTGTTATGACGATCACGAGCGCTATACGTGGAGTATTCAGGAAGAACGAGAAGACCAGGAGCGAGGCGATGGCTCTCATAAGGGGATAGTGATTCAGGAGTATATTGGTATGCCAAGAAGAAACGGACAAGGCCCGGTATGGTGGCACAGAAGATTTAGGGGCTGCGGTTACAGGATAACCGTTGGCCGGGAAGCTATTCTCGATGTGCTTACCAAGGCCGACAAGCATTTAAGCGCCGAGGACATATATATGAAGGTGCATGCCATATATCCGGCCATAGGCCTTACTACTATATATAGGACTTTGGAGATCCTTGTTAATCTGGGGTTGGTATTCAAATTCGACTTTGGCGATGGCAGGGCGCGATATGAGCTAGCCGAAGGATCAAAGAGGAGCACCCACCACCATCACTTGATATGTACTAATTGTAAAAGGGTCATAGATTATACAGATTTTATAGATGACGAAATAGAGCTTCTTCATAGAACCGAAAAAGGACTTTCTGAGAAGTACAATTTTGCGATCACCAACCATTTAATTCAATTTTATGGCCTATGCGAAAAGTGCAAGAAGAAAAAATAGAAGGCGATATATTTTTTTCACTATAAATGGAAATGATTTTCAATAACAAAAACATAAGAAAAGGAGGTGATTAAGATGCCAGGTTTTGACGGAACAGGTCCCAGGGGTATGGGCCCGATGACAGGAGGTGGACGCGGATTTTGTGTAGCGCCCGCAGCCGGTATTAGGCCAAGACCTTTTGGCTGCGGGTTCTTCGGAAGAGGCGGAGGCAGGGGGCGTAGGAATATGTACTACGCCACAGGTCTTTCCGGTTGGGCAAGGGCGGATTTCGGTTACTCTGCTTTTGGCATGGGGTATGCGCCAGATCTTTCAGAAAGAGAAGAGTCCGAGATGTTGAAAGAGGAGTCCGAGTTGCTCAAAGGAGAGCTTGGAGCGATTCAGGAGCGCCTTACGGCGATAGAAAAGGCCCAAGGCTCAAAGGCCAGTGAGTAGCGGTGAAGAATAGGAAGGGCTTTGGTTTTTACTGTCAAAGCCTTTCCTATGCTCATTACGAGGAGGTGAAAAGCATGAGAGTAGCTATTTCGACGGATGGAGAATACGTATCGGTTCATTTTGGAAGGTGTCTGTCTTATACTATCGTCGATATCGAGAATAACAAGCTGATTAAAAAAGAAAGTGTAAAAAATCCTGGTCATGAGCCCGGCTTTATCCCTCAATTTCTGCATAAAAGGGGGGTGGAATGCATAGTGGCTGGTGGGATGGGTATGCGAGCTACAGGTTTCTTTCAAGAGCTTGGTATCCAGGCGATAGTAGGGGTAAACGGCAAAATAAGCGAGATAATAGATAAGCTTATAAGCGGCAAACTTGAAGGCGGAGAAAGCCTTTGCAAGCCCGGAGCAGGCAAAGGCCACGGGTTGGATAAGACAGAGTGCGACCATCTTAACAAGGATGGTTGTGAACACTAATACCTGGAAAGAGAGGTGCAACATGAGATTGGGGATAACGCTTAAGAACGAAAGCGGCCTTTATGGCGATATTGCCGGCTACTTCAGGCAATGCAGGTATTTTTTTCTGTTAGATATCGAAAACAGTAAAATAAAACATAGCAGGATAGTCGAGAATACATCGGCCCAAAATGGCATGAGGCGCTTTGCTGCGGACGAATTGCTCAAATACAGAGTTACTCATGTTATTGCCGGCGAAATGAGCGCAAGCGCACAGCAGAAGTTAGCGAATGCGGGCGTAAAGGTTTTTGATTATTCCGGCAACGTAAAAGAGGCACTGGAAGATTTTCTTGCAACTAAAACCGGGAACGAGAATTCACGCAAAGAATACGATATATACCGTAGTTAAGGAGGGATTGATCATGAAGATATGCGTTACATCTCAGGGCAAGACGCTTGATGACCAGGTTGATCCGCGTTTCGGCAGATGCCAGTTCTTTATAATAGTCGATACGGATACGCTTGATTTTGAGGCTGTAGAGAACCAGAGCGCTCAATTTTCCGGAGGTGCAGGTATCCAGTCGGGGCAATTCATGGCCTCTAAGAGCGTAAAAGCCGTTTTGACCGGGAATATCGGCCCAAACGCTTTTCAGACACTGCATGCCGGTGGCATAAAGATATATACCGGTCTTTTAGGGACGGTTCGAGACGCTGTTGAGAAATATAAAACTGGCAATTTGAAACCGGTAGAAAATCCGAACGTGGGGTCTAAATTCGGAATGCCGGGCAAAGGTAGCTAAGCGCGCCGATGATGAAAGAATAAAAAGGAAAGAGCTCATGATTATTTCAGTCGCGAGCGGTAAGGGCGGTACTGGAAAGACTACGATAGCGGTTAATTTGGCGCTATCTTTAAAGAATGTTCAGTTTCTTGACTGTGACGTTGAAGAACCAAATGCCTACATTTTTTTAAAGCCTATAATAACAGAACAAAAGAAGGCCTATATACCCGTACCTGAAATCGATGAATCATTGTGTAACACTTGCGGGAAATGCGCCAAAATATGTGTTTATAAAGCCATAGCGGTTTTGCCGTCTCAGGATGGAAAAAAAGGAACGACGCTGGTATTCGCCCAACTTTGTCATGGTTGCGGAGCGTGTGCCGCGCTATGTCCTCAAAACGCTATAAAAGAAGTAAATAAGGAAATCGGCGTAGTAGAAATCGGCGGTTGCGGTGATATAGAATTTATACATGGCAAACTTAATATAGGCGAAGCGATGTCGCCGCCGCTGATCCGGCATGTTAAAGAACATATAAATTTTAAAAAAACAGTAATCATGGATGCGCCTCCTGGAACATCATGTCCTGTGGTTACATCGGTTAAAGGAAGCGATTATTCCATATTGGTCACAGAGCCGACGCCTTTTGGTTTAAATGATCTTATCCTGGCTGTAGAAGTGTTAAAAAAAATGAAGATTCCTTTCGGGGTAGTGATAAACCGTTCAGACTTGGGTAACAAATTGACCCATGAATATTGCCAAAAGGAAAATATTCCTATATTAATGGAGATTCCTTTTAAAAAAGAGATAGCGATGGCTTATTCAAAAGGAGAATCCATCATAAGGGTGTTTCCGGAGTATAAAAAAAATTTTCAAGATCTTTTTAGTAAAATCAAAAACGGAAAATTTAGAAATGAATAAAAACATTGTTATCCAAGTGTCAGATTTAACGAAGCGCTACGGCGAAATTCTCGCCGTTGACTATATTAACTTTGAGGTTGAGAAAGGGGAGGTTTTTGGATTTTTAGGCCCGAATGGCGCGGGAAAGACCACGACCATAAGGATGCTTACAGGGCTTTCTAAGCCCACAGACGGGAAGGCGTCTATTTTAGGGCTCGACATTAATTCACAAATTGTGCGGATAAAGAAACGTATCGGGGTTGTCCCGGAAATTTCCAATCTTTATGATGAGTTATCCGCGATGGATAATTTGATATTTATGGCGCAACTTTATGGCGTCCCTGCTCTTGAGCGCGAGAAAAAAGCGCAATATCTACTTAAGACCTTTAAGCTTTATGAGCGCAAAGATAGCTTCTTTCGTACATTTTCCCGCGGCATGAAGCGGGCTTTAACTATTGCTGCGGCTTTAATGCATAATCCCGAAGTTCTCTTTTTAGATGAGCCTACAGTCGGTTTAGATGTAGTGGCTAGCCGTTCTTTGCGTAATTTGATATCCAATCTTCGCCAGCAGGGGGTAACTATTTTCTTTACCACTCATTATTTAGAGGAAGCAAGCCTTTTATGCGACCGTGTTGCTATTCTCGTAAAGGGAAAAATTTTGGCGATAGATACGCCGGAATCTTTAAAAGCAAAAACCGGTAAAAAATCGTTGGAAGAGGCGTTTATCGAGATTACAGGCTTAGAACCGGAGGTTTTAGCGATTGAAAAGGGAAAATAATATGTGGCGTGATAATTTGCGAGGCATTTATTATATCGCCCTAAAAGATTTAAAGACATATTATCTTAAGGGGTCGGCGGTAAGTTGGGGCATTGTTTTCCCGATAACCTGGATTTTAGCCTTTTATTTAAGAAATCCAGGAGATTTTAAAGAATTAATGCCCGGATTGATTGCGATGACAATTCTTTTCAGCACTACTGCTACCGAAACAGTGGTTATAAATTTTGAATTAAGGATTGGTTCTTTGGAAAGGTTGCTTTTAGCGCCTATTAGTGTAGCCGCGGTGCTCATGGGAAAGGTCCTCGGAGGGGTTATTTTCGGTTTTATAATGACGACGGTAGTAACGATATGTTCCGTGGTAATGCTTAATCTCCATCCCAATATATTTTCGATTATTTTAATAATTTTTCCCGCGCTCTTTGTATTTTCATCCCTTGGCGCTTTTCTATGTATTATGGTAAGAGAAATCTTTGAGGCTCAAACATTACTTAACTTTCCACGGTTCTTAATGGTGTTTTTAAGCGGAGTCGTCTACCCGGTTTCAAAGATGCCATTGGCATTGCAGTATATTTCTTATTTATTGCCTCTTACTTATACCGTAGACGGGCTTCAATTATCATTTTCAGTCGCTCCGATTAAAATGATTTTTCCTTATACTTTGATACTTATTGGCTTTTTTATTCTTTTCATTTTTCCGGCAATAAAGCTATTTCGCAAAAAATTTGAATGAGAGGAAAGTAGTTAATTTATGAAACAGATAGTAATTATAAGTGGTAAAGGCGGCACGGGTAAAACCGTTATTACGGGGGCGCTTGCTTCATTGGCGAATAATAAAATAATGGCCGATTGCGACGTAGATGCCGCGGATCTACATTTATTATTGCAGCCGAAGATTAAAGAACGTCATGAATTTAAGAGTGGATTAACCGCTATAATTGACAAAAAGCTTTGTCAAAAATGCGGTAAATGTATTGCCGTTTGCAGGGTTAACGCCATAAACGATAATTTTACAGTTGACCACATAGCCTGTGAAGGATGCGCCTTTTGCAGTCATATATGTCCGGCCGGAGCGATAAAAATGGAGGAATGCGTATCAGGAGAGTGGTTTATCTCCGAAACAAGGTTTGGTCCCATGGTGCACGCTAAGCTTGGGATTGCGGAAGAGAATTCAGGTAAGCTAGTAAGCCTGGTTAGAAAAGAAGCCAAACAATTAGCCGAAAAGAATCACTGCGACTGGGTGATTATCGATGGGGCCCCAGGGATAGGATGTCCTGTCATAGCCTCGCTTTCGGGGATAGATTGCGCCTTAGTGGTAACAGAGCCCACATTATCCGGTTTGCATGACGCGTTACGGGTTATAGAGGTTACAAATTATTTTAAAGTGCCATCGCGGCTTGTAATTAATAAATACGATTTAAATCTTGATATGTCGCGAAAAATAGAAGAACATTGCGTTAATAACGGGATTTTGTTGATCGGAAAAGTCAGGTTTGATAAATCGGTGGTAGAGGCTATGGTGAACGGCAAAACAATCATAGAATATAAAGATACGCCGGTTAAAGATGAGATTCGAAAAATTTGGGAAAAGCTTCAAATTTAAAAGATGATCATAACAAAGCAAAAACCAATAAAGGAAGTGCTGGAGTACGTTAAGAATGATACAAATCTTTTTTTGATCGGGTGTGCTGTCTGTGCTACTACCTGTAAGACGGGCGGTGAAAACGAAGTAAAAGGCTTGTCGGCAACGCTTGAAAAACAGGGCAAGGTTATAACTGGGTGGGATATCCTTAACCCGGCTTGTTATATTTTCGAGGTAAAAAAACTTTTGAGACGCAAAGAAAAAGAGCTTACCGATTCTCAATCGATAATCAGTCTTGCCTGCGGTGGAGGGACACAAGCCATAGCTGAAGTCTTACAGAAGCCGGTTTATCCTGCTAATGACACACTATTTCAAGGAGAGATCGTTAGGCTTTCTCCAAAAGAGGATCGTTTTGAGAAAAAGTGCCTCATGTGCGGAGAGTGTATTGTAGGTCTGACCGGCGGCATATGCCCGGTTACCAGATGTCCTAAGGGCTTACGAAATGGCCCCTGCGGTGGACAGAATAAAGGAAAATGTGAAGTTGATCCTGACAGGGATTGTGCGTGGATTCTCATATACAAAAGACTTAGAGAGTTAGGGCAGCTTGAAAATATGCGATTAATGAGCGGGGTAAGAGATCATAGAAAAGCGATCGATTGGCTACTGGTTAATAAACATTAAAGGAATAAAGGATTAATATGGAAAACACCAAAGTAGATCCTGCCGAACAGGACACGCGGCTTAAATCGAAGATGTCGCGCATAAAAAATAAAATTATCGTTATGAGCGGCAAGGGCGGCGTAGGGAAAACAACCGTCGCTGTCAATATTGCGCA
>CAYSSS010000082.1:0-6246 GCA_964433975.1 uncultured Planctomycetia bacterium
CGTTCAGGTTATCGTTGGTTATTATCTCCTGCGGCTCGGCATCGACCATCTGCTCCGTTATATTGACCTGATAGAGGACCTCGATCACGGGCATTATCCAGTTAAAGCCCATATTGGCAAAACGCCTGTATTTACCGAGCCGCTCTATAAGACCTCTGTGCGTGGGTCGCACGATCCTGATTCCCAGTAGAAATACGACTATCGCCACAATGATTAAAAGACCTAATATAGCCATGAACGCCTCCTTTTTCGCAGAAAACTGTAATAAATCCCTAACTCTCCGTCGGTAGAGAGTTTACAACATTACATCTAGTTTGTCAATCACTTATGGCACTAAGTATCATAATTATACGCTTTTGGCTGGCTTATGCAAGAGTAAAGCTTCGGTCAGCCCTTCGGGTTTTTCAAGAGCGGGATATTCAGGCGCTGGCGGAATGATTCACCCTCAAGGAGGCTCTCTTTGCGCCATGAGGTACGGTTGCGAGGATGGCTGGGATTGCCCTTGACGATATTCGACGAGGCGATATGCAGCGTATGCTTGCCGTGGCAGAGGTTCACCTTATCCACGGCTATGCTTATATTCTTAAGATCCTCCACCTTCACAGGATCTTCGAAGAGGTCGTGGGAATCGACTCCTTCGTCCAATATCTCCGACAGTATTACTCCGCTGGACCTGTAATTTACGCCATTCTCAAATATCTCCTCAAATATCCGGACGGCGAGAGCTGTGAAGTCGAGAGTCGACGAGGATTGGCGCGTAAGCCTGCCCTGGGCGGCACTATGGGAAAAATCCGCCCTTCTTAAGTATACGGTGAGGCCCCTGGCGGCTAAAGCGTGGCGCCTCAACTTTATGAACGCCGACTCCATATTTCGCAGGAGTTGACCCTTTACGAAATCTTTATTACCGGATGGGGGCGAGAATGTCTTTGTCTTGCTTATGGTGAGGTACTTTTCTTTTGCTACTGTCACTATTTTATATACGGGTATGCCGCGAAGCTCCAGCCACAGCTCCTCGCCGGTCTTGCCGAGGACTTTCCGCGCGAATTCCCGCGGCCTCTCCACGTAGTCGAGCACGGTCCTTACGCCGTTTTTATTCAGAAGAGCCACGCTGTTCGGCCCGAAGCCGCATACTTTTTCAAGCGGCATATCTTTTAAAAATTCATGCAGCCTGTAGCCGGGCACGCTTGTGAATCCATCCGGCTTATTTGCTTTTGACGCAAGCTTCGCGAGGATCTTCGAGATGCTTATCCCGGCGGAGACCGTTATGCCGAGTTCCCGGCTTATAGTCTCCTTGATCTTTCGCGCTATCGATGGGTAAGAGGCCCTGTACAGCCGCCTCAATCCGGTGAGATCGCAGAACGCCTCGTCTATCGAATACTCCTCCACGTCGGGCGTGAAGCGCCTTATTATGGAGAATATCCTCCCGGAATATATGCTGTAGAGTTCATAATCGCTGGCAAGAATGACCAGCTCCGGACATATCTTCTTAGCCTCGGTGAGCCTCATGCCGCGTCCTACCCCGAGCGCTTTCGCCTCATAACTCGGGCACGACACTATGCCACGCTCCCTGCCCGTGGCAATGGGCAGGTTTTTCAGTTTGGGGTCACGGGCCGATTCGCAGGACGTGAAGAAGGCGTCGCAGTCCAGGTGGACTATCGCCGCAGGATAGGACGAGAGCGTGATGAAGCGAGGGGTCTTATTTATACTTGCGCACATTCGCTATGACTACGCCGCCCACCGTAAGCTCCGAGCGCGGTTCTATTACAGCGTACTTCTTATTGGCGGCCTTCAGCACGACTTTATCTCTCTTCTTCTCAAAATATTTCAATGTCCATTCGCCGTCAACGGAGGCGACGACGATATCGCCGTTTCTGGGAATGAGATCGCGTTGAACGAGCACAAGATCCCCGGGCCGGATCCCCGCATCTATCATGGAGTCGCCCTCAACTTTCAGCAGAAAAGTAGCCTCTGGGTTCGATATCAGGTATTCATCAATACTTATGAGGTCTATCGTCTCCTCTTCGGCCGGGCTGGGAAAACCCGCCTGGATAAGGCCGAGCAACCTCACCGGTCTTTGCAGGGCGGCCGGGATCAGGCGGCCAAGCCTGTCCTTGGAGAATAGCCCTTCGCCTGTGAGGCTTGAGACTCTTTTATATACGGCGTTCTTGGAACGCACCGCGAAGAGTTTCATCATCTCGGAATAAGACGGCATCCTCCTCTGGCGCGAGTAGAACGCGTTTATCTTTCCGGCGGACTCTTTTAGCAGATCTCTATCCATGGCAGCGCTTATTATAGTGAACGTTCGTTCACCTGTCAAGCAAAAAAATTAATCGCTGTATTTACGCTTCTCGGCGTCGTAAGTCTTCATCGCTTGATCGAGCCGGGAATAAGAAGAGTCTATCTTATCCGCCAGCTCCTTCAGCTCTCTCGAAAGCTCGCTCCTCCTGATGGCTCCGAGGCCGCCTTTTTTCGAAGCCTTCGACAGCTCCTCGTTCACTACGGCAACCCTTGCTTCGGAAGAGACTATCTCGTCCTCCAGGCTCTTTATCCTCGCCTCGAGGGGCTTTAATATCTTCGACCTCATCGCGATGAAATCCGCGCGGGCTTTTCTCGTGACCTTCCTGTCGTTCCCTTTTACCGCGGGCGCGGCTTTGCTCTTCTTCTCCGGCGGGATGGCCGGATGCGGTATCGCGGCCGCGGCTGTCCGCGGCTTCGCGGGCGGCGGCCCAGTCCCGTCGTCTTCCCATCCGATGCTATCCAGGAATTCGCTGTAATTGCCGGGATATAAAAATGCCCTGCCGTTCTTAAAAACTATAAGCTTCGTCGCCACCTGGTTCAGAAAATGTTCGTCGTGCGCCACCACGAGCGCCGCGCCCTTGAAATCTCTTACCGCCTCCGTCATCGCCTCGCAGGATTCGATGTCAAGATGGTGCATCGGCTCATCCAGGAAAAGAATATTGGAGGGCGCCACTAGGAGCTTCCCTAAGAGGACGCGGCTGCGCTCGCCGCCGGAAAGCACCCTGACCTTCTTCTCGGCATCGTCTCCCGAAAACATCATGGCGCCGCAGATACCGCGTACACGCGACCTGTCAATGAGGGCGCGGCCCTTGGATATCTCCTCTTCCACGGTGAGTTCACCGTCGAGATCGGCCGTATTCGCCTGCTCATAATAGCCGGGAACCGCCGCCGTATGAGTCTTGACGCCACCCGAGACGGGCTTAAGCCTGCCGGAGAGTAATTTTAAGAGTGTGGTCTTGCCTTTACCGTTCTTGCCCACGATGCATATCTTATCACCTCTATTCACGGTAAAGTTCAGGCCGCTTATAAGGTACGGCGCATTTGCGTTATACAAAAAGGTGAGGTCGTTGACATCCATCATCTGTCCGGCGCGGAACGGCTCATAATTGAAGGAGAATGAAAGCGTACGTATCTCTTCGAGCTTGTCGAGCTTATCCATCTTCTCGAGCCTCTTTATATTCGACTGGACGCGGCTGGCATGGCTCGCTTTGGATCGGAAGGTATTCACATACTCCATGATCTCCTTGCGCTTCTTCTCTTCCTGCACTCGCCTCTTCTCGTGCAGCTTTTCGTCCGCGCGCAGCTGGGCGTAATATTTTCCCGTCGACCCCTTGATCTTCCTCACTGTCCCGCGGTGTATGCCCACGATATGCGTCGTCACGCTGTCTACGAGGTCCCTGTCATGACTTATCACGATCAGTTCGTTCTTCCACGACCGCAGGAACTTCTCGAGCCACCTTATCGAGACTATATCGAGAAAGTTCGTGGGTTCGTCCAGAAGCAGCATATTGGGCTCCGAGATGAGCACCTTGGCCAGAGCGATACGCATCTGGAACCCCCCGGAAAATTCCGAAGGGTCGCGCTTGAAATCCTCTTCGGAAAAACCGAGGCCGGAGAGGATCTTCTCCACTTTCCATTCGGCGTTCACCTCTTCAGGGTTCAAGCCCTCACACCCCTCCTCCAGCACGGTGGGTTTGGTAAAGTTCAGGCGCTGCCCGAGATACCCTATGGAGTAATTCTTGGGCATGAATACCTTGCCTTCATCCGGCTCTTCTTCGCCGGTAATGATCCTGAAGAGCGTCGTCTTCCCGTAGCCGTTGCGTCCCACGAGCCCTACCTTTTCACCGGCGAGCACATCGAAGCTCACGTCCGAGAAGAGGACCCGGGTGGCGTATTCTTTGGATATATTCTTTACCGATAGCATAATCTTCCTCTACGGCGCGACGCTTCATACAGGCATACGGCGCTTGCGCTGGCAACATTAAGCGAATCAATCGCTTTCGAGATCGGTATACGCACCCTCGCGTCGGCGATACCCAAAATGGCGCCCGACACGCCCTTATCCTCATTTCCGAAAACAAAACAGATATTTCCCGAGAGATCGACTTTGCCGATATCGCTTGATACTCTGCCGGGGGCGGCGACGATTATACGTGTACCGTACTCCTTTTTAAGCTTTATCAGGCTCGACTTGAGGTCGTCTTCGTAATAGACCGGCAACCTGAAGATGGCGCCCATCGAGACGCGGACCGCTTTCCGGTAGTACGGATCGTATGTGGCGTGATCGACTATAAGCGCGTCGGCTCCGAAAGCGGAGGCATTACGCGCTATGAGGCCGACATTCTGCGGATCATTGACGGCGTTGAGCGCCGCCAGTAATAGCGGGCGTCTATTCTTTTTAATCGAGGCGGATACCGTAAGCTTTTTGGGACAGTACCCGACAGCCATGATACCTTTATGAAAACGGAAACCTATGATCTCCTCTATCAGTCTATTGTCCGCGACGTAAATAGTAGCTCCTCTTTTGGCCATCATCGCGAGGAGAGACTTATATCTGGAGACGGTGTCGACAGAGATAAGGGACGACGCTATGGCGCAGGCGCTATCCAGCATGCACTTGACGACCTTCTCACCCTCGGCCACAAATATACCGTCCTTCTCCAGCGATTTACCCTTGAGAGACCTATAGGCCGCCAGGCGCGGATCATCCTGACTCCTTATAGTGATAAATCCCGGTCCGAAATTAGCGGATCTCTTCATACGATCTTTCTCGATTCTGCACTTATACATTACGGTAAAAGAAGGCCCTCCCGCAGAACAACGGGAAGGCCTCTTGAATACCGGCGGACGCGGATAGGGCCGACCACTTCCTCTACTGCTTCTTTTCCTCGTAGATATGAACATCTCTCTGCGGGAACGGGATCACGATGCCCTGTTTTTGGAACTCATCGCGCATCGACTTATTTATATCAAACATTAGATCCCAGTAATCCGCCTGCTTGCACCAGATCCTGGCGTATATATTGATGCTTGAGTCCGCGAATTCCGATATGCCTATCTTAGGCTCCGGCTTTCCCGCTACACGGCTATTTGACCTGACTATCTTCTTTATTATTTCTATGGCCTTCGCCGCGTCGGACTCATAACTTACGCCCATCTTTATATCGAGCTTTTTAAAGTCCGTATAGTTATGTATGATCTCGCCGACTATCTGTTTATTCGGTATGATTATACTTGTACCATCCACCGTATTCAGATGCGTCCTGGCCAGCGTTATGTCCGCCACCTCGCCTATGGCGCCGGTCACTTCGATTATGTCGCCCACCTTGAAAGGCTTTGTAAATATAAGAGTCGCGCCGGCCGCGTAGTTTGAGAGCGGCCCCTGCAGGGCGAAAGTCAATCCGAATCCGGCGACGCTTAAACCCGCGATAAAAGGCATTATGGTGATACCGAAATTGCCGAGAGCTATAAGCCCCGCAAACGCGACGATGACGATCTTCATTATCTGCACGATGAACTTGCTGACCGTGATATCGACCTTATGCCTTTCGAGGAACCGGCCGAGCATATTTCCGGCGATCTTGGATATAAAAATTCCCGCAATTAAAACGATGACCCCGCCAATGACCTGGAAACTGTATTTCACGAGAAATTCGACCGCCATATCTATAAACTTTTTCGTCGTCTCCAATCCCGGCGTAAACATCTCCTTGGTCTTGTCGGCAACCTGCTGCTGGCAATAAGCGTATTTCGGCAAAAAAACCGAAAGCGCCGTCAAGATATACGCTCGTCCCGGAGATCTGATTTTTCTCATACCCTATCCTTTCTTTTTTACGGCCGGGACGAAATTTAGAGCGGCCGCGTTTATAGTGGCAGACTGCTTGTTTTATTAATGGCGGGGGATCTACCTTGCGGTTCGAGCTTATTTCAGGGGTTCCCCTGAAATAA
>CAYSSS010000083.1:0-5991 GCA_964433975.1 uncultured Planctomycetia bacterium
GGTATTAAAGATGTAATCTGCAAGATCAAGGGTAGCTCCTGTAGAGACCGTTACCGTTGTTGACGCCAAGGAATTATTTATGCCAGAGCCGAACGTACCGGCGCTGATCGTGGTGGTACCTGTGTAAGTATTTACTCCGGATAACGTCCAGGTGCCGGCATCGGCTTTTGTAAGCGTGCCCGCTCCAGTGCCAATGATACTTGTGATACTGCCGCCCTGAGCGCCGCCAAGGGTCAGGTTGTAACCCGATCCTGTGATTGTTCCTGCATTACTTAAGGCGATGGTATCCGTCCCACCCACGATGCTGACTCCCGTACTGCCGAGAGTAACTAATCCGCTGTAGGTAGCTGCAACGCCTGAATTCATTAATGCGCCGCCGCTTGATATGCCAGTGCCATTCAAGGTCAAGGCCTCGGCTGTTGCCAGCGTGTAACCATTCAGATCAAGCGCAGCTCCGTCAGCAACAACGGTTGCCGCGTCAACCGTACCAAGCGGGCCATTAGGGGCTGTGCCTGCCGCTCCGAGCTTAAGAGTTCCTGCGCTTATGGTGGTAAGTCCGGTATAGGTATTATTGCCGCTTAAAGTTAAAGCACCCGCGCCGGACTTTGTGACTGTGCCTGTACCGCTGATAACGCCGAAATAGATTAAGTCGTCAGACCGGTTAAATATCAAAGCGGAGTTATTCACGATCGAGGTACCGGCGATGCTGCCCGTCGTGCTGCCCGCGCCTATGCTTAAAGTTCCGGCGCTGATCGTGGTGGTACCTGTGTAAGTATTTACTCCGGATAACGTCCAGGTGCCGGCATCGGCTTTTGTAAGCGTGCCCGCTCCAGTGCCAATGATACTTGTGATACTGCCGCCCTGAGCGCCGCCAAGGGTCAGGTTGTAACCCGATCCTGTGATTGTTCCTGCATTACTTAAGGCGATGGTATCCGTCCCACCCACGATGCTGACTCCCGTACTGCCGAGAGTAACTAATCCGCTGTAGGTAGCTGCAACGCCTGAATTCATTAATGCGCCGCCGCTTGATATGCCAGTGCCATTCAAGGTCAAGGCCTCGGCTGTTGCCAGCGTGTAACCATTCAGATCAAGCGCAGCTCCGTCAGCAACAACGGTTGCCGCGTCAACCGTACCAAGCGGGCCATTAGGGGCTGTGCCTGCCGCTCCGAGCTTAAGAGTTCCTGCGCTTATGGTGGTAAGTCCGGTATAGGTATTATTGCCGCTTAAAGTTAAAGCACCCGCGCCGGACTTTGTGACTGTGCCTGTACCGCTGATAACGCCGAAATAGATTAAGTCGTCAGACCGGTTAAATATCAAAGCGGAGTTATTCACGATCGAGGTACCGGCGATGCTGCCCGTCGTGCTGCCCGCGCCTATGCTTAAAGTTCCGGCGCTGATCGTGGTGGTACCTGTGTAAGTATTTACTCCGGATAGCGTCCAGGTGCCGGCATCGGCTTTTGTAAGCGTGCCCGCTCCAGTGCCAATGATGCTGGCAATGCTGGAGCCGGGGACGCACGTGCCACCGAGTGTCAATCCAAAGCCCGCGCCGGTGATCGTGCCGACATTTGAAATAATGAGGCCCCCACCCATATTATTGGCGACGATACTGCTCGAGCTGCCGAGAGTGATCAGTCCGCTATAGGTAGTATTGCCAGTTACCGTCGAGCTCCTGCACAGCGCCCCGCCGCCTGAGATGCCGGTACCATTTAACGTTAAAGGTTCGGCTGTTGCCAGTGTGTACACAACTAGATCAAGCGCAGCTCCGTCAGCAACAACGGTTCCCGCGTCAACCGTACCAAGCGGGCCATTAGGGGCTGTGCCTGTTGCCCCAAGTTTCAGTGTTCCCACGCTGATCGTGGTAAGGCCGGTGTAGGTATTATTGCCGCTTAAAGTAAGGGTGCCGGCGCCGGTCTTGGTCAGAGCGCCCGAACCCGCGATAACATTCGCGACCGTAGAAGATGTGCCGGTCCAGGCATAAAGCCCACCGCCTGAAGCGCCAAGCGTTATGCCGCGGTTGGAATCGTCGGTCGAGATACTACCAAGCAATACAAGCCTGCCGCCGTTTAAATAGAGCTGGTCGGCGGTGAACACTTCGGGATTTGCGCCCAGGCCGGTCTCGGCAGAAATTATCAGATCGCCGCCGCTTATCGTGGTTTTACCGATGTAGGTATTAACACCGTTTAAACTAAGCACGCCTGGACCCGCCTGTGTCAGAGTGCCTGACCCAGCAATAACATTCGCGATGGAAAAGATTCGATTCAAAGCCTGACTGAACGTACCGCCGGAAGCACCAAGGGTTACGCCGCGATTGGAATCGTCGATCGAGAATTCGCTCGAGCCAGTAGCCAGGATTCCGCCGTTTAAGGTAAGCTGGTCGGCAGTGAATACTTCGGGATTTGCGCCCAGGCCGGTCTCGGCTGATATCGAGAGCGTGCCGGCGCTTATCGTGGTCTTTCCGGTGTAGGTGTTGTTGCCGCTTAAGGTAAGTGTGCCAGATCCGGCTTTGGTAAGACCAAATCCAGCGCCTGAAATTATGCCTCCCACTGTGAGGGTGCCACCATTTACTGTAACCTGGCGCGTTGCGCTCAAACTCACCGCGCCGGTGCCGAGGTTAAGATCGCTGGTACCGGTGAATGTGAAATCTCCGTTCCATTGATGGGAATAGGCGGATGAAAGAGTGATGGCGCTACCGCTGGTATTGTTAAGCGTGGTGCCGCCCAAGATCCTAAATAGATTAAGGGAATTACCAACAGCCGCGGCATTGTTTATGTTCAGCGTTCCGGCCGTCAATACGATTCCGCCGCCTGAACCGCCAAAGGTATTCGCACCGCTTAGTGTCAGCGCACCGTTTCCTTGTTTGTTCAAGATATTAGCACCGCTGCCGCTAATAACACCGCCCACTGTGAGAGTTCCGCCATTTACGGTTATTATACGGCTGCCTGTTATTGTCACAGCGCCTGTGCCGAGATTCAGGTTGTTCGTACCGGTGAATGCGAAGTTGCCGCTCCAGGTCTGGGCATAGTTATTGGCGAGGGTGACGGCAGCGCCTGAGGTGTTATTGATCGTGCCGCCGCTAATAACAAGCGTGTTGGCCGCATCACCGAGGGCCGAGGCATTGTTGATATTAAGCGTGCCGGCGGTCGTAAAACTCTTGCCGGCTCCGCCGAACGTATTCGCGGCATTTAACGTCATGTAGGAGGTATAAGCGTTTAATGTGATACTATACGGGCCGCTAATGATGCCATTAAAAGTGATGCCGTCTGAAGTGTAGCCGTGATTCATGGCAACGTCCGTGCCAAGAATTACAGGCGCATTATATATTGCGTAGCGGCCCTCTGTGTAGAAGGAGCTAACGTTCCACTGGATCTGGTTTAGCGTAATGGTATACAATACGCCACTGTTTCCGACAATGTTTCCGGTAGAGCCGCTGTTTAAGATTAGTGTGTTGTTGGTGTCGCCAAGGGCTGAATTGTTATAGGCCACTATGCCGCTATTGTTGTTTGTCGTAATTATTTTGCCTACCCCGCCAAACGTGTTCGCGCCAAAGAGACGCAAGTAATTACCGGAAATCGTCAGATTATACGGACCACTTATGACGCCATACACACGGAATGTCGTTGAACCTAATAATGTAACATCCGAGCCCATTGCCACATTGCCGCCGAAGTTTAGAGAAGAACCCGCCGTAATACTTCCATTCCACTGAGAATCGTTTAATATAAGATTTAGCAAATTAGTTCCGTAGGGGACACCTTTAATTGTGGTTCCGCTGTTTATTATGAATGTGCCCGTTCCAAGCGCTGTATAGTAGTTGACACCAAGCGTCCCGACATTAAGTGTCGTGTCACCTGAGTAGGTATTGGCACCGCCAAGGGTAAGAGCACCACTGCCAAGCTTCGTTACTGATACAGTGCCTGAGCCATTCTGTATGATGCCGTCATAGACGGCGGGGCTTGTGTTGTCATTACCTATTGTAAGTGTCACTGCTCCGGCAGCACCGGATGTAATAGTGCCGCCGTTACCCGTAAGTGAACCGAATGCCTGGCTATAACCGTTCATATCAAGAGTGCCGCCGTTTATTGCGAGGGCTGATGTGGAGCTTGCCCCACCGAATACATTGGCGGCTCCTGCTTTTAGAGTGCCGGCGCCTACGGCTGTAACTCCTGTATATGTATTAGCGCTTGATAGGATTGCTGTTCCGGTGCCTGCTTTAGTTAAGCTTGCGCCTCCGGTACCGAGTGTAGCTGCTATAGTAAGGGTGCCACTGCCGAAGTGATGTATAATTAAATCTGAAGCATTGGCTCCTAGCTGGCCTGTCTGGATGGTATAGTTGGCCTCGCCTGTAAGTAAAATACTGCCAGAGGTAAGGCTTAATACATCACTTGCGCCGCCAAGATCTAGCGTCCCGATGCCCACAGCGGCTATATAAAGAGAATTGACCGCGTGATTGGCTGTTGTCATAGTAAGGTTACCATATGTATAAAAGTTAGTTGTAGCGCTATCGCTATCACTGGCTAAAGCGCTTGCGCCTCCATAGCAGACGATATTACCGTCTGTTACCGTAGCAAAACCATAAGCAGCAGTCGCATCCTTCACCACCGCATAGCCAAGGACGCTATTGGTAAGAGTAGGGCTTGAGGTCAGTGTCCCTGTGCCTGACGCGGATATATCAATGTATAAGGCGCCGCCTGCGTTCCTAGTCCAGGTGTTACCTAAAGTAAGAGTAGTGCCTGTGCCGCTATTGGCATTAAGGATAATACTGCCCGCACCAGCATTGATAGTGACATTGCCTAATGTCTGGCTTGAAGTGCCTGTATTCTTGCCTTTCACTTCAAGCGTCCCGCCGCCTAAAGTCAAGGTATTTGCCGCGGCAACGACTCCTGTGGTGTTGGTGGAAAGGTCCAAAAGAAGCGTGCCGCCGTTTACCACCACGCCTCCGTTAAAGGTGCTGACGCCGGTTAAGGTAAGCGTCCCTGCTCCGGCTTTGGTCAGGCTCTTGGAGGAACCTGAGATTATACCGCCGACAGTGAGGGTGCCGGCATTGACAGTCACTGTCCTACTTGTGCTCATACTGACAGCGCCGGCTCCGAGGTTAAGATCATTAGTGCCGGTAAAGGTAAAGTCGGAAGTCCATGTCTGTGCGTAATTATTGAGGGTGATCGCTCCGCCTGAGGTGTTGTCGATTATCTGAGCATAGCTAGAAGAAATGATAAAGGTATTGCTTGAATTGCCGAGGGCCGAGGCGTTGTTGATATTGAGAATTCCACCTCCAAAAGTGAAGCTCTTGCCGCTTCCGCCGAAGGTATTAGCACCTGATAGTGTTACTGCGCCTGTGCTATAAGCGCCTGCAACCAAATTATACGCGCCGCTTATCACGCCGCCTATAGTGAGATTAGGAATGGTTGTAAATACGGCATAAGTCTCCGGTGGAATCCCCCATAAAGTAGGAGTATACGAACTAAGCGTCACATCTCTGGTCATCGTAACCGCACCGGCGCCAAGATTTAAGTCATAAGGACCGAAAAACTGGATATTCTGCGAAGACCAGGTCATGGCATAATTATTGAGCGTGACTGGAGCACCGCTGGTATTGCCGATGTATGTGGTGCTTGCGCTAATTACGAAGGTGTTGGATGCGTCCCCAAGGGACGAAGCATTATTGAGATACAAGTAGCCGCCGTTATGGGTAAAGCTCTTGCCGCTTCCGCCAAAGGTATTCGCACCGGAGAGCGTCAGATAACCCCATCCTGCTTTTGTCAGATTGTAATTTCCGCTGATGATTCCGCCGACGAGAAGATGCGTGTTAGTGTTGGTTGTTATTGTGACATCGCTGGTCAATGTCACAGCACCTGCACTAAAATTTAAAGGAGCATACCAGCCTTTCAGGGGTTCAGTGGCAATTGTAAAACTGCCGCCCCAGGTCTGGGCGTAATTAATTGTGAGAGAGGCGTCTGTCTCGTTGACGATCGTCCCGCCGTTAATTATAAAGGT
>CAYSSS010000084.1:0-5981 GCA_964433975.1 uncultured Planctomycetia bacterium
TTGTCAACGCCGACGATATTTTAGTTGACAGGATAGGTTTTTTAATTTAACATAAAGGTTCAAGTCCGACGGGAGGGGCCTACTTCGCCATTCAAATTGTAAAATTCTGGTATGGCTTCGTAGGGCCTTGCAGCAATTCCTGCGAAGCCCTACCCGATATTGATAGGTGAAGGGCGAAGCAGAAGGAGGGACTAAATTTATGATCAAAGTTGGAGTGGTCGGCGCTACTGGATACGCCGGCGAAGAAGTAATTAAGATTTTGGTAAATCACAAGGCTGTCGAGATAACCGAGCTCTCCGCGGTGATAGAGAAAAAGGAGCCGATATCTTCGATATTTCCGGCATTTAAAGGCTCGCTCGACATGATCTGTCACAAGCCTGATCCGGAGAGGGTGTCCAAGAATGTCGATATAGTATTCCTGGCTCTTCCTCATAAGGTTTCCATGGATATAGCGCCGGTATTTTTGAAGGCCAAAAAAACGGTAATAGATCTGAGCGCCGACTACAGGCTCGACGCAGACGTATATAAAGTATGGTACGGGATGGAACACAAGGACAAGGGCAATATCCCGAATGCCGTATACGGGCTGCCGGAGCTCTATCACGACCGGATAAAGAAGGCCCTTCTGATAGCGAATCCGGGGTGTTATCCCACTGGCGCCATACTCGGCGTGGCGCCTATGCTGAGCGCCAAAGCGATAGATAAAGGCTCGGTTATCATAGACTCCAAGAGCGGTGTAACCGGGGCTGGCAGAAAACCGGATCTTGCGCTCTCGTTCGGCGAGGTCAACGAGAACCTTAAGGCGTACAAGGTGAATGAGCACCAGCATAAGCCCGAGATAAACAAGATATTGTCTCAAGTGGCCGGCGAAGATATAGACGTCGTATTTACGCCGCACCTGATACCTATGAACAGGGGTATACTATCGACTATATATATGAAGCTGAAAGATAAACTCGACACAAAGAGTGTCATAGATATGTACAGAAAGTTCTACTCCGGCAGGCCTTTCGTGAGAGTATATGACGAAGGTAAACTTCCGCAGGTAAGAGACGTGGTCTTGTCGAACTATTGCGATATAGGGCTTAAAGTGACAGGGAAGACTCTGATAGTCATCTCGTGTATAGATAACCTGACGAAGGGCGCGGCCGGGCAGGCGGTGCAGAATATGAACATAGTATCCGGTCTGGATGAAACCGAAGGACTGATGTAGGTATGAAGATAGTCAAAGGCACAGTGGCATCGCCAAAGGGATTTCTGGCTTCTGGCGTTAAGGCCGGTATCAAGAAATCGGGAAGAGCCGACCTGGCGCTTCTCTACTCCGAAGTTCCGGCCGTGGCGGCGGCCGCTTTTACGACCAACAGGTTTCAGGCATCGCCGGTTAAAGTGAGCAAGTCTCATCTAAGAGCGAAGGAGCACCAGGCGATAATAGTGAATAGCGGTAATGCAAATTGCGCCAATGGCGGTATTGGAGATAGAGACGCCCTGAAGATGACGGAGCTTGCCGGGAGCGCCCTCTTGCTGGATAAGAGGGAAGTTCTCGTGGCGTCAACCGGCATCATAGGCGTCTATCTGCCGCTGGGTAAGATAGAAGAGGCGATACCTGAGCTTGTAGGAGAGCTCTCCGAGTCCGGAGGTACCCGTTTCGCCGAGGCTATAATGACTACTGACACGGTGAAAAAAGAATTGGCAGTTAAAGTAAAGCTCGGCAAGGCCGCTGTAACTATAGGCGGGGCGTGCAAAGGCGTGGGGATGCTCTATCCTATCATGAAGACGGAAAGACACGCTACCATGCTCGCCTTTCTCACAACCGATGCGGCGATAACGAAGAGGATGCTCATTGCGTCGCTGAACGATGCAATAAGCGACTCTTTCAACATGATATCAGTGGACGGCGATATGAGTACGAACGACTCATGTTTCATAATGGCCAATGGCCTTGCAAGGAACAGAAAGATAAGCGCCAAAGGAAGCGATTACAGAAAATTCACCGAAGCCCTGAAATTTGTAACGGGTGAGCTCGCCAAAGAATTGGTGCGTGACGGTGAGGGCGCCACGAAGTTTGTGGAGATATCCGTCACAGGCGCCAGGGATGAAAAGAGCGCGAAAGCGGTCGCCAGAAAGATATCTACCTCGAGCCTTCTGAAATGCGCCGTATGCGGCGAGGACCCGAACTGGGGCAGGATAGTCGCCGCGGCAGGTTCGAGCGGGGTAAACTTTGACCCGGATAAGGTAGATCTTTATCTGGGCAGCTTAAAGGCTCTTTCGAACGGAATGAGCGTTAAAGGCCTCGATAAAGAGAAGGCGCACAAATTATTTACCGGGAAAGATGTATCTATTAAAGTGGACCTGAAGAGCGGCCATCATAAAGCTACGGCATGGACGTGCGACTTCTCCAAGGAGTACGTAGCGATAAATTCGGAGTATTCGACGTGAAGGAAGCGATAAAGAAGAGCGAAGTGCTTATAGAGGCTCTTCCCTATATAAAGAAGTTCTATAAAAAGATCGTCGTCATTAAATATGGCGGCGCCGCGGTCAACGAGAGCGGAGTAGACAGATCGGTTCTTGAAGATATAGTATTCATGAACTACGCCGGCATGAAGCCCATACTCGTCCACGGAGGCGGGCCGCTGATATCGAAGTTTATGAAGAAGGCGGGCATAGAGCCGCGATTTATAGCCGGCAGGAGAGTGACGGACAGGGAGTCGATCTATATAATAGATAAGGCGCTCCATTCGATCAATCAGCAGATCGTCAAGACATTGAAGGAGCTTGGCGCCAAGGCGTTTGGATTGAGCGGCAGAGAGAATGGGCTTATCAGGGTTAAGAAGCTGAAGAGTGAAGTCGACTTAGGGTTCGTGGGAAGCGTTACATCGGTCGACGCCACGGTCGTTAGGCAATTGATCGAGGATAATATAATACCCGTCATATACCCCCTGGGTACGGGAAAGGACAGAAATCTATATAATGTGAACGCCGATGACGTAGCGAGCGAAATAGCCACGGCATTGAAAGCTGAGAAGTTTGTGCTTCTTACGAATGTACGCGGGATAATGAAGGATAAGCTAGATCCGTCGACGCTTTATAATACGCTTACGGTCAGCGATATAAGTAAGCTGGTGAAGAAGGGAATAGTCAGCTCGGGGATGATACCGAAAGCTTTTGCCTGTGTAAACGCGATAAAAGGCGGAGTCAAGAAGGCGCATATACTGGATGCCGGAATTCCGCACGCGCTTCTTTTGGAAATTTTTACCGATAGAGGCATAGGCACGGAGATAGTTAAATAGCTGTAAGTTATAGGCCGTAAGCTTTATGCTTAAAACCTACGGCCTAAAGCCTGCGGCTGAGACGAGGAGAATTAGAAAAGTGAGTAAGACGGATAAGATTATAGGTTTATACGACAAGTACGTAATGTGCACTTACAAGAGGGTTCCTTTCTGTCTGGAGAAGGCGAGAGGGAGCAAGGTTTCGGATATTGATGGAAAGACGTATCTGGATTTCTTTCCGGGCTGGGCGGTCTCCGGAATAGGCCATTGCCATCCTATGGTCAGCGCCGCCGTGGCGAAACAGGCCAAGAAGTTGATGCATGTGTCGAATAATTATTATTCCCAATTGCAGGGGCTATTAGCTAAGAAGATAATTGAAAATTCGTTCAAAGGTAAAGTTTTCTTTGCGAATTCCGGCGCCGAGGCAAACGAGGCCGCGGTTAAACTGGCGAGACGTTACGGCCATGATAAGGGTAGATACCAGATCATAACTATGCTGAAGTCCTTTCACGGCAGAACGCTTGGGATGATAGCCGCAACAGGACAGGACAAGGTCAAGAAGGGCTTCGAGCCGATCCCTGAGGGTTTCGTGCATATACCCTTCAACGACATAGAGGCTCTTAAAGAAGCTATTACCGACAAGACGGCCGCGGTGATGTTCGAGCCGATACAGTGCGAGGGCGGTATAAATATAGCGACACCGGAATATATGAAAGAGGTAAGAAGGCTTTGCGATGAAAAAGATATCCTGATGATCCTTGATGAGGTCCAGACGGGCATGGGCAGGACCGGTGAAATGTTCTGTTTCAAAAATTATGGAGTTACTCCGGATGTCATGACGCTAGCCAAAGCGATCGGCGGTGGGGTCCCGATAGGAGTATGCGTGGCTTCCGAGAAGTTCCAGGATGTGCTGACGCCGGGTGCGCACGCGTCCACGTTCGGAGGCTCGCCGCTCGTATCGGCGGCGGCGCTTGCGGTCTTCGAAGCGATAAGGAAAGAGAAGTTGCTTAAGAATACGAAAAAGCAGGGCGCCTATCTAACAAAAAAACTGGAAGCGCTGAAGAAGAAGTACCGTTTTATAAAAGAGGTGAGGTCGATGGGCCTCGTGATAGGCGTTGAGCTTAGCGTAGAGGGGGATACCATATACAGCAAGTGTCTTGAGAATGGTCTACTTATAAATTGCACTCAAGGGAATATCTTAAGGATAATGCCCCCGATGAACGTGACAAAGATTGAGATAGATAAAGCCATATCGATACTCGATAAGGTATTGGCAACAGTATAGAAAGAGGTGCTTAAGTATGAAGAAGCGAGATCTGCTTTCAATAAGCGTTCTCTCGAGCGAGTCTATCGAAGGCATACTGGAGTTAGCTAAGAGAATAAAGAAAGATAAGGCCCAGTACGCCGACTCTTTAAAGGGTAAGTCGATAGGGCTCATATTCCAGAAGCCTTCCAACAGGACGAGAGTCTCTTTTGAGATAGGTATGGTCCAGCTCGGCGGATATGCCATATACCTGGGCCCTTCAGAGATAGGCATGGGCGGCAGAGAATCCGTGAAGGATGTGGCGAGGGTGCTGTCAAGATACCTCGATTGTCTCGTCGCCAGAACCTATAAACATGCCGATGTGGAATTACTGGCGACGCACGCGACGGTCCCGGTTATAAATGGGCTCAGCGATTACGAGCATCCATGCCAGGGCTTAAGCGATATATTCACGATCAAGGAGAAGTTTGGGACATTTAAGGGCATAACGCTCTCTTATATAGGCGACGCCAATAATGTGCTTAATTCCTTGATGTGCGCGTGCGCCAAGGTGGGCCTGAATTTAAATGTGGCCACCCCGAAGGGTTATGAGCCGGATAAAAAAGCGGTGGATACCGCGAAGAAGTTTGCCGCGCTATCCGGCGCCGGGATAGAGTTTTCGCACGACCCGAAGCTGTGCGCCAAGGGGGCCGACGCTGTCTATACCGATGTCTGGGTGAGCATGGGCCAGGAGAAGGAGTCGCAAAAGCGGTTGAAAGACTTTAAAGGTTTTCAGATAAACGACGATCTTATGAAGGTGACGAACAAAAACTGTCTCGTGATGCATTGCCTGCCCGCGCACAGGGGCGATGAGATCACCGATTCGGTGATCGACTCGAAGAATTCCGTGGTCTATGATCAGGCGGAGAACAGGATGCACATACAGAAAGCGGTACTTCTGCAGACATTAAAATAGGGAGAGTTCACAGATGAACAAAAGAGTGGTTCTCGCGTATTCCGGCGGACTCGATACATCGGTAGCCATAAAGTGGTTTGTAAATAAAGGCTACGAGGTCATCGCGTACATGGCCGATGTTGGGCAGGCCTGCCTGCCTGAGAGGGGTAAGCATGCAGTCAGGCAGGGCTCGGACTTTGAAGTCTATAAGAAAAGAGCCCTTAAGACCGGGGCGATAAAAGTGATAGTAGACGATCTGAAGAATGAATTTGTGAAAGATTTCGTCTTCAAGGCCCTGAAGGCGGACGCGGTATACGAGGGCGGATATCTTTTGGCGACCGCGCTCTCAAGGCCGGTGATAGCCAAGGGCCTGGTAAAGGCGGCGCAAAGAGAGAAAGCTGGTTTTGTTGCGCACGGCTGCACCGGCAAGGGCAACGACCAGGTGAGATTTGAAGTTACAGTAATGGCGCTCGATCCGAGCTTAAAGATATTGGCGCCTGTAAGAGAGTGGGAACTG
>CAYSSS010000085.1:0-5843 GCA_964433975.1 uncultured Planctomycetia bacterium
GTCCCTACGCGAGAGTCCGTTATGGTAAGCTGCCCTTCCTTTTTGAGCTTTTGTTTCTCGGTGAGGTTCAGGCAGTTCATAACGGTATAATTCCACTTAGGCTCTACGGCGTGAATAATCTTGCCGTATGCCAAGGTAATGTCTCCAGCAATGCTGGATTTGATAATAATCCTATCAAGTCTTTTAGTCACTTTCTTCTCCATTCTTCTTCCATTTCTATAACGCAATTTCTATAATTCTCTGTCATTATTACTCCTTTTTCTCAAGATTAAGATTGTTCATAATCCAATCGGTTATTTTCCACATACTCAAATCTGCATTTTCATGACCTTCGCCGTCATATCCATCCATCGTAACCGGAATACATATCCCGGCGGGTCTCCTATCGTTATGGAATTTCACCTCTTGGGCAAAACAATTACACATATACTGTCTTTCGTGTGCAGCATCACATTCTGACATGTAGCAATCAGTACAACTAATGGTACTGTCTTTCACTATAGGGAAGTCACGTTTCAGTCCATCAATGTTGACCTGTATTTTTGCAGATTGTAGAAAAAGACTTTCAAGCTTTTTCTTATCCAGAGTTAATCCTTCCAGGGGATTATGCCTAATGCGTATATCCTGTTCTGGTATTATTATTTCTGCGGTTATTTTCATATTATCTCCCTGACATTTATTCACCAACATTTTCATGCATATAATCATTAACATCAATTTCTTCCCAGACAGTTCTGGCAACATTAGTCCAGTTTTGCATGATCCCTTCTTCGCATATATCTTGCATCTGGTTACTGTACTCACTTATTAGCCTGGCAAGCTGCTCATATGACATATTGTCGATCATCTGTTTTGTTTCATCGGGAGCCTCATTGTATATGTCTTCAAAACATAAACTATTAACCCAAATACAAGTCTCCATTAATATAGCTTTATCCATTTTATCCAATTGCTTTTCCTCTATCATTATTTACCCCTTGAATTTGAATGGATCGTTTTCTTTTTTTTCCCAATACTGTCTTGCTCTAATATTTTCTTCCGATGGATCCTCATCTGCTCTACGAATAGCCAAAATATATGCAAGTTGATTTCTTCCTATTACAATAGAATTACAAAGTTTCCTTTCACTATTAAGGTCTTCTCTCAATCTATTATTTTCGATATTAAGTTTTTCAATTTGCTTATCCTTTTCTATGAGCAAAAGTTCGGCAGCATTTAATTCCTCGATAAGCTCGTCATTACTCGGGGTAGTAGCCTTATACCGGATACGGGCTATCTCTTTAGATATATCCATTATTACCCCCCCCCTGCCCTATCTTATAGCCCATTGCCTTTAGTTTTTCCAATTTTCTCCCCCAGGAAATTTTAACGAGACCGTTTAACAAGGCTTCTTTACAGCAAAACCATGCCCAATTCTCTACTATCGCTCCGCATTCTGGACATTTATATTCCCTTTCCCATCCTTCGCTGAACATCGATTTATATGGGATTTTCTGTAAGCAATTACTGCATATATATTGGGTATTATTGCCGGATATATCTTCTTCAACATAGCAGAAATCACATTTAGGAATATCGTTCAATTGTTTTTCATCTGTCATTATTCACCTCCTGTAATCTTCCCCATAACTCATCAATAAATCTGCTCATCGCTCGCTCTTTATGCTCGGTTAATTGTTCTTTTGTAAATTCAGGTGGAAGAGAAAGGCTTAAATGATGAAGTAGCTCCACAGACTTATCCTCTATTTTATCGATCTCCGTTCATTATAAATTATATCCAAGTTATCGCCATGTTCCTGTTCCAGAATTGCTTTAGCCTTTTCTGAGTAAGTAGCTTTTCGAGCATAGTAGGTTCCGGCAGGATCACTTTTTAGCTTATAACACACATTTCCCTTACAAAGCCTGCGTAACTCCTTTTTCATCTCATAGTCAGTTACAAGGCTGCCTATGAACATATCTTCTGTTTCAGAGTAACCGTCCGTCATTATTCCGTCGTCGTCCTTCTTCATAGGCTCTTTAGCTAATAACTCAATGAGTATTTTCTCTTCTGGGGTACCGTCATATGTAAATTCTTTTCCACTAAAATTCCTACCAGTAAGCTCTACCCGTTTAGCTAAACGATCTTCCCAGTTTATCATAGTCTCTCCCCCATCCCCGCTATCTATGACAGTGGCAACTTTCTTCTTCTCTCTGTACAGGGTGGCGTTGTACCCGTACCCTTCCATTCCCAGGAATGTTTTCACTCCCTTTACGCTATAATCACTTAATTTTGGTTCCATGTTTAAACCCCCAGTTATTTGTATTTTATTTCTTTCATATCTCTATCTATTTGATCTATAATCTGTTCTAACATAAAATCATATTCGAGGACATTTGTTCTAAGTCGACGAGATATTACAGATTTTAAGACAATAGATATAATTTCTACTTTCTGCTCAATTGATAAGGAATCGGCCTCCATCATATTGGTATATCTTTCCCGTAAACGATACAGATTGTCTCTCTTTAGTTGTATGCTATCGGTCTTGGTTTCAGTAATAGAAATAACGATATTATCTTCCGATATCTTCTTGACCTTAACATCCTTTCCTTTAGTATATACGCCATCTAAATGTATGTCCAATGCCTGGTTAGAAATAGCTATTAATAGGATGATGATTAATATATATAGTGTTCTCTTCTTCACTTATCCTCCTGTTTAGTTTTATCATATTCCTGCAGATACCCTCTTATCGGTGATAGGTCATTGTGATAATTTACGCGCTCACAATATTCTGAATCTTCTAATATTGGACAATTATAACATGCTTTACCGTGGCAGCAATTATTTTTCTCGAGTATTTTACGACAGGTCTTTATGTAAACCTTGCCCATGTCTTTTAGTTGTGATTTATCTAACATTTTACCTCCTTACCAATAAAATTAACTTCATAGTATGATATGTTATTGTCATAGTGGCGGTTTAGTATATCAATAGCACAAGCTACACAGCATACATTGCCATCTTTTATGTATCTATTGATTTTATCCCAGGTTTCTTTACCACATTCCCAGTCATTTATAATATCACACCCACATACTTTGCAGAACGATCTCATTAATATATGATTTCTTAGGAAGAGCTTTATCCTTAATCTGAGATATTTATAAGCCCCTATCATTTCTTTCCCCAGATCTCTTCTTTGATTGCTGCATAGACATCCTCTGGATAAGCCCATGCTATCACACAGTTATCCCAATCAAGTTCTTCGTATTCTGTTAAAAAGACATTTCCTTGGTCTATCTCGCAATCTGTTTTGATTATATTTTCCTGTATCATTGTGTCTTCATTGTCGAATTCACGAAATAATACCATTATCTCATCACCATCTTCCGGTAGTTCTTCTCTTTTATGCCAAACTTTATTCATTTCTTCCTCCATTCTTCTGCCATTTTTATAAATCCAATTATGTCTTCCATGCAGCCAGCAGATAATATGATATCCGTGCTATTAAGAAAAACATAGCATCTCCAACTCGCGTACCAGCGGATTTCACCTAACTGGGTACCGCTATTCTTATTGACAACTGCAAATATGTGCGTTTTGGAAAGAGCCTTAACGTGTATGATCTTAATAAACTTGTAATAGCTGATCTCCAAAGGCGGAACGAATTCCGCCACGGCATCTAATTCCTCAATATCTACTAATTCCGGTTCCGGATCTTCATCGGTCAAAGACCTGATGCAATATTTCCCGTCAGCAATATTGAGTATTTCCATAACCACAAGCTTTCCCCAGCTAATGCTATCTCCTATGTTAAATCTCGGCATTATTTATCTCCATTGCTAAAAGGGATAAGTCTCCTTTTGCCGGTTCAACCGTATCTGGATCAAAACCATATTTTTTACCTAATTCTTTCCAGTATTCTTTTAATGGATTATGTCCGCCTAACATTATTCCTGTCGCAACGTCCCCAACAATGATGTTGTTAGTCAGCAATTTCATTATCTTATCCTTTTCTTCCTGTAATACAGTAAATTCCTTTTTCATAATTAGCTCCTATTATTAATCACTAATAAACCTTTGTCCGACAAACCAAACCCTATCACTAGATAATGCGTGATATGTTCTTACTTCTCTGATAAATGGCCAGAACTCGCATATCATGCCCTCTTTATTAAACAATATCGCTGATCTCATGTTTATTGCCCTCCAGTAATTCCTCTAATAAATTACTAATAGTCTCCAAGGTATCAACTCCGCGATCCGAAAGTGTTATTTTCCCGAATACGATGTCCTGTCTCAGTTTCATTGCCTGCTGCTCGATATAAATAGCTAATTCTTTCTCGCTCATCATTCCTCCCTTTTATAGATTATCCTTTTGCTCTCGGTTGTCTCTATTATTGATATAGTTGTAATCACTTTTTTATCATTATATATAGATTTATTAATCTCGTACTGTGCTCTTTTGAGAACCAGATCATCAAACATTGTATTTAGCATTACTATATATATTGGCATAGTATGTATATCATCTTTATCATAGTCATAATAAAATAATATTTCTATCAGATATTGTTGAAATTCACCTCCCTCTATCTTATATCTATAGTTGTCAACCGAGACATAAGGGTTGTATGGACTGTTGTCGTCAGTATTTCTGTCTGACATAAGAAATATGCTTAAAAAAAGCATTATGGAAATTATTATTTTTTTCATTTTTGCTGCTCCTTATTTATATCTTTTTCTTTGGGGATAATATATCTTAGACCCCTGGATACACAGAAATTAGTGAATTTATCCTTATCTGATTTCAGAGAAAACTGCTCATTTCTTGCTTGATTAAATTCTACCATTATAATATCACCTACTAACGCCATCCTGCAGGTAGTTTTAATACTTATTATGTAATTATGCGTATATACCGGATCGCCGTACATCCACCCCAGTAATACTGTAGAACACGATAGTTCCCCATCTTCCAGGATTTTCTCAAAGATTTGCCATAGCCTATCATAATCATCGCTTAGATCGTAATAAAATCATACTGCATCCATCTTTACCCCTTTAATTCAATCGTCTGTTCTTCTATCCAGCTTGTATCACCAAATATGTTGGTGAGATTGTATTTTTGCTCGTCATCATATTCGAGTTTCACTCTATCATAATGCGTTTCTCCGCTAAGATCTAACGTGAATTTACGGTATGTAACCTTATCAAACATAGATGCTGATCCCTGGAATCTGCTCATAAAGCCAAACTGGGTACCTTTCGGAATGACCACCTGGCTACTTTTATTCGCCAACTCGTCTAACCCGATATATGCGTCATCCGGGTCATCTACCATAAACACGAAGTAAAACAAGGCTCCCCCCGTAGGCGCCGTTCTCATGCTCATAGGCGAAGTCTTTCCTCCTTACTCCCTTGCTAATGCGCTTATACACCTCTGCTAAATAAGTATTGTCCTTAGCATATGGATCATCGGTAGAGTTACAGCAATCATAATTACTGTACATCGCTATACAAACTACTCTTTTCATCTATTACTCTCCTGTAATGGGTATGCTTTCTTTTAATTATGCTTCCTTCAATGTTAACGGCGGACATGGCTTCTCCTTATTATCTATAGTATCGCCGGCCACATAAATATGGTCTTTTGTTATGCCGATGATACCCTCAATCATTTCCTCTCCTTTGGCCCGGGCGCGATGCATATGGGCCCAATACCCATTTTTAGCCATCTTCTTTTGCTTTATTATTTTATTGCGGCTGTCTACGAGATACAGCTCGTTATTGCTTGTCATGATAGCGGCATAGCTTTTGCCTCGCGTTATTTCCGCCCAGAAGGTATCGCCGCTGATAA
>CAYSSS010000086.1:0-5719 GCA_964433975.1 uncultured Planctomycetia bacterium
TTCTTGTGCGGCATGGCGCTCGAGCCCTTCTGGCCCGCGGCGAAGTACTCCTCGACTTCTCCTATCTCGGTATGCTGCAGGTTCCTGAACTCCGTAGCGAACTTCTCCAGCGAAGTACCCGTGATCGCGATCGTAGTTAAAAATTCGGCATGACGGTCCCGCTGGACTATCTGGGTCGATATCCTGTCCGCCTTCAACCCCATCTTTTTACATGTATAATCTTCGACGAACGGATCTATATTGGCGTACGTGCCTACGGCTCCCGATATCTTGCCTACACTCACTATCTCACGGGCTTTTTTCAGGCGCTCCAGGTTGCGGTTCATCTCGTCAAAATATAGGGCCATCTTGAGCCCGAACGTAAGCGGCTCGGCATGGACAGAATGCGTCCTGCCGATCATAAGGGTCCTTTTGTGCCGGCGGGCCTTCTGCCGCAGGATCTTGAGCAGCTTCTTGGTATCATGGATCAGGATATCGCAGGCCTCCTGCATCTGGGCGGCAAGAGCGGTATCGAGCACATCGCTCGAGGTGAGCCCCATATGTATGAATTTGGCGTCGTCTCCGACGTATTCCGAAACGTTCTTTATGAAGGCAATGACGTCATGATTGGTCTGGAGCTCTATCTCCTTTATCCTTTCGACGTCAAAGCGGGCTTTGCGCTGGATCTGCGACAGGGATGTTTTCGGGATCTTGCCGAGCTTCGTAAGAGCCTCGCAGGCGTATATCTCTACGTCGAGCATCTTCCTGAAGCGGTTCTCTTCGCTCCATACGCCCGACATCTTTGGAAGACTGTACCTCGTTATCATAGCAGGAGATTATTTTATATTATAATGGTAGGACTGTCAATATATTCAGCTGCTCTTCTCTGGCGGGAAGCTATTACGGGGCGCCCTCTCCTGTAAAGGGTCGGGCCCAGGAACCATCCTTTTTGGAGGACCTCAAAGACCTCTTCTTTAGGCATGCCGAGATAATCCATCTTGAAGTAATGTTTGAGAAGCAGTTCCGCGTAGGCCGCGGCGAATTTTTCATAGAGATCTCCATCCGACAGCACATCATCCGTAGTGTAGGCCGCCAGTAACGGATAATGAAGCCTCACGTCCTTTATGGCTATAGGCGTTAATGCCAGCGGGCCGTAAGCCTTTCCGCCGGGATGTTTGTAACGAACGGGGACCTCCCTGCCTGAGGCCTCAAGATAATTTATACCTTTTCTTAAATAACGCCAGAGTTCGGTCTTCATAAATATATAGGAAGAATACCCGTCATTGCGAACGACCGAAGGGAACGAAGCAATCTCTAAAATAGATTGCTTCGGGCACTTTGTGCCCTCGCAATGACGATAAGTCTCTTTCTGGATGGCTGAACTTGATATAGTGATGCTCGCGGCGCAGAAGAGCGCTATAGCATCCTTATAAAGGACTGTGATCAGATTATGATCGACCATCGGCTCACCCCACTCTTATACGAGGAGGCCGAAGGGTACACGGAAAGAAAAAACCCTAAGGCAATGTCTTAGGGTCTTTTGAGCTTCCGCCCCTTTGGCAACCAGGCTTTCCCGCCTTTGGCGGGACCCTTTGGCTTTGCGTCCCAAGATTACTCTTGGTTTGCCTTTTTCAACAGGTAATCCTAACTGTCGACTACAAGTATATCACATAATCTGGAAGAATAAAAGGGGCCAGGCGCTTTTATTAAAAAAGCGCCTGACCCCATTGCGAAACGCGAAGCGGGATCAGTCTGTGGTGTTCTCCGCTACAAACTTCTTTATCTCTTCGAGATTTTCCATTATCAACTTTGCCTTGTTGATACCAAATGAGAACGGGAACTTGTCTTCCTCGCTGCGTCTTAAGACCAGAATAGGCTTACCATTATACTCGCTGCGCTCAACCATTTACTCCTCCTTTATTTAACCCTTATCTTTACTTTATCCTCTTTCGTCGGGGCCTTCTTCGGTATCGTGATCTCCAGGACTCCGTCTTTGTAGGTAGCGTTTATCCCGGAGTTCTCAACCTCGCACGGGAGCTCCACGGTCTTCTCAAAACTTCCGAAGAATCTCTCCTGCCTTACAATGCCGGGTGCTGCCTGGCTCTTCATCATCTCGCGCGTCCCGGATATCTTTAACAATCTTCCGTTCTCCAGCATTATATTTATCTTATCCTTCTCCATGCCGGGAAGGTCGGCCCTTACCGTCACGCTCTCTTCGTTCTGCAACACATCTACGCTGACATCTCCGGCGAGATCCTTCAATACCGCGTCGCTCACCGTGGACGCGCCAGAGACCATATCTTTTATAAGGAGATCCATCTCGCGTTTCACGCGGCTCAATTTTTTCCGCAGCGTAGAAAGGTCCTGCGCCGTTGTTTCATCAGATGTCGTCTCACTAAAGGCGAGGCCCGCTGAGAATGCTATAGCTAAAATAATCGCCGCTATCCTCTTCGTCATAAGTTGATATGTTACACTATGAAATTGACAATGTCAAATTATTAACGTAGAATAGAAAAAATTAAACCGGAGGTAAGATGATGTTGAACTTCAAGAATAAAGTTTTGATTATCGGATACGGCTCTGTCTCAAAATGCACCCTGCCGATACTGTTGAAGCACGTGAATATACCGTGCAAGAATATCACTATAGTGGACTTTGCGAATAAGCGCGGCGAGTTAAAGGACTGGATCAAAAAAGGCGTACACTATTCACAGGAGAAGATCACTCCTATAAATATATCCCAGGTGCTCTCTAAATACGTATCAGCCGGCGGGCTCATCATAGACCTCGCCTGGAATATCGGCTGCAACGATATACTGACGTGGTGCCATGATAACAGGGTCCTATACGTTAATACCTCTGTCGAAGAGTGGGACCCGTACGCGGGTATCCACAACAAGAGCCCTTTCAAGAAGTCGCTCTACTACCGGCAGATGCTGATCCGGGAGATGGTGTCGAAATGGAATAACGGCACCACCACAGCCGTGGTGGACCACGGCGCGAATCCGGGTTTGATCTCGCATTTCACAAAAAAAGGCATTGTCGATATAGCCGAGAAGGTCGTGCGTGACAAGACGACCTCAAAGAAGGAGGCTTCAGCGCTCGAGAAGCTGCTGCGCGCCAGATCCTACGCCGATCTCGCTCACCGGCTAGGCATAAAGGTGATCCACTGCAGCGAGAGGGATACCCAGGTCACGAACAGGCCCAAAGAGGTCAACGAGTTCGTGGGAACATGGAGTATAGAGGGCTTGAGAGAAGAGGGTGTATCCCCGGCTGAAATGGGATGGGGAACCCACGAAAAGAAGCTTCCCGAGTTCGCGAACATTCCTCCGTACGGCCCTAAAAACCAGATATTCTTATCGCAGATGGGAATAAATACATGGGTGAGAAGCTGGATCCCGCACCAGGAGATAGTAGGCATGGTGATAAGGCACGGCGAGGCATTCTCTATATCCGACAGACTTACCGTCTGGAAGAACGGGAAGGCCGTATACAGACCGACGGTCCACTACGCTTATATGCCGTGCCATGAGACGATCTCTTCACTGCATGAACTGCGCGGCAGGAACTATGAGCTCCAGCCGAACTTAAGGATAATGGACGACGAGATAAAGTCGGGCGAAGACATCCTCGGCGCCCTTCTTATGGGGCATAAATATAACTCCTGGTGGACGGGAAGCATATTGAGTATCGATGAATCGAGAAGATTGGTGCCGCACCAGAATGCCACGACGATGCAGGTGGCTATAGGCGTCGTCTCGGCAGCCATGTGGATGATAGAGAACCCAAAAAAAGGAGTCTGTATCCCGGACGATCTGCCTCATGACTATATACTTTCCATAGCGAAGCCGTATCTCGGAAAACTGGCATCTTTAGCTTCCGACTGGACACCTATGAAAAATTACAGGGTATTCTTTAAAGAGAATCCCAAAGCATATCTCGACGAGAAGAATATGTGGTGCTTCAATAACTTCCTCTTTAAGGACTAAACAGGGATCAATATGAAGAGACTTCTTAGGATAGCCAAAGACCATGGCACGCCGGTATTTATAATCGACCATAAAAAGATACGGCAAAATTATAAAGAATTCACCGAGGCCCTCCCGAGGGTGCAGACGTACTACGCCGTCAAGGCAAACTCAAATCCCGAAATAGTAAAGACCCTGTACAGGATGGGCGCAAGCTTTGATGTCGCCAGTTTCCCGGAATTCATGATAGTCTACGAGTATATAAAGAATATGCCGCATAAAAAGCGGCAGGACTGGATATGGGACAAGATAATCTACGCCAATACCATAAAACAGATAGAGACGCTCCATAAGCTCGACCAGTTCAAGCCCCTGGTGACATTCGATAATATCGACGAACTTCATAAGATAAAGATACACTGCCCGCATGCCGGATTGGTCTTGAGGATACGCGTGCCAAATACCGGTTCCATGGTCGAATTATCGTCAAAATTCGGCGCTCATCCTGGCGAAGCGGTCGACCTGATAGTGGAGGCGTTCAAAGTGGGGCTCGTCGTCGAAGGCATAAGCTTTCACGTGGGAAGTCAGTGTAATAATTTCGAGAACTACATACAGGCTCTTCAGTTATCCAGTTCGATATTGAAAGAGGCCGAGTCGCGCGGGCATAAGATAAACATCCTTGATATAGGCGGTGGATTCCCGGTGAAGTACAACAGTAAGGCCAAATCCTTTAAAGCTTTGGCCAAAAAACTTAATATCGAAATAAACAGGCTCTTTCCAAAGTCAATGGAGATACTTGCCGAACCGGGACGTTTCATGGTGGCGAATTCCGCCACGCTTGTAACGAAGATAATAGGTAAGGCTGTTCGGGACGGCAAGACATGTTACTATCTGGATGACGGGGTCTACCACACATTTTCAGGGATAGTCTTCGACCACTGCCAGTATCCGCTCAAGGCCTTTAAGGACGGCCCTCTGAAGGTATGCGCGGCGTTCGGGCCGACATGCGACGCTTTCGACACGATATCCGTCGCGGAGAATCTTCCGCAGCTCCAGATAGGCGATTATGTCTACGCCGAGAATATAGGCGCTTACTCGATCGCCTCAAGCACCTACTTCAACGGCTTCCCTCCGGCCAAAGTAGTACACATAAATAAATAGGGCGCTATTACAAGCGCCCTACGAATTCCGTAATAAGATGCTTTGCAGATCTAATCTTTTTCTCTATTATCCGAGGAATGGAACGCGATTACATCGAATATCGTTCCGCAAAATGTGCACCATTTACACGCACAGTCTACTTCATCCAGCTTCTTACCGCAATTCGGACATTTCATATACTGACCCTCCTGTTGTACTCGAGTTTCTAAATATTTGTAGAAAGTGGGGAAAAAAATCGTAGAACCACGTCGCGGTTCTACGTGTTTCTCATCTCTTTACCCTATATAAGTATACCACATGTTAAGTAAAAAGCAAGCCAGAGTGGGTTTTATAGCCAATGGGTTAAATATCAAGCATTGTATTACATTTACAAAAGGACGGGTTTTTAAGGGAAGGGGAATATTTCCCCTTTCAACTTTAGAAGAAAAGGGGTTTGTAAGGGGAAAGGAGGACATTCTCCTCCTTTCCCCTACTTTAGGTTATTCTCATGTTAAGGTGGTAGTACCTTTAAGGAAAAGGGATACAGCGATCCCGCCCCGGGTAGTTTACGTGTTGTGGCGGGAGAGCGTCATAAGGGAAAAACTACGTTTTTCCCTTTGAAATTTAAAAAC
>CAYSSS010000087.1:0-5266 GCA_964433975.1 uncultured Planctomycetia bacterium
TGTACTGCACCCCATTAAGCAAGACATTTTTTTGTACTAAGCACTAACTGTTCTTTCTCAAAGTCACAGGGCGTTTGATATCTAAGGGTCGAATGAGGCCGGTCTGTATTATATCGTTCGACCCAGAGTCCGAACTGCTCGGTAAACTCGCCGGTAGAGCGGAATTCTCGTACCCAGACAAAGTCATGTTTGATCGTTTTTATGGCACGTTCTGTATCAGCATTGCCTTTGGGATTACTGTAACTGGCAAAGATCTGCTTAATCTCCAGGACCGAGCAGGCTCTCATGAAGCTAAGAGATGCGGGCTGCGAGCCATTATCGCTGACTAAGGATAGCTCCTGGTTTTTGTGCAATATGCCATCAGGGAACTGGTTATTGCAGGCCATATTCATGGCTTCTAACCAGTCGCTGGCCTTGGAGCGTATTGAGATTGAATAACCTACAATCTTTTTAGTATGCCAGTCTAAGACAACGACCAGATACAGCCAGCCGAAGGATTCGATCATGACCTTGGTCATATCAATGCCCCAGAACTGGTTAGGGCGGGTTGCTCTTGGCTTGGAGCGGTTATTCTTGTCATCGTGTTTTGACTTAAGCCTAAGATTTGGCTTAACAAGAAGATCGTGCTCTTTCATAATACGGTAGATGCGTTTTTTGTTTACCTGGTGGCCTAGACGATATTTTAAGTACGCCCAGACCATCCGGTAGCCCCAACCAGGATGTTCGGCCTTAATAGGGCTTAAAGCTGAGAGGACACGCTCATCTTCGCTGCGCCTATTCATAGACCTCTTCCTCCGTTTAATTCGTATTCTGTTTTTTTTAACTCTATTGTGAGATCAGCGATGATATGTTTAAGTTTCGTGTTCTCGTCTCTTAAGCGCCGTTCTTTTATACTGTTTTTTTCTGTTTCGAACACCCTGTGTGCTCTGCCTAAGAACTCTCTCAGCCAATAATAGAAAAGGGTGTGGCTGATCTGATACTTATTACATAACGTCGCAACAGGTACTTGTTGTTCAAGATGCTCTAATATAACAGCCAATTTGGTCTTTGAATCATACTTTTTGTATTTCATTTGCACCTCCGTTAAGTGTAACCATTATACCAAATTATTGGTTAAAGCTTAACAGGGGGCAGTATAAATCGCCATAGGGTGTCAAATTTTGTGACGCCGCTTCAGGCACTCTCCCCGCGAGATCTGCCTGCCACTGAAAGCGTTGGGACGCCGCCCAAAAAATCCCACCCTCCTTTAGAGAAATTTTTCGCTCCTCCATAAGGCGGAACTTTTGTGTCCCGCCTGATACTGCTATAAATTTTTACGGGTGACATTGGATGGGACCTAAATTTTAACATTGGGGGATGGGGGGTTAAGAATAACAAGATGCTATGTGCTTACCTATTTTATTAACCCCCCGATGGAAAATTTGGGAAATCCAATGGCAGGACCCGTAAAATTTTCCTGCCGCCACCTCCGCTGAGGCGAAAAATATTAACATATCCTCGGTAATTGTTCACCTGTTAACATACCCACGATCCTTTTGCCGCCCGAAACAGTGTTCAGATACACCTTGCCGCGATTATCTTTGGTGATATGGCCGATTATTTTCGCGCCTTTACCGGACAAGTCGGTCTTCATCGCGGACACTATTTTCTTTGCGTCTTCTCCTGCCGCAATTATAAGACATCTTCCTTCACAGGGCAGATATAAGGGATCGAAGCCAAGGAGTTCACAGGCATCTTTTACGGCAGCGCTTACCGGCAGGCTCTCTTCATCCAGCGCAATGCCAAAGTTCCTGTCCTGGCATATTTCGTTCAACGTCGTCGCTACACCGCCCCTTGTGGGATCTCTCATGAATCTTACTTTGCCCGATACCTTAAGCGAGCGCGCGATCAATCTGTTTAACGGCGCGGAATCGCTCTTTACTTTTGAGGTGAAGGCTATGCCCTCTCTTTTGGATAGTACGCTTATAGCATGCTCTCCGATATTTCCGGTAACAATAACACTGTCGCCGGGCTTTATCGCATCGATAGAAAGGCCGTTATAATAGACCTCTCCTATGCCACTGGTATTTATGAATATCTTATCGCAAGATCCTCTTTCCACCACTTTCGTATCGCCGGTCACTATTTCGACGTCCGCGGCATCGGCGGCATTTTTGATGGAACGCGTAATCCTCTCCAATATATCTTTATCCAGGCCCTCTTCTATTATAAGGCCCAGAGATATGAACAGCGGTTTTGCTCCGCAGACGGATAGGTCGTTGACGGTCCCGTGTACGGCAAGACTTCCTATATCTCCTCCGGGGAAAAATATCGGGTCCACCACATACGAGTCTGTTGTGAAAGCGATATTTTTGGCGCCTATCTTAAGGATCGCGGAGTCCTTTTTCTCTTTAAGCACTTTGCCGCCGAATCCCTTTATAAAGAGAGAATCGATCAGATCGTGCATTAATTTTCCGCCGCCGCCATGTGAAAGTAATATCTTTTCCATTTTACTATTCCCTATTCACTAACGCCTATATTTATAATACGCCGCGCATGTCCCTTCGCTCGAGACCATGCACGCACCTGTCGGTTTTTCCGGCGTGCAAGTCCTGGCGAATAAAGGACAATCGTACGGCGTCTTTAGCCCTTTCAAAATATATCCGCAAAAACATCTCTTATTATCTTTCGGCTCTTTGATCTCTGGCCTGAATCTTGACTGGGCGTCAAACTTCTTATAAGCTTTTCTTATCTTGAGCCCGCTCTTCTTTACGCATCCTATTCCCCGCCACACGGATGAGGATTTTTCAAAAACCTTATTTATGCTATTCCTTGCCAACGGGTTCCCGTTCTTTTCTATTATTCTATCATATTGGCTCTCTGTTTTTGGCTTTACCTGCCTTATTATCATAAGGATAGATTGCAGTATATCGATAGGCTCAAAACCCGATATCACACAATTCTTTTTATAATCCCTGCTTAAGAACTCGTACGGAGATACTCCTATTATAGCGCTGACGTGCCCGGGGAGCAAAAAAGCGTCTACTTTGATGGACTTATCGGAAGTGAGCGCCTTTAACACTTCCGGCATCGTCTTGTGGCCCGAGAGGACGGAATAATTATTTAAACCTTCCTTCTTTGCGATCAGGATAGACTGCGCCACCGTCGGAGCAGTAGTCTCAAAACCTATGCCCAATAATACCGCTTCCTTTTTCGCTTCCTTGCGCGGTATCTCGAGCGCGTCAAGACTCGAATAGACCATTCTTATGTCGCAGCCATCAGCCTTCTCCTTCTCAAGGCTTGACCGTGAACCCGGAACTTTCAACATATCCCCAAATGTCGCGATAATGACATCTTTCATCCTGGCAATGGCTATGGCCTTATCGATAAATTCGTTCGGCGTAACACATACCGGGCAGCCGGGGCCCGAGATGAGCCTTATATTCCCGGGCAGGATATCCTTCAACCCAAACCGGAATATGCTCATCGTATGCGTACCGCACACCTCCATGATATTGTAAATGCGCTCGGGATCGACAGCGCGCCGGATATCATCCGCCAGCCTTCTGATCAACCGCTTATCCCTGAACTCGTCTACATATTTCATGTATCTACCCCAGCCTAGAAACTGTTTCTAAATCAATCGGGACAGTGGGTATCCCAGTTTCCGGATGCAAACGGAAACAGTTTCTACATGCTTCTCAGTATTTTTAGCGTCTTTTGCGCTTCTTTTTCTTTGACCTTCTCTATCGCAAATCCCGCGTGCAGGAGGACATATTCGCCGATCTTTGGACTTTTTATGAACGAGAAGTTGGCCCTGCGCTTCAGGCCGGACGACTCGACGAATCCTTCGTTGCCCTTAATCTCAGCTATCTTCATCGGCACAGCTAAACACATTGGAGTTCACCCCTATCACTTCCGCGCGCCATTCGCCGAAGCACTTTGTCTAATTCTCATTGAATGCGATGGCGGAAAGGCCCTCTCGTTCGCTATCGCTATCTGGCCTATCGGTATGCCAGAATCGTTCGTTTCTACTCTTGAATGCGTAAAGACCATAAAACCATTCTTGCCGAGCAGATACGCCACCCTACCGCTCAAATATCTATTCTGGAACACTCCACCGGATAATACAACTTTTTTTATCTTTATCTTCTTTGCCGTTCTCAATATCAATTCCGCTATGGAGTTGTGGAATTTCGCCGATATTATCGACCGTTCCGTTCTCTCTTCAATATCTTTTTTCATACCTTTGATAATCTTTGCGGCGTTCTCTGCGTTATAACTATCGTTGATACCTTTTTGGGCTATTCTTTCCAATTCTATCGGCAGCTGGGCTTCGAACTCTGCGTTTGCTTTATTCAGGATAATGCTGCCCGCGGCGTCAAAGAGCCTCCCCACGCTCGATGTCAGCGGAGAATTTATCTTTTTATCGATCATCTGCCTCAATATCTTCCAGCCTTTTTTATCAATACTCTTCACAAAATCCATGTCAAGCTTCAAAAAATTTGGCCCAAAAGTCGAATATAGGTAACTAGCCGCCATCCGCCAAGGCTCTCTAATAGAAACCTCGCCGCCGGGCATTGGAATATAATCGAGATGCGCGACCCTTTTCAGTCTTTTGATGTTTCCTGAAAAGAACTCCCCGCCCCAAATATTACCGTCGGTACCATATCCTGTTCCGTCGAACGCTACGCCAAGCACTTCGCCTCTTATGTGATTATCGACAATGGCGCTTGCGATGTGCGCTTCATGATGCTGGACCTTGTACAGCTTTAAGCTGTAAGCTTTAAGCTGTAAGCTTTCTGCGAATTGTGTTGAAAAATAGCCGGGATGCAGATCACAAACGACTATCTCGGGCTTTATATTAAGCCTCTTCTTCACCGCCTTTACCGCTTTCTCATACCCGGTAAAATTGTCGAGGTCCGACAGATCGCCGAATCCGTCAAATAGATAAGCCTCGTCGCCCCTTGCCAGCGCGAATGCCCCCTTCATATCCGCACCGCAAGCTAGAACGGGCCTCTTTATCTTAAATGGCAGCTTTATTATATTCACCCCGCCCTTCCTTCTACCCCGCAATCTTCCGCAGGAAGAGCGGGGTTCATGGATAGGCCAATATTATAGCAGATTTCCCCGCCCCTTACTTCCTCTATTTTTCTCTCCAACAGGCAGGCATCGACCTCACGGGGAATACGCCTGAAGCGGCGTTACAAAATTTGACACACTATGGCAATACTGTACTGCACCCCATTAAGCAAGACATTTTTTTGTACTAAGCACTAACTGTTCT
>CAYSSS010000088.1:0-3716 GCA_964433975.1 uncultured Planctomycetia bacterium
CAGCACAGACAAACCGATCCCGAAATAGCGGGATAGAAGGAGGGAAGATGTTATCGAGAAGAAGGCAGCTTGCCGTGAAGGTAGAAGCTCAGGAAGGAGTCGCCGAGAGTGTTACGGCCGATGACGCGAAGCTTCTCGTCTACGATCCTAAAGCAAGTTTCGACATTGAGATGTTCGAGCGTAATCCCGCGAGGAGATCGTTCTCGCCTTTAGGGAAGATACCGGGGAAGCGCCCCGCGGGCCTTTCCTACAGGCTTGAGATGAGAGGATCGGGTTCAATTAATACGTTGCCTGAATGGGCAAAGGTGTTCGCAGCTTCAGGCTTCGAAGCGAGCGCGCTTAAGTCGATTAATATCGGCGCGATAACGGGAGGGCCGTATCTGCACGCGGAGTTTATCACGGGAGGGACCTCCGGGGCTGTAGGGCTTGTCGTAATTAAGACGCTGAACGGAACGTCGAGTATGTATTTTGTTCCTGTTTCCGGAACATTCCAGTCGGGCGAGACGATAACAGGCGCAAGTTCCGGCGCTACAAGCGTTATCTCGTCAGCGCCCGCGAGCGCGGGCTTTGTCCTGCATCCGGTATCGGATGAGATACCGTCAGTAACACAAGGTCTTTATGAAGACGGCGTGCGAAAGCTCATAAAAGGATCGAGGGGCAAGGCGAAGCTTAACTTTAAGTCGGGAGAGCCGGTAATGGCCGACTTCGAGTTTCAGGGGGTGGAGGCGGGCGTTACGGACGAACCCATGCTCGAGAATATAGAGCACGAGACGACAAAGCCGCCCGTATTCTTAAACGCGTTATTCTCGGTAGACGGCTTTTCCGCGCGCATAGAGGCGATGGAGCTTGATCTTGCCAATACCCTTGTTTCAAGGGACGACGTGAATGACGCGAGGGGGATTCTCTCCTTCGCCATCACCGCGAGGAACTATCAAGGGTCTTTTAATCCCGAGATGGTGAAGGCGATAGAGCACGACTTCCACTCGAAGATGTTTTCGGGCTCCGAGATGGTTGTGGACTTTTCGGCGGGGAATCAGGCGGGAAACAAGTTTCGTTTCTACATTCCGAGAGCCCAGTACGTGAAGGTCGAGGACGAGGAAAGAGACGGCCTGCAGCTTGCCAAGTGCTCGTTTACGCTTAACGGATCGATGGATCCGGGCGACGACGAGCTTGCGATACTGATTTTATAAAAAAAGAAAGGAAGGGAAAAATGCTTACTGGAATAAATATTTACGAGACAAAACCTTATAAGTCGAAACTTGAGAAGAACGCGGATAATCCGAGCGTCTTTCAGATATGCCCGATAGACGCGCATCTTCGGGCCCACATAGACGACCAGACGACGAGCTTCGAGATAAGCTCCGACAATCCCAAGGACAAGGCGAAGGCTACTTTTGCGGCGGCAAAGAGAAATCTTTTCTTCGTTAAGTTCGGGCTTAAGGGCCTTGAGGGATATCTTGATCCGAGGGACAACAAACCCGTTAAATACGATACCGTTTCGGTGTCAATTAACGGTAAGAATTACAACGTCGTGACGGACGAGATTCTCGCCATATTTCCCAAAGCCCTTATCGACGAGCTTGCCGAGGTCATATCGGGCGAAAACTCTTTATCGGAGGAAGAGCGAAAAAACTGATACTGGCGGTCTGGCTTACGAAGTTAGAGCTTGACTGCCGAACCTGCTCCGAGGCTCAAAAAATAGAACGGGGCTGCATTAAGGATTCACCCATACCGGGAGCTTGGAAGATAGGAGCGGAGGAGTTCTCCAGATGTCCGCGGGCCCTCGTAACGGGAAAGAGTTTCGAATACCTAAACGCTTATTTTTTCTTCGAGAAGGGGTATCTGCCGAATCCGGGAGGTTGGATGGATCAGCCGGTTAAGTTCATAGAGGCGATTGTACTGATAGCGCGCGAATTCATAAAGATAGGAAAGAAGGATGCCGACAAACAGAGAGCTTGAGATCATCATGCGGCTTAAAGACGAGGTCACGAAACGCCTAAAAGGCGTTGAGGGGGCTATACAAAGATTTGCGAATCGCGCGCGAGAAACCGGGCAAACCTTAAAACAGCTCGGTCGCGAGATCTCTCAAGTAGGACAAACCCTTATCTTTATGGGAGGAGCTCTTACCGGGCCCTTGGCCCTTGCTTTTAAATCCGCGGAGAAATACTCGATCCCCGTATATAACGAGTTGAAAAGACTCGATAACGCGTTTTTAGGCCTACGGGTTTCAATCGCTGAGGCGCTCATACCGGTAGTCCATAAGCTCGCCAACGTATTCGGCAATCTATTGAATCTCTGGAACTCGATCGATCCGGCCACCCGAAACCTCATTATCCAGTCAGTGGCTATGACCGGCATATTTATGATGCTCGGAGGGGTGGTCACCGCTTTGATAGGACGACTTGTGAGATTGTCGGGGGTCATCTTCAGCTTAATAAGTAAACTCGCGTTATTTACGCTCGCGCATCCGTGGATCGCGGCGTTAATCGTAATAGTCGCGGCCTTAACCTATACGTTTATCAAATTCCGCAATGTCGCGGTGCCGGTCTTAAACGCGGTCGAGCTCGGCGCAAATATGGTCTATATAGGTTTTGCGAAACTCTTCAAGTGGCTCATATCGGGCTTTGACTGGGTATTGCAGTATCTCGTTAAATTCTACGACATCCTCGGTAAGCTACCGGGTAAGCTCGGCGAGCCTTTCAGGACGACCTCGGAAACCTTGAAGAAACTAAGAGAAGAGCTATCGCTTCTCACGAAGGCCTCGGATATCGAGATCGCAAGGACACAGGAGAAGATTTCGAAGATCATGTCTGAGGGGGGAGGGTCGCTCGCCAAAGGCTACGACAAAGCAAAGGCCTCTATTCAGGACTTTATCGCCACATTAAAGGGCCTCGGAAAAGAGACCAAGATCGATGAGATAGCCCAATCCTTTAACGCCATAGAGGCGGTAGGACAGAGTACCGCAAGGAGCTTAGGTGAATCTTTCAGGCATTTATTTAAGGACGCATTTAGAGGTGAGCTTGACAGCGCGAAGGACTACTTTGTCGAATTCGGCAATATGATGATAGACGTGTTGGCCGAGGTCCTCGCAAAGATAGTTCTCATTAAGACAATAGGCGCGGTCTTCCCGGGCATGATTCCGTATTTTCATCAAGGAGGCGTAGTAAGGCCGGTCTACGCGCATTCGGGGTATTTGGCCCATGACGAGGTTCCCTTAATAGCTCAATCAGGCGAGGGGGTCGTGTCAAGGCGCGGTATGAGGCGTCTCGGGCCGGAGGGCCTAAAGAGGCTTAATCAGGGCGGCGGGGCAGGAGACCAGAATCAGGTCTTTAATATTTACATCGCCGCCAATGACGCGAAGTCTTTTCGGGATATGCTGATGCAGCATCCGGATATTTTCGAGGATGCCATATCGAGCGCCATCGCGAAGAACAGGTCTATCCGCAGCGCCATAAGGAATAACGTATGAGTGTAGAAGTTTTAGAGTTTACGCCTGAGTTCGGACTAAAAGAGGATATCGAATACTCGACCCTTATATTCGAATCCGATTCGGGCAAAGAGAAGCGCAGATCCAAAAGATCGCAAGCGATACGGACCCTTGACTGTTTCTTGGAAAGCGAAAGCGAAGAGGCGGTTGATCTTATATGGGACTTCTTTAAGGCGAGGAAAGGAAGATACGATACCTTCTGGGTAAAATTTCCGACGAGCTATAAGGT
>CAYSSS010000088.1:3816-5181 GCA_964433975.1 uncultured Planctomycetia bacterium
CTCTACAACTCTTCCATAAAATTAAAAGAGGTTTTGTGGAATATTTATGAGGCGCCCTGATGCAGGATTTAAGCGTCCAGTTTAAAGAAGAAGCATTTAAGACAGAGAACCGCCCGATAGAGCTATACGATTTTTACCTCGGCTCACAGGGGCCGTGCGACGGCGAAACGTATTATTTCACTTCCGACAATAAGAAGACCCGCTTTTGGAATATTGACGGGGTGTTAAAGGATTATCTTCCGCTATCTCTTAAGCGGTCGGCTATTCCCGCCACGAGTCAGCTTGAGATAGAAGCCGTCACGGGCGAGCTCGATAATGTAGACAGACTATGGTCGGGCTTCTTGAATACGATCGATTTAAGAGGTAAGAGGGTTGTCATGCGTAAAGTATTTTTAGACCTCTTAACTGATCCTGTGCATGCGAAAGTGATGTTTGACGGGATCATAAATGCTATATCGGAACTGACCGAGACAAGCGTCAAGATGGAATGTAAGTCGAAGCTCAAATCCTTATCGGTAGAAACAGGCCGAATGCAGCAACTCTATTGCTCCTACATATTCGGGGACGAGTTCTGCGCGTTCGATGTGGCCGGGACAAGGCTGACGGGTCAGGTTGTCGGGGCCGGATCCGGGGTAAGTTTCATTATCGATCCGGCGCGAACGGAGGCTGACGACTTCTGGAATGACGGGATTATATATTTTACATCGGGCCAGAATAATGGCTTAAAACGAAAGATCGCGGATTTCGTAAGCGCGGATCATAAAGTCGTCCTTGATTATGCCTTACCGCGCGCGCTGGCCGCAGGCGACTTATATTCTATCGAGCGAGGATGCGACAAGTCTTTCGATGTGTGCAAGAACAGGTTCGCGAATCAGGCGAATTTCGGCGGGTTTAAGCATATCCCGCAACTCATTAACCCCATGAAGAAGGAAGAATGAAGACTCTCGATCGGGATATATTAAACAGATTAGTCGGCATTCCTTGGAAAGAGGACGGGCGGTCCTTTGAGGGAACCGACTGCGTGGGGCTCATGCAGCTTTACTTTAACTCTCGAGGTATGGAAGGAGTCGCTCCAAAGGTAGGCGACTATGAATCAAAGGATCCGTCCGAAATCATCGCTAAAATCAGGGAATACAATCTCATTATCCCGAAAGACCGAATAGAACCGGAAGACGTTATTGTATTCAAGATAGACGATGAATTGCATGTTGGGCTTTACCTTGGTTACGGTCGTATGCTTCATGCGACAGAAGGGAAAAGATCGAAGATATCGCGTCTTACGCCTTCATGGGAGAAGTGTTTTCTCTTCTCCATAAGAGAAAAGAACGGCCGTATCTATATCCCGCCCGCGGGGCCTCCGGCGAT
>CAYSSS010000089.1:0-5151 GCA_964433975.1 uncultured Planctomycetia bacterium
TCTTTTAAAATCCCACTGCCCGATGGCCAGGAATACGCCTATTATCATCGACACGGCGCCTAGAAACATGAGAATAGCCAAGACACCGTCGTTTACGCCGAGGACATTAAAAAATATCCTCGACAGCGCATATACGCCGAGCACCTTTATCAGTACGCCCGAGAGCATTGCCGATATCGGGGCAGGCGCTGACGGATGCGCGTCCGGAAGCCATGCGTGGAACGGAACGAGCGCCGCCTTTAGCCCGAAGCCCATGAGGAAGAGGACGCTGACGAACGGCACTACTTTGCCGCCTCCCTGCCTGGCCAGAGCCTGGGCCATATCGGCCATATTCAACGTCGAGGTGTAGCTGTACATGAAGGCTATGCCGAGCAGTATAAAGCTCGAAGCGACTGAACCCATGACCGCGTACTTGAAAGAGGCTTCTAGCTCCTCGGACTCGGTCCCGAACGCGACCAACGCGTAGCTCGATATTGACGCTATCTCCAGGAAGACATAAAGGTTGAACATGTCCCCGGTTATTACTACACCGTTTATGCCGGTGACCATAAGCATGAATAACGTGTAAAATTTCCACTTATCGGTATATTTCTTCATATAATCGATGGCGTAGAGCGATACCAGAAACGCCACCAGATTTATGGTGATGAGCATGAAAGCCGTCAGGCTATCAACCACCAACGATATCCCTATAGGGGGAGGCCAGCCTCCGACTTTGTAGACCATGATATGGCTCGGTATACTGCTTACCGTGACCGCCGCGCAGAAGGAAAATACCAATAGGGCAAGACAGGCGCAATTGGAGAGAATGTCCCCCAGCCGCCTGAAAGATTTTGCCGCCAGAGCGATCAGGAAAGCGGCTGCCATCGGCACTATTATGAATAGAGGTACTATGTTCATTTGTATCTGATCATCCTTTAAGCTTATCCATTTTGGTTATATCGAATGTTCCGTATTTTTCGTAAATCCTTATGGCGATGGCGACCATAAGCGCGGTAACAGCCAGGCCTATGACTATCGCCGTCAATACGAGCGCCTGCGGCAGTGGATCGACCATATTTTCTATTGTCCGGCCATGTTCAAGTATCGGGGAGCGGCCATGGCCGCGGTAGCCTATCAGGACCAGAAAAAGGTTCACCGCGTATTCTATTATGCCGATACCTATTATTATCTTGATAAGGTTCCTCTTCCTGAGGACACAATAGACCCCGATCGAGAATAGCACCAGACATAAAAAGTAAGCTGTCATTATCTTATTTCCTTCTCTTTTCCAGGTCTCTGTCGACCTTCTGCATCAATACCAGCGTGACGAACATGAGGAAGAGAGCGCCGCCTACCATCAGGCCTATCGCGACCTCATATAGAGGTATACTTCCTTCGCTGAAGAGATTAAATGGCATCTTATACCTGAAGAGCGTATTCAGAAAGAAGGCGCCCTTCGTAAAACCGAGCATCGCTACGGATAAGAATATCAGCGCCCCGGCGCTTATCATCACGCGGGCGAACGGAACGGTCAGTTTCTTCAGGGCCATGTCCTTGCCGAACGCCAGCATTATGTGAATAAAAGAGAGCGCTATGATCACGCCGCCGGCGAATCCTCCACCAGGCGAAGAATGGCCGTTGAATATCAGGTATATACCGTATAGCAGTATGAGCCCTACCGTAAGGCGGGTTACCGTCTTAACGATCAAAGTCATGCCGATCTCATTCTTTATGTTATTTATCTCCACCCTGCGCCTTCCTGCGCCCTATCCTGCGCATAACCGCTAAAACGCCTATAGCGGCCGTGAAAAGTACCGTCACTTCTCCCAGCGTATCGTAACCTCTAAAGTCCAATATGATTGCGCTCACTATATTGGGCGCGCCTGTCTTAGAGTAACCCTGCTCCAGATATGTGCCGGAGACGCGCATTATAGCGTCTCCGAAGCGCGGCAGGTTCTTCAACGAGAAATAAGCGAAACCTAAAAAGATGGCGAGAAAAGAGAGAGTGGCCATTGTATTAAATACCCATCTTCCCGACGTACTGAACGGCAGGTCTTTCTTTATCGTGGCGCGGATAAGTATTATCAAACATAATATCTCTACCACCAGCTGCGTTATCGCCAGGTCCGGCGCCTTGAGCACCAAAAACGCCATCGAGAGGCCCAGGCCCGCGGCGCCTACGGCGACGACGCTCGAAAGAAGATCTTTCACCCTGACCGCGACCACGGCCGCGATTATCATGAAGACAAGCAATAGGTGTATCTCTATCATATCCATATCATTCTACCTAAAAAATAAAAATATAAACATACCTATCATGCCCAGAAGGCACCAGACCAGGTACGTGGGCAGCACCCCGTTGTGAAGATACTGTAACATCTTTGTAAGGGAAAATACGGCGTTCCTGCCCTGATCGTATATATCGAGCGCTCCGGCTTCTTCGCTCCTGTAAAAACGGTCCAGGAATTTCATCTTTTTGATCGTATCGTAGAACTCCACTCCGGAAACCCTCTTCAACAAAGCAGGGTCTTCCCCTCCGATAAATACGGAAACGGAACGGCCGCGCTTTGGCGCGAGAAAGATATACATGATAAGTCCCAACAATATTCCCGCTATTATGAGAGCCGTGGCGGTTCCGGCGTTCCATATTCCCAAATAAGAGAATCCTTTTCCTATGGCCGGTATTATGAAGAGGCGCAGCGGTATCGCGAACGCGAATATTCCGAAGATAGCGCAGATAGCCGCCAGCACTACCATGGGCAGCAGCATAAACAGCCCCACCTCTTTAACCCGCGCCATGCCGGATGACGGCCGGCCCAGGAACACAGCGTGAAGCAGTTTAAGAAATGACGCCACGGTCAGGACGCTGCCCAGCATCGCCGAGATGAGCCACAATATCCATATATGGTTCTTGCTGCCGCCGAGCTCTATTATCCCCTGGTATATCATCCACTTCGACACAAATCCGTTGAAGGGCGGGATACCGGATATCGAAAGAGAGGCCACTAAAAAACATACGAAAGTCACCGGCATATATTTCGCCAGACCTCCCAGCTTTGACAGATCGGTGGTATCGGTCCTCTTCTCGACCGCGCCTGCGCTTAAGAAGAGGCATGATTTATATATAGCGTGGTTCAGCATATGAAATAACCCGCCGGCGATGCCGATGGGGTTGCCCGTGCCTATGCCGAGCACCATGTATCCCACCTGGGAAACCGCGTGATATCCCAGGAGCCTCTTGAGATCGTGCTGGACGAGCGCTATCATTACGGCGTAGATGATGGTGATCGATCCTATCACCATCAGAATGGTATTGGAGAGACCGTTCATGACGAATAGATTTAAAGATGCCCGGGCAAGAAGATATATGCCGAGCAGTTTATCCAATGAGGCCGGCAGATAAGCGGTAACCGGCGTCGGTCCGTCCTCTGCAACATCCGGAAGCCAGGAATGAAAAGGGACCGCTCCGGCCTTGGCGAAACTTGCTATAGCTATCGACAGGAAGGCTATGTAAGAGAGAGCGCCGGACAATTCAAGGTGTGTCTGGTTCATGGCAAAGGTTCCCGAGAGCTTCCACATCAAACCTATGCCGAATATCATGAGCGCATCCGTGCCGCCTATTACGATCATGCTCTTCTTTGCCGCGGCGGAGGCCTTCTCGGTTCCCTGTATATTGACCAGTAGATATAAGGTAGCCGCCAATATACCCCAGAAGAATAGAAGCGTTATAAGATTATTGGCGAAAGCCGCGCCAAGAGAGCTGCCGAGAGTTATCAGCACATAGCCGAAGTATCTTCCGTTCTTCTTTTCGATAAAACCGAATGAATATATGACGACCAGGAAGGCGAAGAATGCTATACCTATGCCCGCAAGCGCGGCCAGGTTATCCACTATGAACGGAGGAACAGTTACCGGCGGCCAGTAGAGAGGCTTCAATATGAATACGCGGATGGTGGCGGCCAATACGGCCAGCGTAGTCAGAAACGACAGAAGCTTCGTAATGATCTTGAGCCTCTCGGGAATAAAGAGGCAGACCACCCCGATCGCTATCGGAACGAACATGACATAAGCGAGAAAATTCATCATCATAATTTTAAGTCGTCATTGCGAGGAGGCCTTTAGGCCGACGAAGCAATCTCTAAAGTTGAGATTGCTTCGGCCCTTCGGGCCTCGCAATGACAGTTCGCTCTTTTATGAGCCTTGTCTTTTCCTGCGACAACCTTATGAGCTCATTGACATCCATGACCTGCTTGTCGCGGTCATCCACTATCAGCATCCTCTCCGTGCAGCAGTAACAGGGGTCTATCGCGGCCAGTATTATCGTCGCGTCGGATATAGTCTCTCCCACCACGGTCTCCCTGAATGTCGGGAAGTTCATGTATGTGGGGGCGCGCACCTTGTGCCTTACCGCCGAATTCGTCCCGTCAGATTTTATATAATGGAAGACCTCTCCCCTGGGCGCCTCCGCCTGTCCGATCCCCTCTCCGACAGGTATATCTTTGGGATTTGAATCTATCGGGCCTTCCGGCATCTTGTCGAGGCACTGCCTGACTATGCTGACCGATTCGAACATCTCCAGTATCCTCACCACGGCCTTCGCGAATACGTCCCCCTCTTTCTGGACGATGACGTTCCACTTTACCCTGTCGTATACCGCATAGGGATGATCGCGCCTGACATCGATATCCACGTCCGATGCCCTGGCGACAGGCCCTATAGCAGAGTAATCTATAGCGGCCTCTTTTGTCAGTATACCTACGCCTTTAAGACGCTCGTGCAACACGGGATCATCAAGGACGGCGCCTTTGAGCATGGTAAGATGCGTCGTGAACTCATCCAGCCTCTTCAATATATAAGGTACATGCTCTTTCTCTATATCGCGCCTCACGCCTCCCACCTTATGCATGGCGTAGTTCTGGCGATTGCCCGTAACGGTCTCCATTATGTCGCATATAGGCTCACGGTACTTCCACGCCCACATGAAGACTGTGTTGTAACCTATGAAATGCCCGGCCAGCCCCAGCCAGAGCATATGAGAATGGAGCCTCTCGAGTTCCTGGCATATGGTGCGTATATAGAGGGCCCTCTCAGGGACTTCTGTACCGCCTATGTCCTCGAGCGCCTGGCAGCACGCTATCGGATGGCTTGAAGAACAGATGCCGCATATGC
>CAYSSS010000090.1:0-4951 GCA_964433975.1 uncultured Planctomycetia bacterium
TGATGGATGAGATAAAGCGCTCGGAGGACATTATAATATTCATAGACGAGCTCCATACGCTTATCGGCGCCGGCGGCGCCGAGGGAGCTATAGACGCCTCAAATATACTGAAACCGGCTCTCTCCCGCGGAGAGATACAGTGTATAGGAGCGACGACGCTCGATGAATTCAGGAAACACATTGAAAAGGACGCGGCTCTCGAAAGACGGTTCCAGACGATCATAGTGGAGCCGCCTACGGTGGACGAGACGATAGAGATATTGAAAGGCTTGCGCGACAAGTACGAGGCGCATCACAGGGTAAAATTTACGGATGCCGCGGTAGAGGCCGCAGCCAAGCTTTCCGACAGATATATAACCGGCAGATACCTGCCCGATAAAGCGATAGACTTGATAGACGAAGCCGGCGCGAGAGCGCGCCTTTCCGTCACGACGGCTCCTCCCGATGTCAAGCATATCGAGGAGAAGATGGAGGCGATAAAGAAAGAGAAGGAGCAGAGCGTCAAGGGCCAGGATTTCGAAAAGGCGGCCAAGTTCCGCGATGAAGAGAGGAAACTTAAGGATGACCTCACCGGCATAAAGAAAGAGTGGAAAGAGTTGCGCGGTAAGATCGAGCCGAAGGTTAGCGACGAAGATATAGCCTATATAGTTTCAAAATGGACCGGTATCCCGATAGTAAGGCTCGAAGAGAAGGAGCAGTCAAAGTTCCTGAAGATGGAAGAGGGCCTTCATAAACGCGTCATAGGGCAGGATGAGTCGATAAGCGTTATCGCTCATGCAGTAAGGCGTTCGCGTGCCGGCATAAAAGATCCCAGAAGGCCGATAGGCTCATTCATATTCTTAGGGCCCACGGGTGTCGGCAAGACCCTTGTGGCTAGGGCGCTGGCCGAATACATGTTCGGCGATGAAGACGCGATAATACAGATCGATATGTCCGAGTATATGGAGAAGTTCAATGTCTCGAGGCTCGTGGGAGCTCCTCCGGGCTACGTCGGCTATGACGAAGGGGGCCAGCTTACCGAAAAGGTGCGGCGCCGCCCATATTCCGTAGTATTGCTCGATGAGATAGAGAAGGCGCACCCCGACGTCTTCAATATACTTTTACAGATGCTCGAAGAGGGCCGCCTCACCGATTCATTCGGGAGGAAGGTGGACTTCAAGAATACCATAATCATAATGACTTCGAATATAGGCGCGGAGACGCTGAAGAAACAGGGCTCTATAGGATTCAAGTCCCAGGAAGAGGAAGTGACATACCAGTCTATGAGGTCGAGGTTATTGGAGGAAGTAAAGAAAGTATTCAAGCCCGAATTCTTAAACAGGGTAGATGATATCATCGTCTTCAGGCCGCTGACTAAAGAGGACCTTGACAGGATAATAGAGCTCGAGATAAAGGATGTCGAGTCCAGGCTGAAGGAACAGCGTATCTTAATAGACCTGACGAAAGAAGCGAAAGATTTTCTGGTAGAGCGCGGATTTGATAAGGTATTTGGCGCCAGGCCGCTCAAGAGGACGATCCAGCGTTTCCTGGAGGACCCTCTCGCCGAAGAGATCATCAAAGGCAGTTATAAGAACGGCGCCAAGGTGCGCGTGACCGCAAAGGCCGACAGCCTGGACTTTGTAACGGTTTAACAAGAGTGTATGAGAAGCATACGGGCACGACGCCGGTTTAAGACAACGCTAATATTTTTATTGGCACTAAGCATCATCGCGTTCTTTGAGAGCAGGATAGAGGCCTTTGCTCCCGAACTGAAGGTTCTGGCCGAAGATAGGATAGAGGGCATCTTCGGCAAAAATCTCGATATATCTATAGGCAGCATAGACGGCGGTATATTCCGCCCGATAACATTACGGGACGTAAGGATATTGAGTAAAGGGCGCGAGATCTACCGTTCGCGGATATTTTGGATAAAGAGCATGGTGTCGAATTATCGAATTTGGGATCTTGCCTTTTCCGGCGGTTTGAATAGAGAGCCGCGCATAGAGATAGACTTTGAAACCAGGAACAGGGAACTCTCCGGATTTGTAACGCTTGAAGGGACGATAGATGACGCCGTAGTGCGCGGCTATATTAGGCTATTCGGCTCCGACAGCATAGAGGTTGAGGGGCGGCTCAAGAACGGCATAGCCCGTCTGGTAGTCAGGCCTGAATCCGGCCTCATAAAAATAGAGAGCAATTTTGCCGCTGACGGAGTGCTGCTGATATCCATAAAAGCGAACCACTTCAAGTTTCGGGATGTCGATATCAGCGGGGATCTCTCAATAAGGAATATAGCTATAAAGAGCTCTATTGAGCCGAATGATGAATCTCTCGAAGGCGATATAGAAGCGACAAACGTAATAGTAAATTATAAACCGTTCTTTGACCTGAAAGGATCATACAGGATCTCCGGCGAGACCCTGGAAGTTTCAAACTTAAGTCTCGGGCAGATGTTCTATCTGAATGGTAAGTTTGGATTGGTGGAGCCTCACCTTGTAGACGCGGTGGCTGTGACCGATAATATGAATATATCGCAGGTTCTTTCGGCGATCAATGCCGGGTACGGCTCACACGTTTCCGGGGCCCTGAATTCGAAATCGGAGCTTAAAGGCGCGATAAAAAAATTAAAGACCAATGTCCGTCTCGAAATGAAAAAGGGGAATATAGGCGACGTGAATTTTGAATATCTAAGCGTATCTCTTAAGGGCGACGGGCCCGTGATGAGAATAGAGGACTCCAGGATAATCCGCGAAAGCGGCCCGGTCGTCATAGGCGGTGAAATAGACTTAAGGCGCATGGGAAAAGAGAGTATGTTTGAGAATATAAAAGTGCTGGACGGCGAGAATACGATGGCCTGGGACGGGTGGGAGACCGCCAAATGGCAGGATGTGCGTGAATTCAGGATGACCAAGAATGTCGCGGGCGGTTTCAATGTCGGATTCAAAAAGTACGTAAATGACGACAGGGTGGATGAGAGCCTCAGAGAGCGCGATCAGCTTGAGCTTGGGTATAACCTGCATCCGAACGACAGTTTAAAGTTGAAGTTCACTAACGGCAGTAATTTTTTCGGGCTGGAGCATAAGGACAAGTTTTAACCAGAGGAAAAGCGGATATGCTAAGAAACTTAGCCCAATTTATAGGAAGAAGGTTCGTTGAATTTGTCAGGTACGGCGGGGGCGCCTCAATTCTTCTGGGGGAGACCCTCTTTTGGATACCTATACCGCCACTGAGAAGAAGGCAGGTAGTGGAGCAGATGTCGAAAATAGGGGTCGACTCACTCCCTATAGTCTCTCTGATAAGCCTCTTTACGGGGATGGTGTTGGCGCTCCAGAGCGCATACCAGATGCAGAAGATCTCCGCGGAGATCTACATCGCGTCGTTGGTAGCGCTCTCTATGGTGCGCGAGCTGGGCCCGGTATTGACGGCGCTCATAGTCGCGGGTCGAATAGGCGCTTCCATAACGGCGGAAGTCGGAACGATGAAAGTTACGGAACAGATAGACGCCCTCGAGACCCTGGCAACCAATCCGGTAAAATATCTCGTCGTGCCGAGGTTTTTGGCCCTCGTGATAATGATACCGCTCTTGACGCTCTATGCGGACGTGATAGGAGGAGTAGGGGGGTACCTGATAGGCGTTTATAAGCTCAATATAACGCACGCGATGTATATGAAGATGACATGGCAGGCGTTAAGGTACAAAGATGTATACACCGGACTGATAAAGAGCGTATTCTTCGCCGTCATCATATGCATAATAGCCTGTTATGAAGGCATGAGAGCCGAGGGAGGGGCGGAGGGAGTCGGCAAGGCGACCACGTCGAGCGTCGTGACAAGCTTTATATTGATAATAGCGTCCGACTGTTTCTTCACGGCATTGTTCTATTTCTTAGCGCCATAAGCTATCGGCCCTCTGAATCTGACAGCCGAAAACTGAAAGCCAGTAATGATAGAGATAATAAACGTTTCAAAATCCTTCGACGGTCACAAGGTGCTTGATAACCTGAACCTGACCATAAAGACAGGCGAATCTACCGTCATCATAGGACGTTCCGGCTGCGGCAAGAGTGTTCTTTTAAAGCATATCATAGGGTTGATGAGGCCGGACTCGGGCCATGTGCTGATAGACGGTAAAGATATAACGCGCTTGGACGAGAAGGAGATTAGCGCCGTAAGAATGAAGTTCGGGATGCTCTTCCAAGGGGCCGCTCTTTTTGATTCGCTGAATATTTTAGAAAACGTGGGGTTCGCGCTGATCGAGCATACGAACACGCCCAAGGCGGAGATAGCCAAACGGGTCAAGGAGAGCCTCATTCTCGTAGGGTTGAAGGACATAGAGTATAAGAAGCCGGCGGAGCTTTCGGGCGGCATGAGGAAGCGGGTGGGCTTAGCGCGCGCCATTATAGTGAGGCCCGAGATAATGCTTTACGATGAGCCCACGACGGGGGTAGATCCGATAATGGGCGACTCGGTGAACGACCTAATAATGAAACTGCACACAAAACTCAATGTGACATCTATAGCCGTCACACACGATATGACCAGCGCTTATAAAATAGCCGACAGGGTCGCCATGTTATATAACGGCAAGATAATAGCGGACGGGACTCCGGATGAGATAAAGAGCACTAAAGACCCGATAGTCAGGCAGTTCATCACGGGCGCCGGCACGGGACCGATAACAGAAGGCATAGACTTCGAGCATTTGGTATAAATACAATATGGAGGCGATGGATGGATGATATAAAGATTTTCGAGTTGAAGGTCGGCGTATTCATAATGATAGGCGTGGCTATACTCTTTATAATTGTATTTTCGATAGGTGATATAAATCTTGTGAGGAAGGGATACCACATAAAGGTCGATTTCAATTTTGTGGACGGCATTGGCTCGAGCGCGCCGGTGAGGGTATCCGGGGTAGGCGTAGGGCAGATAGACGGACTTAAGCTATACTATGATGAGAAAGAGAAGAAGA
>CAYSSS010000091.1:0-4882 GCA_964433975.1 uncultured Planctomycetia bacterium
TATTTCATAATATCATGATAGCTCCGATCTCATTTTTTTCTCATGTGATTGATTTTATTCTGCGGCGTAAGCGACTATTCATCTTTCTTGTCGTTGTCTTTTTTATTGTCATTGGCATCTCAACGCTCTGTCGCGGGGGGATAGGCCCTCCCCCCAGGCGCACGGATATTACGGTATTTCTGCGCGCGGCCGAAGTCGTCCGGTCCGGAGAGAGTATCTACGTTGTCACTAACGACAGAGGCTGGCATTACGTTTATATGCCGCTTCTCGCCGTGCTCCTTATACCTTTTACACGCCTGGGCCTTCTCCTGAATACATGCCTATGGTATACGCTATCAGTCGCCGCGCTTTGCGGGACTGTACTTTTGTCGGCTCAGTTGGCTCAGGATCGATTAAAAGGCAAGCGTGCCGCCGTAATGGCAATAATATTTTGTATGCCCTCTTTAGTGGAATCGATGACCCGCGGTCAGACCGGAGTGATGAGCGTCTTCCTCGCTATTGCTATCCTGTATCTATATACGCGGGGACTGGCCGTCTGGGCAGGAGTGCTCTTGGCCTTTTCAATTGTATTAAAAGTGAGCCCTTTGGCGCTTCTCGTCGTTTTCTTTCTTGCCAAAAGGGAATGGAAAATATTGGCAGCCGCCTTACTGGGCACTCTCTTTTTTGCATGGGCGTTTCCGTCTTTTGTCATCGGCGCGGACCGGAATTGGTTACTCCTGAAAGAATGGATTTATATCATGACCCATGCCGTATCGGGCGCCGGAAATGAAAGCCGTATATGGAAGGAGCTGGTCATCCCGCTGGCCCAAGACAACCAGTCCCTTTACGCTGTCTTTACCAGATGGGTCTGCCCAACCGAAACTGCTTTCGCGACTCATAATGATTTTTGGATAAAGTGGGGTGTGCGCATATTTGGCGTTGTGGCGCTATCGATAGCCGCTTTTATAAGCAGACGCGGGAAATCTAAATTATCCCCAAAAAGACTTATGCTCGAGTATTCGCTGTTTTTAGTACTGATGCTCCTGATATCTCCTGTTAGCGAAACGCATCACTATACAATTTTATTCGCGCTCTTTTTACCGGTCTTTTTATACCTCGATGAGTTACCGCGGAATTCCGCGTCCTATCAATGCCTCATGTGGGGCAGCTTGATAGCCGGCTTTACACAGATCCTAAATTACGTTTCCCCGTTTGATATATGGGGCTTTCCGACAATTGGAGTCTTCATCTTCTGGTGCGTGTCATTTGTCTTCCTTGCGCGATCAAAAACATAAATTAGAGCGATATAGGAAAAGGTACAGACCTCAATAATTTCTTCGTATATAAGCCCATCGATCTTTTTAATGGGCTTTTTTACTCTCCTTCCGTATGTTATAATCATGGCCATGAGACTTAATCTTTATATCTCCACAAGCGGTTACTGCTCCAGAAGAAAAGCCGACTTATTAATAAAAGAAGGGAAAGTCAAGGTAGATAATAAGGTCGTCACTGAACCCTGGTTTAATGTAGAGGACGGATCCTCCGTAAGAGCGGAAGGTAAGCCGCTCAAAGGAGAAGATAGGGTCTATCTGGTTTTTAATAAACCCAAAGGCGTTACCACGACATTAAGTGATAAGTTTGCCGAAAAAAAGATCACCGACTTTCTTCCTAAGAGCCTGGGGCGGGTATATCCGGTAGGCAGGCTTGATAAGCTTTCGAGGGGGCTCCTGATACTGACAAATGACGGCGATCTATGTTATCGTCTTTCTCATCCAAAATTTGAAATAGAAAAAGAGTATGTAGTTTTAGTAAAAGGGCGCCCGAATGGCTCTATTGACAGAGAATTAAAAAATGGCGTACAGTGCGGCGAAGATTTTCTGAAGGTCAAGTCTGCGCACATTGAAAAGATCGACCAGGATAAATTCAGCGTCAGGACCGTCATATGCGAAGGTAAAAAAAGACATCTACGCAGGCTTTTTGAGTCACTGGGGCTAAAGGTGCTGGATCTGAGGCGAATACGCGTAGGGCCATTTAATCTGGGAGATTTAAAAGAAGGCTCTTTCAGGATAATAGATAAGCAGGCGGAACTGGGGTGGCTTGCAAAGAATAATAAAAAATAGTGCACGTGTCAAAAATTGACAGACCTCAATAATTATTAAGCGCGTTGAAGCTACTTCTTACCGCAATTAGAGCAGCACGTGCCGCCGCAGTTCATATTGCAGTTGTCGCAGCATTTTTTTTCGCAGGCCCTGCAAAATCGATCCGATTTATTTAAGCATAACTTATCCCAGGTGCCGAACCAATTATAGTATTCCTGAAAATAGCTTTTCTTGCCGGTTGCGGGACCGCCTGCGGCCATTGCCGCAATTGTCCCCGAAGCAAAAAATAGCAAAAAAACAAGGATAGCCACTCTTCTTATCATAGCGCCGCCTTTCTACAACACAGATTATATCACCAAAAACACCGAAAAACAACTATGGTAAATAGAGGACGTGTCAAAAAAAGACGCATATCTGAGCGGAGTGTCCCCAAATGACGCGTCCCTAGATACTAGATACTTTTTTGCATTTTTACCGGTTTACGGGTATAATTGTAACAAAGCCTGCCTGACGGCAGACAGAAAGGCATATATGGAAAACTCTCTATTTATCGCCAGGATCTTTGGGATCTGTTACCTGGTAATGGGGATAGGTCTTATCTTCAACCGCAAGAACTTACTGCAAGTGATGGACGATTTTTGTAAAAATGCGGCTTTGACCTTTTTAGCCGGGCTCTCCGCGCTTGTTGTTGGAGTAGTTATCATACTGACCCATAATATTTGGGTGGCCAATTGGACCGTCATGATTACGATCATAGGCTGGGGAGGGCTCATAAAAGGTATATGGATGATCGTCTTTCCTGATTCAGTCTACAAGTTCATGGAAGGTTACCGGAAAAACAAAAACCTGCTGATCGTCCATTCAGCCGTCGCGCTTATCTTCGGGGCCGTCCTGACTTTTTTTGGATTCTTCGCGGGATAGCGCATTTTACGCAATAGCGGGATAGCGGTCGAGAGAACGTAACGTGATCTCGCGGGCGCTCGCCGAAAAGAGAGGATCTTTTATGGCAAAAGAAAGATTGCTTGTAATCGACGATGAAAGAGAGTTTGTAGACGTCATCTCCGAAAGGCTCGGGGCGAAAGGTTTTGATATAATCAGGGCATTTGATGGCAACGAGGGCCTGGAAAGAGTTTTCTCTGATAAACCGGACCTTGTGATCCTGGATGTCGCGATGCCCGAGATGAATGGTTATGACGTATGCAGAAAACTGAAACTCGATAAGGATTCGAAAGATACCCCGATAATAATGTTAACCGCCAAGTTCCAGCCCAGTGACATCAGCTTTGGAATGGGGATGGGCGCGGACGCGTATCTGACAAAACCGTTGGAGCTGGAGCTCTTGCTGCATACGGTGAACGCGCTCCTTAAATCAAAAAAAATAAAGACCGGCCGCAGTAAGACCAAAACCGCTGCACATCCAAGGCGTATAAAAAAAGAAGAGGCCTCTAAGTGAAGTGTCTCAAAGTGACGCGTCACTTCTATCCGAAGATACACCAAGAGACGCAGGAAAGGATCTTATAAGATGATCGCATTATTCAGTCTATTGATAATAGTGGCGCTCTCAATTATAGCCGTAAGAATAGGCGCGATCGCCCTCGAACTGACCGGATTATCTACCGAGATAGCGTCTTTCCAGGCGCAATCGGCGTTTTCGGGAGCCGGGTTTACTACTACCGAGTCCGAAGCCATGGTAACTCATCCGGTTCGCAGGCGTATTATCAGACTCCTGATCCTTATGGGAAGCGCGGGAGTGACCACCTCGATAGCGACCTTAGTCATAGCTTTTGTGGGGCAGACAGGCCATGGCGTCATTGTAAGGGGACAATTTCTACTTATAGGTCTTTTATGTATATTCATCTTCGCCCGATCAAAGCATCTCTACAATATCATGAAGGTCATAATCACAAAGGCTCTTAAAAAGTGGACCACTTTACGCGCTTATGATTATGAGCAGCTCTTCGGACTGGGGCAGGGGTACGCTATCGCGAAGGTGAGCATACGCCAGGATAATCCATGGCGCGATAAACCGATCAAGGACTTAAAGCTGCATCTGGAAGACCTTCTGATACTCGCCGTTTACCGTAAAACCGGTGGGAAAGTGAATTTTATCGGGGCGCCGCACGGGGATTTTATTCTTAACGTTGACGACGAGCTGATATGTTACGCCAAAGAGGCAGCGATCTCGAAAAAATTTTCCACCGCGATGTGATCTTCCGTAGCGCTAGAATATCCCGTCCCTTTCAGTGCTTTATAAGCGCAAGGGATCCATCCGGTATTGTCGTAGCGTCCTTTTTATTATCTTGGGATTTTGTCTTTCGGGTAGTATAATTCAAGTGTGGAGAGATTAAGGCCATGAAGACGCTTATAACTTACTACTCTTTTTCGGGTAATACGGACAAGGTTGCCAGGATATTCGCCGATATCTTAAGGAAGACCGGCGAGGTGGTCCTGCAGAGGCTCAAGCCCGCGGACGAGATCGATAAGTTCGCGCTGCAGTGTAAGGCCGCGTTCATGGGCAAGAGAGCTATCCTGGAAGGCGATCTACAATTTGACCTTGGGCAATATGACCTGCTCCTCATAGGTTCCCCCGTCTGGGCGTTCGCCCCCACCCCTTCAATAAATACGTATCTCGATAAATTATCCGGTTTGAACGGCAAGAGAGCCATAATCCTTCTGACCTCAGGCTCCGGAACGGGTGTCGGCAGGTGTTTTAAAAATATACGCAAGGTCCTGGAGTCTAAAGGCGCTTCCAGAGTGGACCAGGTGAATATCCCGGATAGAAAACAGAAAGATACGGAATTTAT
>CAYSSS010000092.1:0-4812 GCA_964433975.1 uncultured Planctomycetia bacterium
TGCCTGAAGCGGCGTTAAAAAATTTGATACCTCATGGCGATACAGAAAAAATTTTGTCCGAATAAATTTGGATGCCCAATCCAAATTTATGTCCGCTGAAAGTGCACGCCCCGCGAGGTCGATGCCTGCCCGAGTTCACAGCCGTGGTATTCGCAGAAAATGTCTTGCAAATCACCGTAATTGAAGGTATATTTTATTGAACACAAGGAGAGCCGACAAATGAAGAAGATATTCTTGATGAGCATGATAGTACTACTCGCGGCGTCGTGCGCGTATTGCGCCAATTTGACTATCAAAGAGGTCGTCGACCAGTATAAGCACGCCACGGATCTGCAGCGCAGGGAGCTTGAGAAGAGCTTTACCGGTAAGAGGATTTCGGTCAGTGGCACCGTCGAGAACGTCGACCAGTACGATTTCTTCGACATCACCAACGATACCGGCGGCATATACTACAAGGTACTGCTGCAGCAGCAGTTGACGCTGAATATGGTCCCGTACCAGATAGTGCTCCTCTATAAAGATAAGGATACCGTCAGGGATATTAACCGCGGCCAGGCTTTGGAGAGAGAAGGAAATATCATAAAGATCGTCGATGAGAGGCTTCAGATCGCCGTGTGGCTCTACAACGGCGAACTCACCGAGAGGGAGAGGGAGCTCTTCAAATAAAGCTTCTCATCTTTTTCATCTTACACCGCGCTCTGTAAAACCTTCACGAAAGCGTCGACCACTTTAGGATTGAACTGTGTGCCGCTATTCTGCTTCAGCTGTTCTATCGCTTCCTCTTTAGTCATATTCTTCATATAAGGCCTGTTCGACGTCATGGCGTCATACGCGTCGGCCACGGAGACTATCGCGGCCATGATGTTGATGTCGTCGCCCTTCAGTTTATCGGGATAGCCTTTCCCGTCATAGCGCTCATGATGCCCCCTTATTACGGCGAGTATATCTTTATCGAGCGAGACCGGTTTTAAAATATCCTCTCCTATGGCCGGATGCTTGTGGATTATATCCCCCTCTTCGGCGGTAAGAGAGCTGTCTTTACGCAGTATCATCGTCTCGACTCCCATCTTCCCTATGTCATGGAGGAGCGCCGCCTCCTTTAAGATCTCTGTCCTCTGCTTCGGCAGTCCCATCTCGATCGCCAGTCTCTCGGCGTAAACGGCGACTCTGTCGGAATGTCCCCTGGTATACTGGTCCTTTGCCTCGAGCACCCTTACCAAGGTCTGCGCGACACGGTAAAAATAATTGAAGAGTTCATTTCTCGCATCCGAAAGCTTTACAGTCATCTTGTTAAAGGAATCGGCAAGCTCGCCCATTTCGTCAGACCCTCCCGTCTTTACGCGATAATCCAGATCGCCTTCAGATATACGGCGCGTTCCCTCTACCAGTTTTTTTATCGGCCTTGTAACTCTCAGTGAAACGAAAGTGCCTAGAAGAAGAGAGAGCGCGATGCCCAGCAATAGAACGAGCAATGCCCTCTTCTTGACCTCCCGCTGCATATCATATACATCGCGGGCGGACATGTCGACACCTAAGACGGCCACGGCCTCGCCCTTATCGTCTTTTATCGGCGCGTATCCGGACAGAAATACGCCCCACCTGTCTTTTACTATCGTCCTGTCCGCCGAGGGGCCCAGGAACCCCTTCATCATCTCAGGATAGAGCGAGCAGTCGTATTCCTCCCCCGGCTTTGCCGGCGCGGGCTCTCCCTCTGAAGTCCCGGGATGCAGATCTATTATGAATTTGAAGACGCACTCATCAGGCGTCTTCTCCATTATGTATATGAATACTATCGAAGGGACGATGTCCCGTACCTTATTGAGCTCGCCGATTATCCCTTTATACTGCGGCGTATCTACTCCGTCGGGCTTAAGCGGGATCTGCAACAACTCCCCGGCGTCGACGTTCTTAGCTATCAGTTGCGCGATTATCATCAGCTTGTCGCGCAGCTGGTTCATCTGCATCTTCAGGGAATACTCATAGACAAAGAAATTGCCGACGACGCCCGAAAGAAGCATCAAAAGGACAAAGAGGACCGTAACCTTGAACCGGAAGCTCCTGAATAACATACTTTAGAAAGTTAGTCCGAACTGGAAGCCCAGTACCAGCGCGTCGTCTATATTGCCTGTCCCGCCCGGCTGTATTATATATTGGATATCCGGCTGGATGTACATCCACTTCGTGATATTTATTTTGTGCGTGAATTCAAGGACCATCTCGTATTTTTGCGGCGCCGATCCCACGGACTGCTGCGACTCTCTTATCTTGTCGCTGTATTTCGCGTATATGACCTCGAAAGCGGTCATATCGTCGTCTCTCTTTGGCACCAATCCTTTATATACGAAACCTCCCATCAGAAAGAATGGGAACTTATTCATGTTATCGGGCCCGATAGTGGCAACCGCTAACGGCGTAAGCCCCTGGTCTTTGGTGCCTTTTTCGCGGTAGATCATCTGGTCGGCATGTATATAGAGATTGAAGTCGCCGACGTGTTTCTTCTGAGGAAGATTGGTTACCGCGTAGGAGTTACCGTTTATGTCGGAATAGAGGTCCCTCTTCACAGCACCGTTATAGTATATGCCGCCCTTGTAATGCCCGGGCAGGCCAGCAGGTCCGATGCCATCCGCCGGCGCGTAAGTAAGCTCCTCGGCAAAGGCGAGCCCCTCTTTAAGACGCAACGAGAAGTCGAGCCCGTAGAACTTATCGTACTCTACCCCCTTATCGCCGTCGTAAATGCCTGACAGAATATAAAAATCCTTGTTGAGGTTAAATTTCGCTCTCGCTCCCCATGTGGTGGTCGGATAGACTGTAAAGAAGAGGTTTATAGGTATGCTTATAGGAACTCCATCGACACCGTTGCTGACAAACGCGCCATAGAGCGGCGACGACGCGAAGTCATCGCCCGTCGCGATCCTCCCTATCCTTATATTGAGCCTCTTGTCGAACAGCTCCTTCTCCAGATAGAGAAAATAGAACCGAAACTGCTCGTGGCCGTATATGGTACTTACCACGATGTCATTGCCTATAACGGCTTTTGAAAGGTTCTGCCCCTGCCGCCAGAGTCCGGAGATATGGAACTGGGTGCCAATGAGCCCGGCGAACCTCTCAAGATCGAAATTGACGTCCCAACCCATCGAGGAGTCGAATCGCGTACCCTGTTTCATGCCGCCAGTCGTGTTGCCGAGCACATCGGTTGTAAATGTTGAACTGAATGTAACTCCATCGTTAGCGAGTTCTTCACGAAGGCATTGCCAGTCGCCGAACATAAACTGTTTCTCTCCCGAACATATCGGCAGATCCCCCACCTCTGCCAGTTTCTTCTTTTGCCTTTGGAGGGCCGCGTACGAAGGATTATAACTTGCGTATAAAGGCTCCGCGGCCAAAATAACGGCGACGATCAAGGCGAGAGTCTTTCTCATCATTTGGCCTCCTCGAGCCCAAGGCTTCTTAACCCCTTATTCTTTCTTAAGTGCGCCTCTATCTCCTCGAGAGAGTGGCCCTTCGTCTCGGGGACATATAGATAACAGAAGGCTATACCGATTACGCATATGATGGTGTAGAACCAGAATGTGCCGGCTTTGCCCAACTTATCTGTCAGGGTAAGGAACGTCGACGCCACTATGGCGTTGAATCCCCAGTTCGCCACCGTGGCAAGGCTCATCGCCCTCCCGCGAACATTCAACGGATATATCTCGGCGATCATAAGCCAGAATATCGGCCCGAGGCTTATCGCGAAAGACGCAATGTAGAATACGACGCCCAGGACCGTGATCATCTTAAGCGCGCCCGTTATGCTCGGCATATTGAACGCCAACCCTAGAAGGCCCAGGCTTATCGCCATCCCGGTCATGCCTATATAGAGAAGCGGTTTTCTCCCGAGCCTGTCGATGAACCATATCGCGACGACCGTCATAAGCACGTTGACCACCCCTACGCCCACCGTAGCGAGTATCGCGACTTTATGTGATTCGAATCCCGCGAACTCAAATATCGTGGGAGCGTAGTAGATTATAGTATTTATTCCGGTGGCCTGCTGGAAGAACGCCAGAGCTATACCCACAATGAGCGCCGGCCTTATCCAGGGCTGGAGAAGTTCTTTCCAGGATCCCTCTTTGGCCGTAAGAGACCCCTGTATCGAGCGCATCTCCGCATCTATCTTTTCCTGCGGCATTACACGCGCGAGTATCACGCGCGCCTCGGCTATCATATTGCGGCTTATGAGCCATCTCGGGCTCTCCGATAAGGCGATCATACCTATGATGAGTATGACCGCGGGAATTGCTCCGAGCGCGAACATCCATCGCCATTGGTCGGCGCCGGAGAGAACATAATCCACCAGATAAGAGACGACTATACCGCAGGTTATCATCAATTGGTTCAGAGATACCAGGGCTCCTCTCATTTCCGGTGGAGAGATCTCTGAAATATATAATGGGGCGGTATAAGACGCTACTCCTATCGCGATTCCTATAATCAGGCGGAAGAAGATGATCACGCCAACGTTGGCGGCAAGGCTCGCTCCTATCGCGCCTATGGCGAATAGCAAAGCCGTTACTATCAGCACCTTTTTCCGGCCGAACCTGTCGGTTATGGCTCCCGAAAACGCCGCTCCTATCACTGCGCCCAGGAGTACCGCGCTCACCACGACCTCTACGGCCGACGAAACAAGTTTAAACTGGTCCTTTATGAATAGTATGGCTCCGGATATCACCCCGGTATCGTAACCGAATAATAAACCGGCCAAGGCCGCGATTCCCGCGGTCATATATATAACCGATTTCGACCCCTTTTTCATGCCGCACCCCCTTTTTT
>CAYSSS010000093.1:0-4650 GCA_964433975.1 uncultured Planctomycetia bacterium
TCAAGGATTGGTTTTATCTTTTCTTCATAAACTTGATCTAGGAGAGCTGCCTTGGCGCGAAGATTTTCGCCTCTGAATTGTTTGAGGATGGGTAGAATCTCTGCGCTCTTCTTTTTGACGGATTCTGGCACATAATATCGTGCGTCTTTACCTGTTTCGCTGCCCGGCGCCCTCTCAATGAGACGCAGATGTAAGAGCAGGCTCCTTATATCGTCTTTTATACTTTCAAATGATAGAGCTTCCTGCCTAACCTCATGCTCTTCCCCGGCATATTTCGCTAATGTTTCACCGCTGATGGCGTTATCTGCGGTCATTATGTCATGATCGTAGAGATATTTGAATATGCTGTAGATCGAACCTGCGGGTAAATGGCTTGTACCTATCGGCCTATCGGCCTTCCAATTAATAGTCATGATCGGAGTCATAATATATAACGCACGAACTAACTCTTGAAGGGGGTTGGGCCCATTTACTGGGCCTAAATCTTTGCTAATTTTTTGCACTTTGGTTTTACCGGTTGTTGGAATTTCACAAACAACTCCATTAGTTATATCCCATCCGATTTCTTTGCGCCATCCGCGACCTTCTTCTATCTGAGTTATTGTAGTACCGGGAAATAGATCCTGCGGGATTGGTCTTTTCTTAAATGCTTTATTATAGTCAACAACATATTGATTGGTAATAAAATATGCCATTTGCCGCGCTATCAACTGAATATCAAGATCTACCCCAAGCGTACTATATGGCAATTCGGAATCGTTATAACCTCTATAGGATTCATCAAAAAGGACCTTGAGCATTTCTTGTAAATAAGTTCTTTTTCTTTTTGATTCGGTGTTATAATCCAATTCATTTCGTCGCTCTAAATAAGTCGGGGGAATAAGGGCTAAGGAAAGCAATGTATCGCCAAGCAAGGCCGATGCAATATAGTTGTGGGCTTTATTTTTATCGCGATCGAACATATTCAGCAATCTTCTGAATCTATTGTCAGCAAGAGCTGTGATTTCTGTGTTTTCAATCATATCTCCAATAAAAGCCAATCCTGCCAAATCGGCCGGCCCGCTTAATCGTACGTTTGGATACAGGGTTGCTGCAGTTATATTATTTAACCTGCCTGCTCCATGTCTATTCTGCTGATGATGCCGAACGTCTACCATCCAATCGTATCTTCGGCCGTCTTCGCTCTCTCTATTATGAAAAAGTTCGATAATTTCCATATCAAAAAGCCCATGGCGAGCCATAACAAACCTATCGTGAACATTAATACCGAATGCTTTTTTGAAATCATTGGGTGTTACGGCAGGGTCATTAAGATAAACAATATAAGGATTATGCCCTTCGTTATCTAACGGCACTTCATAGGCCATGCAAGTAACATAGCCGTCGGCATTGATATCCAACTCTATCGGACTTTCTTTTCCGGCTATAGAAATAGGAAGACGGCCTGAAAATAATTCTGATCGTATTTTCCCTATTCTTAATACTCCTCTCGGATAGATTCCCAATAGGTTCCAATCTGTTTTTTTGCCATAAAGAAAATTCATCATGTCGTGTTCGTAAACAAGATTGGCGGGGTCTTCATCTTTTTTGAGAAACTTCAACATTATAGCTTTGTTACCAACGCGATATTCCAACGTTCTTCCGATAAGATTAGTCGGATTTGCGACTGGTATACGCTGTCCGTTAATAACGAGATCTTCGCCGGTTGCATCTATTACCGGTATCTCACTGCGTGTAATTTTTTGTTTGACCGGTAATCCTTGCGGTTTTTCATGAATGCGCGGCATGGCAAAGTTCAATATACTTCTCATAAAACTCGGATAGTTGGTCACGGCATCACCGCTATCCTTAAATTCAATCGATGAAAGCGACATATCTGAAGCAAATGATCTTGACAATTTCGGCAAAAATTCACTTATAAAACGCTCTGTATTTTCTCGATGTTCACTATCCTCATATAATGCCCTCCCAAAATCAGAACCGAGAAATGCCATTATGCTCTTCGCGAATCCTATGTCTTCGGCACCCCTTGTCTGTAACGTTTCCTCTACCATCTCTTTCAGCAAGGTCCTGATTTCATCCGGATTCGAATCGTTTAGGTATAAAAGGATACGCCACAAGGCATTGTCTAATTTATTCCTGCTTCGGCCTCTTGAATCGGCATCCGCTTCTTTAAGAACTGCGCTCACAATTTTTGGCGCGGAAACTCGGTCGCCAACTTCAGAGAAATCTGCAAAATAAAATTCCGCCCCTCCGTGAAAATCGTAATACATCTCTTCAAATATACCCATCGGTGGTTTTTTATTGGTATTTCTTGCATTTATCATATTTTGCCATAGGCGATATTCTGTTTCGTAGAGCGAATCCGCCCTTTTGGTAGAATCTTCTTTCCTGATAGTTTGCTTTCTGAACACTCTATACCTATTTAGGATATCCTGTGCTTCGTCATATAATCCGAATTTAAGCGCTGTGTCGAACAGTCGAATAAAATCGCCTTCAAAACAGTCGGCGCTACTGCAATAACGATGTGTCTCGGGATTAAAAAATCTTTCTTTTTCATCTATCAATGCTTCTCGCCCTTTGTGAGGGTCTACGGCAAAATAAAGCTTGGCCAGTTTTACGCCATAGTTCACACGATCGATATCCCGAATTTTTTCCATTTCACGCTTACAGAGCGCTAGTATCTGCAGTATTTTTTCTCTATCCGCACCCATTGCTTGCTGAAGACGCGCAATGGCTATCAAAGTGTCCGGACGTTTATAAAATCCGTCTTCGTCCTTCTTGATAAGTTCGGCGAGAATTAAACGAGCTCGATTAATGTCCCCGGCGCGAGCCATCTGTATTCCTATTTCGGTCTTGGTCATAAACTCATGTTCCGGCTGAATGTCTGTAGCTATAAGAGTTAATGCCGCGTCAAAAAGTCCTATTCGCGCCAAATTCTCCGCTACTTCGCATCGTCTTTTTGAACCCCAATATCCTGCCGATTCATTTCTTAAATATTTCACAATATCTTTAATGAATCCTGCTTGCACCATAAGTTTCATGGCTTCTTCCGAACGATCAGACATCGGATCCCATGAATGATGAGTATCGGTTGGATGAAGTAGTTGATAGGTGCCCTCAAAATCACCAGCCCTTAATTTTGCTTCTGCGATCCTAAGAGTGTTCGTGCTTCTAAAACGCCGTAGAGCCTCTTTTTTGTCCTCGTTATTAACCGGATGAATCAGATGTTGGTTATGGGTCAATGTATTCTCAACTGTCTCTTGCGCTAAGTCATAAAGCCCTAACCGTGACTGTGCCTCTATCATCAACCCGATACTGTAATCACATGAAAAATGATCATCCATAGGCATATTGAGAAGCTCTGCCAATAATGGCAACAGAACTCTAAGAATATTCTTTTTATCCTCTTTTGTATAAGACGTGAACCGACGCTGACCTCTGTTATGAGAAAAGGGATATGCCGTCAAATATTCTTCTGTATCCTCTTCGTTTCTTTCCAACCTTGCTCTTGCTTCTTCGGGGGTTATATTAATTTTTGAAGTTGCGACAGAGATGCCATCAAAACTCGCTTTTTTTGCTTCTTCGGGTCCAAATTGTTCTTGAAGGCTCGTGTTGACATTAATCCCGAGCAATGCGGCGAGCTCAAGCAATCTATCCTGATCATCTTTGGGCATAGACTTAACTTTACCCATGGCAATTCTGCTATTAATGATTCTTTCCGCTATTTTTAATTTGCTTTCTTCATTTCCCTGTTCCTGAAACTCGTAATTAGTCCATTTTAAGATTACCGCTTCGTCGACGGAATTATTTGCTGGATTAACGCTAAGAGCCTCTTTGTCCCTATATCCAGCTCCCGGATCTTGAATTAGCCACCAGTTTTTATTTAAAAGATTGAGCAATCCTATAAATAGTCGCCGAGCTTCCTCACCATGCTCTAGAACTGTTGCATTATTTGGCGTAATTAATGGTTTTGTCGCCATCATATAATCTCTGTTCATAACGTCTGGATGCATGGCAAAGGTAAGATTCGCGAATTCTTGGGCTAATAGTGGGCTTGTAATATGACTGCTCTGTTCTATCTGTTGCTGTAGCTGTAGATTATCTTTTTCAAAGCTTTCTCGTGCCGATCTTATGAAAGCACTTATTCCTTCCGGAGTAGTTGGAGCTTCGAGTTTTAGTTTCTCATCGAAGAGTTCTTTTGCCCTCGTAGATCTTGCCCGCATTTCATGGAAGAGCCGTGCGATTATTTTTCTTCTTCCCTCTTTTGAGTCCTTTTCGGTCTCCAAGGCAAATACAGTAACATAGGTGCCGGCATGACCCCATACTTTCGCACCCTCAAATACAGGTAGATCGTCCTCGCTCTTCACAAATATGACTTGAATCTTGCCACCTGCGGAAGTAAGGGTTGTTTTGAGTCTGGTGAGCATATTATTCGCGCCACAAGCATTGACATAGCGCATAAACTCTTCTTCAAGATATGGAACGCCTGATAGTCCTTTGGCTGTATTAGCGCGCTGCTTTATAAATTCATCTATAGGATCTTGATGCGCGATAAGACGCTCTTCCATCATGTCACGCATCTCTTGGTAGATTTTTGGATTGCCGACAGCCGGGGCGAGAGTATCCGGATCGGCTAAAACGACTGAA
>CAYSSS010000094.1:0-4447 GCA_964433975.1 uncultured Planctomycetia bacterium
CGTTAATCTTATTCTTATTCATCAGCTTAAGAAATACTTCGCGGTTAATACGCAGCCCTTCGAAGCTTGCGGCGTCGCGAAGTTCGGTCTTAATATAAAAAATGTCGAGAAGCGCCTTTTCCGGAGAGGCCAGCTTAAACAGCTTTTCGCCGTTCTTTAAGAAGTCAAAACCAAAATAGAGCTTTGGCCGGATAGTCCGGTAAATAAACGCCCCTATCGGAGTTTTAAAATGGCTGGTTTTGCGGGTTGACGCGGAAGTAATCCCATAAACGCTTTCCGGGATCAGCCCGTAATAAGCAAGCGCCATTTCAAACGAAACATACGAAGGCGCGTAAATCCGGTTAGCGATCTCAAAAAGTGCCTTTTCATCAAGATTCTTATCGGCAAAAACATAATACCCCTTGATCACCTTGCGGATATACCCTTTTTCCTGCCATTCGTTAAGCCGCCTGCGATGAAATGCAAGCCCGGCCTGCCGGATATCGGCAAGCGAAAACACGGTAAATGGCGCCAGTGACTTCTGAAATTCAATATAAGTCATACGTTTCTCCAAAGTGCTATTAATAGCATCTATGAGAAATATACCATAAAGTATTCAAAATGTCAAATCTAAATCAGAAAAATAGGGCACTGTCCCCTATTTTCCTTTTGAACAACGCTTCTTCTTGCAGATGTTTAATTTTTGCATTTAGGGGAATCTCCAATAGAAAAACGTATAAATAATAGAATATTTTCCTTAACACTTCATATGCAGAGGCTCTTTTCCCCTTAAAGTTTATGCCATATTCAACGATAAGCACATGCCTAAACGATTGCGTAAATACATACTTATAGTATCCTATTAAGGAGCTTTTTTTGGCATTAAAATAATGAGAATTAAGGTAAGCGGTTAATGGTAGCTGCTTTCTATAAGCCGCGTCCTCTACATAGTGTTTCACTATTGCCTTATCCGCGATCGCCTTTTTGTAACCATGCGATACTATTCTTCCTATGATGTCTGCTTCGTCGGAATAGTGAGAATATTTTAGGCCGGTATCAAATCGAAACTGTTTAAATATGGCAGCCCTGAAGGACATGTTACATCCCCATATGCGCTTATCATCTATATATATTTCAGGGGTTTCCCCCCTATAGCTGATCCCGCCCACAATAGCCACGTCTTCTTTTGCGTAAACTTCGACGAGCTCCTTAACCCAGCCTCTATCTACAATACAATCGTCATCCGTGAAAGCTATGATTTCTCCGCCGCAGCGGTCTATCCCAAGGTTTCTCGCGTTGCACAATCCCCTTTTCCGGTCATTTCTGATCACCTTTAAATTATTATGCTCTTTCTTGAATATCTCCAGGAATTCTTTCGTTCCGTCCGTGGATGCGTCATCAACAATCACCACTTCAAAAGACGGATAATCGATATTAAAAACAGAGCTTAGGGCATATTTCCGTAACGCCTCCAGCCTATTTTGCGTGCAGATTATTATGGATACAAGAGGTAGCATACTATACTGCTCCTTGCCAGCAGTCATGGGCTGTTAAATCAGTTTGGCCCTGTCATCTTTCAAAGACAAGCATGTTCTCACTATATTGCTCATCTATTTCTTTAAGCTCTTTCGTTTTTGAATGGCTATACGTATAGCCAAAATTTCTAAACCTTTCTATCCAATACGAATCCGGCTGTTCATTAAAATGGCCATCCCCCCCCCCTGGCTTGGACGAGCTGCCGACATAACAACAGTGTCAGAATGATTTGAAAATGTCCTCAGCAAATTGTCGGCGTATTTAGGATGAATATGCTCTACGAACTCGAATGACCAGATCAGTTCAAACTTCCTCCTAAGATTTAATTCTTTTTCTAAGTTATGCCTTTTGATAAGTCTCTTGTTAATTGCCCTGGATATTGCAACTTTCGATCCCTCTACACCAATAACATCTATGCCCTGGCCATAAAAATAATCCAGCGCCTTTCCTGTCCCGCAGCCTAATTCGAGTACGGATTTGGGATGGAACATTTCTATTGTTTTATCGATTATTTTCTTTGGAAAGAGCGAAGCCGATGGCAACTCATGTTCATAAAGAAATATGCCATTATGCAAAAAGTTTCTATGTATATATTGACGTGCTCTCCCGTGCTTTAATGTTATAAGCAATACATAGACTTGTGTTGCGAGAGCGTGAAAACTAGGTAAATTTGATTTTGTCCATTTTTTTATTATTTGGATAGCCGATTCATTCATAAAGTATTGTTCAGGCACCTATTGAATTCCGGGAGATTCATGGTTGTGTCGCCTTTATCGTTTGCCGCTTTACAGATGACAGCCGCATATCGATGCCCCAGAGCCCTGGACAGCTGAAAATAATCCGGGTGCAGGCGGTTTTCAGGCAACAGTTCAACAACGCTTGTTCCGGCGCCAGACCACATGATATTTGTTAACCCAGAACCATGTGGCCCAACCACGACTTTTGCTTTAGAAAAAAGCTTTACCTGCTCATTGAAGCTAAGATCTTCGAGGCAATAGCTCTTAAATCCCAAAGGCGCCAAAAAATCCATTAGCTCATTTTCATTGATCACTTTTCGAACTGATGCTTTGCGCCGGGAAATAAAAATATTCTCAAAACCGTCTCCTCCCGCATCACCAAGTCCGGCCATAATCCTTTTGCGCAGCCAGCGTAATGCATTCGGAGATACGCAATCAAAAGGCGTTCCTGCTCTTTCCGAGCGCCTCCTGAATGACGCGACGATCAATTTTTTTACTTTCGCGCGTTTTGCGTTCCAATGCGTATAGTCGCTCTCTGTATAACCAAGGAGCTTTAGGGAATCACGCTGAAACGCCGTTAATTCCTTATCGACAATCAAAAGCGGCTTGACGCCCGTTTCCTTGCAATAAAACTCATACCCTTCTAAACCAAGAAGACAATCCATGATCCAATGAAAATAACCCTGGCTGTGGCTTTTAACCAAGCAAAAGGCAGTGTCATATTCAGCATCGACCTTCACCTTTTTCTTAAGGCGCAAAGAAGCCGATAACAACTCCTTCTCGTCTCCGCAAGGCAGTGCTTCATAAAACAGCGTATTATCTCTTAAAACAGGCAGCGCCGCATCGCCGACCAATTCCGCGCCCGGGATTTCGCAGACAAACGGAGCTTCCAGGGTTATCGGCTTAACAAATTCAAGCATTCGCGGAGGCACAGGGCCGCCGTACACAACTGGAGCGGCATAGTCGATCGCTTCTTCAGAACCAATCAACCAGGAGCGGCTGGCAAAATTATCCAAGAGTTGCTCTCTATTTATTATCTTGTAATTTAGCATATCTATAGCCGTAGGGGAGGTTTAAACCTCCCCTACGGCCTCATTTCTCTATAATGCCTTTGGCTTACGCGTGTTAGGCACGGCCGCAGGTAAAGACAAGCGCCCCGAGGTGTAATCTTTCAAAAAGGCGTCCGTACCCGCTTTTATATAACCCAGTGGAAAGCCGCCGCCATTCTTCTCCGTCGTTTTTTGCCCGCCGGCCAACTTGTCTTCGCCGATGCGCCTTTCGTACCAGTTGTGATAATGGGTGATTGTTCCGTCGATGCTGTAGAAGTTACCCAATCCGTATTGCAGATAAGGCAATTCATCGCTCCAGCATTTCGGACTAAAATCCGGCACATATATCGGTTCGGCAACCTTATTAGAAGTATGCACCTCCATGGGAAACCAGGACAATCCCGCCTCTTTCAAGCGGGACGGAATATTGTGTGTCACGTGGGCGCAATAAAAATCCAGGCTCCGGGAAGGAATAGGTATCCCAAAGCGGCGATTGAATTTAATGACTCTTTTAGTCCTTCGCATCTTTTCCGTATCAAAGAATAAGAATGAGCTCTCCGGCATGTTTACGCCGAAGGAGCGCGTATATGGCCCACAGCCGATATCCTGCGGAGAAACAAGCGCGATATTATCTTTGAGCTTAGACTTACAGAGATCAAACCATTTATCATTAATGAGTATTGTATCGGAATGAATGATAAGCGTATATGGCGAGCGGGATAATGAGAATAAAATGTTGAAGGCTTCGCAATAACCGGAATTTGACTGTATGACTTCCGCGCCCAGGCTGCGGGCAATATCAACCGAGCCGTCTGTTGAGAACTTGTCGCAAACCACTATCTGCCGGTCTATCCCGTGAGTTTTATTGAGCACCGCGTTCAAGCAGTGGCCCAAAAATAGCTCGCTATTAAAGCTTAATACCCCGACAAATAATTCAGCTTTATTAGACATTTTCTGGCAACTCCTACTTGACAGGAGGAACAGCGTTTTCCTGTTTAATCCTGGGATAAGCAAGCAGGAAGCCCGCAGTAAGACCTGTTGTAACAGCAACCAGGGGATCAGCGTATGTCTGATGTGAAATAAAATAAATGTAAATGGGGTCAGGTCTTGAATCTTGACTTTTCACTGATCACCCCAGGTTTTCAT
>CAYSSS010000095.1:0-4346 GCA_964433975.1 uncultured Planctomycetia bacterium
CTCCTACGCTCGCCTGCCAGTAAACAACAGCGAGCTTCGAAGGGCACTTCTTCGCAATCACTTAAGGAGAAGTCTTTACACTTCGTAGCTCGCCCTAGTTTTCTTCAGGCGAGCGAAGAAGTGGACACTTCTTCGCCGAAGATTTTATAGTAGGTGCCTGCACTTCGTAGCTCGCCCTCGTTTGCTTCAGGCGAGCGAAGAAGTGGGGTCTCACTAATGACCAGTAGAGTACTCCCCTCTCTAAATACAGCAACTTTATTATAGCCGAAATATCGCTATAAACAAGGAAATTCTGGCCATTAGAGAGGTTTATTCCTCACCAATATGCGAAGCCCTCCGAAGCACCTAATCTATGACTTATTGATTGCGAAGGAGGGTCCGAAATGTCCGGTATTTTTTGGCTTGAAATTCTCCAACTTCTTAAGGCGTTAAGAGATGCGTATGTCCGCCTTTCTTGACCCGGACATTGCCTATTTGGCTTTCATGTTCTTTATCTTTTACCGTTCAACTACTTGCGATATAAAGGTATATTGATGAGTAACGACCAAGCCTTCTGCCAACCGGTTGTATGACTTGTTCCTTCTACTATGGTTATACTTTCGTATTTTTTATCACCAATTTTTTCGGCAAATGATTTTGCGATAAACATAGGCACGACGTTATCGCCGGAGGAGACAAAATGGCGCTGAGATATATGTGAAACTTTTGTGGCAAAATCTATGGGGTTGAGGGATCCTTTAAGGAAATCGACTTTATGATAACGGCTAACGGCTTCGCTATCCAAATTCCCTGCTATCGTCCGTAGGCTTGCTACATCATTTCTCTGAGCCGCTATAATAACTGCTATCGCGGCGCCACCGGAATAGCCGATTATATTTATTTCTTTTGATTGGCTCTTGGCCTTCAGGTGATCGATCGCAGTATTGATCGCATTTACAGCTTCTTGCGAAAAACGTTTTTTCGACCAATACACTGGATCGCAATCCGGACTGCCTGATGCACCAAATTGTCCCGGTCTGGCAATATATGCGACATTTTCCGATGTGTCTATAGCGGCAAGCGATAATACAAGCTGGCAGCGTGGAGTAGGATCATCGGAAAGCTCACGACGGGTACGCCATGCGAAACCATCTCCTTCAATATAAACAGTAAGCGGTGCACCCAAATTATTGAGATGATAAAATGAGGTGAGATTACAAAGATCGGTCTTTACATAATCCTTTGCGAAATGATGTTCCGACGCTATTGTATCTGCGCTGCGATAACCGGCACTGACAGTGGCACAACCCGCTATAAAGAGAGTCATCACGGCAAAACATAAAACTCTCGCACTAATGTAACGCGAGAGTTTTATTGTAATATTTTGCAATATGTTAGAAGCTATATTTAACATCCACCATGCCATAATGCTCATAGTAATCTGCTTTGAAAAGGAAGTCGTAGTCTAAGCCAATGGTGATATTGTATTTTGTCTTAAATTCAAGTTTTACGCCAAAATCATAAGCTGATTGAGCGGGATTAAACCCGGTTGTTCCGAATGATGTGCCACCACCCGCAAAGCTTGCTGTAGTTGCCTGGTTATCGCCTACCCAATCATAGAGCCATTTAAAATGAAGATCCGGAGATAGAGTTCCGTATTTATTATCAAAGGGACAAGCGAGTTTCCCTCCAAGCCCCGTCTGGGCCATATCATAATCCTGGGCCTTGACGTTTAAGTTAAGCGCATCGGCGTTTGTTTCAGTATAGCTTCCGGTATGAAGATGTGCGTATTGGAACGAAGCTAGAGGCGTCAAACTTAGTTTCTTATAGAAGAAAGAGTAGCCGCCTTCAATATAACCTGAATACTGCTGCCCATTATAGTCTGCGTTAGCGGTACGTGTTATTGTAGGGCCGGCTGTAACCTGGCGAGAACCGGTATACATGTTATATACAAATGTAAATGCTGCATCAATATAGAAGGGAAGGTTGTTATTTATATAATCGCAATATATGGTAGCTGGTATGCTGTCGATATCAGTCCTGCCGGAAGAGTCCTTTGACCGGACAAAGGTCTGGCCGTAGCCTGAGCCAAGTCCTACACGGACAGAATCATTATAGAACGCCTTATCTGCTCCGCCCGATATACCCCATGATGTCGCATTATAACCGTTACTTGAGCCCCTTGGATCCTGATGGGCATAATCGCCTAGGCCTTGAGCCCAGATATCGATGCCATTAAGACAATCATCGCCTGTGGCAATACCGGTAGCAACGCCTGTTGTGCGTGTATTTTCAAGATGCGATGACAAATTATTGACAAAATTATTTAACATCGCTGTTGATGATTGAGTTACCGCGCCGTCAGTGGTGGGGATCATAGAGTTTTCAGAAGTCGCAACCTGACTCTGCGTTGAATTGCCGAGAGCGGTAAGGACAGTGAACATATCTGCGGACGAATTAGTGACATTATCAAGAACGCCTCCGACAGCGGCGGCGTTGGAATTGACCGTGGCACCGGCTCCGCTAAAGCTGTTGGTTCCGAAACGGATCGCGGTCAAAGTATATACGCCGCCTGCGCTCGAGCCCGTGAAATTAACATAAGGGTTGCTCGATGTGATAACAGCAGCGCCGTATGCTGAACCGCCAGTGGCGCCGTTTAGAATAGCGAGCGTCGCGCCGTTAGGGATATAACCACCTACGGTAACATTGACCGCACCTACGGCAGTCAATGTGTTATTACCACCGGATGTGATATTGCCAAAAGCCGAAGAAGAGTTCGCGGTGAGGGCTAGCGTCGCATTCGCGCCCTGTGTATAACCACCAGCACCAACGACAGCATTGTTCGTACCAATATCCAGTGTACCGGTATTGTTATTTAAAACGTTACCTCCGCCGGCGAGAGCATTCGCGTTAGTGATCCGCAGCGTACCGGCGGTAATCGTCGTTACACCGGTGTAGATATTCGCGCCACCGAAAACAAGAGTGCCTGGACCGAGCTTTTCTACGCCAGCGCCAACACCTCCAATAATTCCGCCGATGGTCAGTGTGCCTCCGTTGACCGTGCACTTTCCCCCTACGCCACCCAACGTCATCGCGCCTGTGCCCATATTTAGGTCATTGGTACCTGTAAAGACGAGATCGTTATTCATGGTAATCGCGTTGTTATTCGCGTTCGTGATCGCGGCGCCGCTGGTGTTGTCAATCGTGATGACCGCTGGCGCGCCCTGTAAGGTAATCGAGCCTGTGCCGAGAGCGCCTGCGTTGTTAATGTTAATCGTGCCCGCGTTAAGAGTAGCGCCGCCACTGTAGGTGTTGTTGCCACTCAGAGTAAGCGCGCCTGCGCCGCCCTTCGTCACGGCCACGGTGCCGCCGCCTCCGCCATTGCCGATAACGCCGGTGGTAAGAAGAACATCATCTGTTCCAGTGACAGCCAAGGTCTTGACGCCCACCCCTGCTGAGCCGGTAATGCTACCCGCAACCGTCAATGTATTTCCCACCGAATTATTGGTGAAGGTAAAGATCTGAGTCGTGCCATTCGTACCGAGAACTAACTTCGTGTTGAATAACTGATTTTTTGTGTTGGCAATAGTCATTGTTATAGCACCGCCATTGTTCAAATTAAGTGCATCAACTCCCGCCCCACCCGCCCCAATAGTGTAAGCGTCGGTAGCCGCATTATTGAACTGGACAATGTTGACCGTTTGACCGGCGAGATCAATCGTGGTTCCACCGAGACTCGCCGCGTCGAATGTTGCCGTCTCGCCTGTGGCTGGTGCTGGTCCTGGGTTCCAGTTCCCCGCAGTAGCCCAAGCATCATCACCGCCACCGCCTATCCATGAACTGCTGGCAGCGAACGCGGTCGCTGAAAGCGAACAGACCATTGCAAATATTATGATCGCGAAAAATATCTTCTTCATCGCGCTACCTCTTTCTGTTATAACGGTTAAAACAAAATAAAACCCTGCGCGCGGGAAAGGATGAAAGGTCAATTTAATATGACGATTTTTTTACAAAGCATCATCTAAATTATTCCAGTTATAGAAACAGGCTAAAAATATGAAACATATACCTTTTAACCGATTAAGTATAGCATGTTAATGTATTACCAACAACAATACCTGATCGATCTTTTTGAGGAAAGCGTCTCCGCTAAGGACGGGCAGTCAAATTCCACGAGGCCTGCCCTACGAAGCACTGCATCTATTACGAAGTGATTGCGAAGGCGGGGCATACCCCTACTTCGCAATCTATAAGAAATAGACACGGTGCTTCGTAGGGCCAGCCTCTCCGTATACAGCCCAGGATGAATTTAAGAGGTTTTCCTAAACAGCTTGTGGGGTAGAAATACTGGAGCTATACTAGTCTTT
>CAYSSS010000096.1:0-4335 GCA_964433975.1 uncultured Planctomycetia bacterium
CGCAAAGTTTGCCAGGCTCGCCAGGGGAAGGGGTTTCTCGGTGATAATCGCCGGAGCCGGCGGCGCCGCGCATTTAGCCGGGGTGGTTGCAAGTCACACCACGCTTCCTGTCATAGGAGTTCCGATGGAGACGAAAGAGCTCAAAGGCATAGACTCTCTCTTATCGACCGTACAGATGCCCTCCGGTGTGCCGGTGGCAACGGTCGCCATCGGAAAGACAGGCGCCAAGAACGCGGGGATACTGGCCCTACAGGTCCTCGGCGTTACCGACAAGTCTATGGCAAAAAAATTAGAGGGCTTAAAGAGATCGCTGGTTGAAAGTGTCCGTAGTAAAAATAGATCCTGCAAATCCGGATAAAGAGATAATAGCCGCCGCGGCCAAGATCGTGAGAGAAGGCGGGCTCGTCATATTTCCCACGGAGACCGTCTATGGTATCGCGGCAAACCTTCTTGACGAGAAGGCCCTTAAGAGGCTCTACACGGTGAAGGGCAGGCCGGGCGATAAGCCGTTCACCGTGCACATATCCGATACAAAGATGGTCCGGGATATGGGATGCGTGATAACCGGCACGGCCAAAAAGTTAACAGACCGGTTCTGGCCGGGGCCGCTTACGATAATTTTAAAGTCGGGCGAAGGAAAGAAGACTGGCTTCAGGATGCCCGCGAATAAGATCGCCCTCGAGCTCATAAAGGCATCGGGTGTTCCCGTAGTAGCGCCAAGCGCGAATTTGAGCGGCCGACCGGCGCCGGCCACGGCCGGGGAAACCATGGCGGATCTTGATGGCAAGGTCGACATGATCATCGACGGCGGCAGAACCGAAGTCAGGCTTGAGTCTACCGTAGTCGATCTGACGGTCGATCCTTTAAAAGTTCTCAGGGCCGGAGCCATCAAGGAAGCGGATTTGCTTAAAGCTATAGATGAATAAGATAAAGAAGATCCTTTTTGTTTGCACCGGGAACAGCTGCCGGTCTATAATGGCCGAAGGCCTCATGAAGGACGCTCTCAAAGGACTGGGCAAGAAAGATAAGGAAGATATAGAGGTTAGTTCAGCGGGAGTGAGCGCCATAGACGGATTCCATCCGATGCGCGAGACGGTAGAGGCCATGAAGAGCGAAGGCGTGGATGTTTCCGGGTTTCAGTCCAGGGGGCTTACCGACAAGATCATAAGAGACTCCGATCTTATACTCGTCATGGCGGCCCATCATATGGACGACATAATCAAGCGCGTCCCCGAGGCTGCGTCGAAGACTCACATGCTGAAACAATACGGACGTATTGACAATTCGCGCGCCTGCGAGGACCTCGATATATCCGACCCCATAGGTAAGCCCATAGGGGTGTATGAAGAGGTTCTTGGGGAAATAAAAAAAGAGGTTGAGAGAATTGCGCACGTCATTGCGAGGAGCGATAGCGACGAAGCAATCTAAAAAAGAGATTGCTTAGCCCTTTTGGGCTCGCAATGACAGAAAGAGTAACGGGATGAAGATAGCTATAGGAAGCGATCACGGCGGGTACGGGCTGAAGAACGAGCTCGTCGCGTATCTGAAGAAAGAGAAGTACGAAGTAGATGACCTGGGAACGCATTCAAAAGAGTCGTGCGATTACCCGCTGATCGGTTTCGACGTGGCCGAGACCGTAGGAAGCGGCCGCGCCGACAGGGGTATACTGATATGCAAAACGGGCGTCGGTATGGCCATCATAGCTAATAAAGTTCACGGTGTCAGGGCCGCGGCGTGTTACGATGAAGATATGGCGAAGTCCGCCAGGGAGCATAATGGCTGCAATGTCATAGTCTTCGCCGCCAGCTACTCCGGATTCAAAGAGGCCCTGAAGATGCTGAAGGTATGGCTCACAACTGAACCTCTAGGCGACCGTCATGAAAGGCGGGTAAAGCAGATAAAGGATATAGAAGCGAAATTAAGAGGAAATAAAAGATGAATATTCTGAAGAGACAGGACCGCGAGGTATATAACGCCATCCTGAACGAAACGAAGCGCGAGAACGATAATATAGAGTTGATAGCGAGTGAAAATTTCGTGAGCGAGGCCGTGCTCGAGGCCCAGGGCTCCGTACTCACCAATAAATACGCCGAAGGTTATCCGGACGCGCGCTGGTACAATGGTTGTGAATTCGTGGATGACGTCGAGCGCCTGGCTATAGAGAGAGCGAAAAAAATTTTTGGCGCCGAGCACGTGAACGTGCAGCCCCACTCGGGAACGCAGGCGAACATGGCGATCTACTTTTCGATGCTCGAACCCGGCGATACCGTGATGGCGATGGACTTAGCCTGCGGCGGCCACCTCTCGCACGGCCACCCGCATAATTTTTCCGGAAGATTCTACAAGATGGCCCCGTATGGCGTGAACCGCAAGACCGAGACGCTCGATTATGACGAGATCTCGGACCTGGCCAAGAAGAGCAAGCCCAAAATGATACTCGTGGGAGCCTCGGCTTATCCGAGGTCGATAGACTTCAAGAAATTCAGGCAGATAGCCGATTCCGTCGGGGCCTTCATCTTCGTCGACATAGCCCACATAGCGGGGCTCGTGGCGGCGGGACTTCACCAGAACCCGATGGAGTACGCTGAGTTTGTCACATCCACCACCCACAAGACTCTGAGGGGCCCGAGGGGCGGCTTGATTATGTGCAGGAAAGAGTTCGCTAAAAAAATAGACAGCCAGATATTCCCGGGGCTGCAGGGAGGTCCCCTGATGCACGTGATAGCCGCGAAGGCCGTATGCTTCAAAGAGGCGCTCGAGCCCGGATTCAAAAGGTACCAGTCGCAGATACTGAAGAATTCCAAGAAGCTCTCCGCTGAAATGGAGAAATTAGGATACAGGATAGTCGCCGGCGGGACGGACACGCACCTATTCCTGGTGGACCTGACCAGCAAGAATATCACGGGCAAAGAGGCGGCTACGGTTTTGGACAGGACCGGTATCACGGTGAATAAGAATCTTATCCCTTACGATAAGCAATCCCCTTTTGTGGCCAGCGGCATCCGTATCGGAACGCCCGCCGTTACGACGCGCGGCATGAAGGAGCCCGCGATGAAGAGGATAGCCGAGCTTATCGATAAAGTTTTGAGCGACCCCAATAACGAGAAGAACATACAGGCCGTGAAAAGAGAGGTCGCCGCGCTCGTAAAGGCCTTCCCTCTATACAAGGGGCTGATCAAAAGGATGGAGAAGTAATGAAAGACAGAAGACCGACATGGGACGAATATTTCCTCGGCATAGCTGACCTCGTATCAAAACGCTCGACCTGTTTGAGGCGCAGAGTAGGCGCGGTGCTCGTCAAAGACAAGAGGATGCTCGCGACCGGATATAACGGCGCCCCTTCAAGGATCGCCCACTGCAGCGACGCCGGATGCATACGCGAGAAGCTTAAGATACCTTCGGGCGAGAGGCACGAACTCTGCAGGGGTTTGCACGCCGAACAAAACGCCTTTCTGCAGGCCGCCCTCCACGGCACGAGCCTTAAAGACGCGATACTTTATTCCACGACCCAGCCCTGCATAATATGCGCCAAGATGATCATCAATGCCGGCATAGGGGAGATAGTCATAAGGGGCACCTACCCGGATGAGATGGCCCGCGATATCCTGAAAGAGGCAAAGATCAAGGTTCGTGTAGTAAGATGAGGATACTTATTGTAATGGCTCTATGCGTGATCCTGGCGGGATGCGGAGGCATGGCGCTGGGAAAAGGCGGCCTCTATCTGGATAAGAGCACCTGCGTCGGCATGGACGAATTCGGCGTAGCAAAAGTTAAGAGCGGATTTTAATTCTAAGCGCGCCAAATCCGCCGCCCGACCACAAGGGGACGTTTCACCTTGATGGAACCCTTTCCGTTACAATATGTTGCAGTGCGACCCGATCCATGGATTGCGTATTAAAGTAAGAGACATGCATGGATCGGTTGATGTCATAACTTACTTGCTTGTAAGGGGTTAAAGTAAAGTGAAACGTCCCCATTTTGCGAGGTGATGATGCGGTGCCCATACTGCGGCAATAAGAAAGATAGCGTTATAGACTCCCGTATGTCACGCAATGCCTCGAACGTCAGGCGCAGGCGCGAGTGCCTGAAATGCAAGCGCCGTTTCACAACCTACGAATACGTCGAACTCATTCCCTTGATGGTAAGAAAGAAGGACGGCAGGCGCGAGGCCTTTGATCGCGAGAAGCTGATGAACGGTATTCTAGTCGCGTGTGAGAAGAGGCCGGTCAGCATGAAGCGCGCCGAAAAATTGGTAGACGAGATAGAGCGCCAACTGGAGAAGAAGCACGAGAAGGAAGTCGCCTCGAAAGAGATAGGCGAGCTCGTCATGAAGGG
>CAYSSS010000097.1:0-4282 GCA_964433975.1 uncultured Planctomycetia bacterium
CTCGCGATAATTTTAGCGGTAATCCTCGTAGTATTAATATCGTCCGCAGCCCGTTCAGCAAGAATAAATATCACCGATAGAAGCACCCCGCTGCTTATAAATCTCCGTTCATTCTTTAAGCTTCTTGAGAAGATTGTCCCGTTTGCCGCGTTGAGAGAAGAGACCAGACTCCTGCGCGACAGGGTAGATCTCCTGACCAGGATGTCGGAGGAGGCCAAGGCCATCAGCGATGACAACGCGCGATTAAGGACTCTTCTCGATTTCCGCAAAATCATCCCATATACCAGCATACCCGCACAGGTTATAGGTCGCGATCCCTCAAACTGGTCCAATTCGCTAATAATAGACAAGGGCTCATCGTCCGGGATAAAGACCAATATGGCCGTGATCTCTACGCGCGGACTTGTCGGAAGGATAGTAGAGGTGGGCAGGCTATCGAGCAAAGTTCTTTTGATCACCGATCCTAATTTAAAGGTCGGGGTCATCATAAGGCGTAACAGGCAGGGCGGGATCCTGACAGGGAGTCCAGGTGGCCGCTGTAAGATAATCTATATATCGCTCGATTCGGACGTGAAGGCCGGCGACAAGGTAATGACCGCAGGATTCGGAAGAGCCTTCCCCAAAGGCATACTTATCGGAGAGGTAGAGAAGGTGGGAAGAGAAGAGGGGCGCCTCTATAAGTACGCCATTCTTAAGCCTTCACAGGATCTATCCAGATTGGAAGAGGTTTTGTGTATAATAAGATAAATAGATTCCCGCTCTACATGATTTTGATCGCCGCATTTTTAATCCAACTTCTCTTTCTAGATCATATGAATATAACGTCAGTCAAGCCGGACCTCCTGGTCATTCTGGTGGTATTCTTCGCTATCTTCTTTGGTCCGGCCATCGGAGCGGAAACGGGGTTTATATCCGGGCTGCTCAAAGACATATATTCGGTAGATATATTCGGGGTTAACACAATGCTTCTATTGGCGACGGGGCTTATCGTGGGGTTGCTAAGTCCCAAGCTCTTCAAAGAGTCGAAACTGACTCAAGTGATGCTCGTATTTGCTTCCTCGCTATCATACATGACCATCCATTACTACGCCTCGTTATTTATGCTGGGAGTCACGTACATCACTTTGCCGGATTATATGTACGGCCTTATAGTGCCTTCAAGCCTCTATACGGCTATACTATCCGCTCTTATATTTCCCGTACTTGTTAACAGATACCGCCTAAAAGAGAGCGCCGAATACCTATGAGAGAAAAGTATTTAGCCGTTCCGATACGCCTGCTCTTCATCGCGCTTGCGCTGGCTCTCATCTATACTCAGGTAGTAAGACATGCTTACTATTCAAGGCTTTCAAAAGATAATGCCATCAGGATAATACCCATAGAAGGTTCCCGCGGCGCCATATTTGACAGGAAAGGCGTCAGGCTCGTCTCCAGCAGGATATCTTTTAATGCGGCATTGGTCTACCAGGAGATGAGGAACAGGGAGAAGTTGATACGGCTTCTGGTCAATACGCTCGGTATTAAGAGAAAGGATGTCGAGGACGGTATAGAGAAGGCCGCGGGAAGACCCTACGCACCCGTAACGATAGCCAGCGATATAGACAGGGATAAGGCGTTCATCCTGGAGGAGGAGAGCTTCGACGTAAGGGGGCTTGTCATTAGGACGAGGTCTATGCGTGATTACCCGTACAAGAATGTCGGCGCCCATTTATTGGGATATCTGAGCGAAATTTCGGAAACCGAGCTTGAAAAGATGAAAGATTACGGCTACCGCGCCAGGGATCTGATCGGACGCGACGGCATTGAAAAATATTATGACAGCTATCTCTCGGGTACGGATGGCGGACTGCAGGTGCAGGTCGATAACAGAGGCAGGCAGGTCAGGGTCCTCGGTATGAAAGAGCCAGTCAACGGAAAAGACCTGGGCCTCACTGTGGATATAGATCTGCAGTCGGCTTGCGATAAAGCTCTTGAAGACAAACGTGGGGCAATAATAGCGATGGATCCAGGTACGGGCGAAGTGCTAGCGCTCTCTAGCTCTCCCGGTTTTGATCCTAATATATTTGTGCGTCCGGATGGATCTTCGAAAAGGGTGAAGCTGGTCAGGGACAAGAGGATGTATCCGCTTCTGAACCGTGCCATCTCAGGTCTCTATCAGCCCGGATCTATCTTCAAGATAGTCGTTGCTACGGCCGCCCTCAATACGGGAAGGATAGAGCGGCAGACGAGGTTCAATTGTTCAGGCTCCTTCACTCTGGGCACCGGCAGATTCGCGTGCTGGAAAGAGAGCGGTCATGGTTCGCAGAATGTTGTGGACGCGCTTATGAATTCGTGCAACGTCTTTTTCTATAATGCCGGGAGAGTTCTCGGCATAGACAACATAGAGGAGGCGGCCAAGCTTTTTGGTTTTGGTAAGGTCACCGGCATCGACCTTCCGGGAGAGGCCAGAGGGGTCGTCCCGGGCAGGTCCTGGAAAAGGAACACCAAGAAAGATAAATGGTATGAAGGCGATACGGTGAATCTGGCTATCGGGCAGGGATATATACTTGTCACTCCTTTACAGGTGCTGGAGATGATATCGATAGTGGCAAATAACGGAAAGACGGTGAAGCCTCATATCGTCAAGCGGATAGGTTCGTCCGATGTGAATCCTGTTGTTCGACATAACTTGAGTTTCGGCAGGGCCGCGATGAAGGCCGTGAAGGACGGGTTATACAAGGTCGTGAATGCAGATAACGGCACCGGTAAACGTGCCAGACTGGAAGGTGTAGCGATATCCGGGAAGACGGGCACCGCGGAAAATCCGGGAGGGAAGACCCATGCGTGGTTCTGTGGGTTCGCGCCTTCGGATAATGCCAAGATCTCCATGGTCGTATTCTTAGAGCATGGCGGGAAGGGCGGATCGGAGTCGAGCGAGATCGCAAAAGAGATATTCTCAGTAGCCAAGAGCAAAGGCTATTTATGATCTTTGATAAAAGGCTCATAAAGGATTTCGATAAAGTTCTTCTGGCGATCGTATTCATAATTTGCATCGGAGGCCTCTTTATACTTTACAGCGCGACGCAGGTGAAGAGCCTTCCGTTCGTGGAGAGTTATGTATTCAGGCAGATAATTTGGATAGCCCTCGCTACCGTACTTCTTGTAGTGATGATAAACATGTCCTATCAAAAATTTCTCGATATATCATACGCGCTTTACGCGGTCAATGTGATACTCTTAGCGCTCGTCCTCATCCTGGGGCGAGAAAGGCTTGGCGCCCAGCGCTGGTTCGCTATAGGTGATTTTGCATTTCAGCCGTCTGAGTTCATCAAGATAAGTTTTATACTTGTCTTCGCGAGCTTACTCGGATCCAAGAAAGTGGACTTCCAATACGCGAGAGCTTTCATAATACCGCTGATAGTGCTGGCGGTTCCTTTTCTGCTCGTGGTGGTACAGCCGGACCTCGGGACGGCGCTCTTGCTTCTGCCGATATTCTTTTCCATGATGTATGTGGCGGGCGCGCGCATAAAACATCTTGTGGTTCTACTCCTCGTGGCCCTGGCGTCTACGCCTTTCTTCTGGCACTTCCTTCGCGACTATCAGAGGCAGAGACTCCTTGTTTTTTTGAATCCAAATGTCGATCCGCTCGGCGCTGGCTATACTATAATCCAGTCAAAGATAGCCGTCGGCTCCGGCGGTTTGATAGGTAAGGGCTGGCTTGCGGGGACTCAGAACCAGCTTAACTTTTTGCCGGAGCGGCATACAGACTTTATATTCTCAGTGATAGGCGAGGAGTGGGGCCTCTTCGGCGCGCTCGCCCTGACGCTGCTCTTTTTTCTGATCGTAAAGCGCGGACTCGATATAGCCCACTCCACTAACGATATGTACGGCAAGCTCGTTGCGGTTGGCATTATTACGCTGCTGACACTGCAGGTGGTGATAAATATCGCGATGACGATCGGATTCATGCCGGTGGTGGGAATACCGCTGCCCCTGGTGAGCTATGGAGGCTCGAGCATGATCACTTCATTCATCGCCATAGCACTCTTGTTGAATATCGGCATGCGCCGCTCGCGATTCTAATTTTTCCGCTTACAATAGGCAGGCTTTGACCTTGCGGTCTCCCGCCTTCCGCGGACATAAATTTGGATTGGGCATCCAAATTTATTCGGAAAAATTTTGATGGCCGTCCAACCTGCCAACAGTAAATAGCTTGTGTAGTTTGTCCGGCCGTTCTATATCGCCCCAATGTATCAAAATTTTTAACGCCGCTTCAGGCGGCAGCCCGCAAGGTCTGCCTGCC
>CAYSSS010000098.1:0-4115 GCA_964433975.1 uncultured Planctomycetia bacterium
GTTATTATTATGGAGTTCGGCCTGTCGTGGTCGGTGAATTTGATATTCTTTATGAACGCTTTGTCCCTTTCGAGGGAGACTCTATAGAATTGATCCATTCTCTCACGATACTCGTCGAGCGAGCCGATATTCTTATCGAGCACCGCGGTGATCTTATAAAGCGGCGCCTTCTTATCGATAAAAGAGATATAGTTCGCCACGGCAAATGTATCCCTATGTTTCTCATAGTAGCTATAATCATCCCTCGTAAGTGAGACATTGAACATGTTCTTCATTATCGCAAGATTCTTGGATAGCACCCCTAGCTCTCTCTGGGTGTCATTCTGATACAGGGAAGTCTTTATCCTGTACTCCAGGGCGTCGATCTCGCCCGCTACCTTTGACCTGTCTATGGCGTTATATAACGAGATGTAGACTATATACTTCTGAAGTTCGTTGTAGACCGAAATATCGAGCCTTACGGATTTGGCCTTCTTCGCCAGGTAAGCGTAAAAGTCGGCCTGCGAGATCCTCTCTGACTTTAATCTGCCGACCATAGCCATCAGCTCTTCAAGCTCGTTCCTCGACAGCGACTTCTTCAGCTTTTCGACCACTTCATCCTTCTCGTTATTGGCGCGCTTGAAATTTATCTTCTCCTCTTCCTCGAGCGTCTGGCTTAAGAGGTACATGTTGGAAAAAGATTTTATACCGATCATCCTCTTCTGGGCCATGCTTATAAGATAGAGTATATATTCCTTGAAAGTTATCTTTCCGTCCTTATACCCCGTGTAGTACTTATCGAACTCCAGCAATTCAGCGGAGTATATATGCGGCTTAATATTGTTCAGTATATGCCCTATCGACTTAGTGTATCTATCGATCTCTTTTTTATGGGCCAGCGAATCCCTGAATATCTTAAGATCTTTTATGTAAAGGTCCGGGTCTTCCACTCCCCAGAGGCTCACCTTCTCGGGATTATTTACAGCGTAATATTCCGCGGCGCTCACAACGCCCTCTTTAACAAAATAGTCCGCGGTCTTCTCCCTTATATCCTCTTCCGGAATCACGGTGAAAGGCGAGAGGTCGTAACTTTCAGCTCCTCCTTCGCAGTTTACGGCGTATATTCCGTATTCGGTTGTAAGGTAATTCAATATTTCGGCAATAGATCGCTGGGCGGCATAATTACAATGGGCATCCTGGATGTGTATTACGGTCCTGTCGGAATCCGGGATTTCGGTAGATTCCTGTACGTATCCCAGCTCAGGAGGTAACGTAAAAGTGGCGGCGCTTAGACTCTTAAGAGGTGATGGGCTGCCCGTGCTATCAAGTCCGACGCTAGTAAGCCCTGTAGTCGACCTGGCAGCCCAAACTTCACCTACTAAGATATCACCTCCTAATGCATTGAATAAAAAGAGTAAAGCGAGGGAAATAATAAAAAAAGGCCTGAAGGTAAATATAATGCCATTTACCTTTCCAGGCCTAAAAAAACCTGACATCGGCGTATTAGATCTAGCGTCAAACATGGAACTCACCTCTAATGCGCTTCTGTGAAATCCCCCGAAGCATCGCACCTATATCTCACTGAATGCGAAGGGGGGAAATCTAACACATCTTTTTAAATTTTTTTACAAAGTACCCAAAAAAAACTACACTACTCCCCTCCATGATATAGTATACCACATTATATTGCGCATTGGTAGCTAACTTTTTTATACGCTAACAATCATCTATTAAACAGATTTTATGGGTTTTATTGGCTTCCAGCACTGGGTATCTATTTTGAACGCTTCTCCAGGTCGGAGATCATAGATAGTATCTCTTTTTTGCTGTGCGCTTTTTTGAAGAGACCTACCATGAAGCGGTCTTTGATGAGATGCGAGATCTTCGCGAGTATCTTTAAGTGAGCGCCTATGTCCTCTTTCGGGGAGATAAGCATAAAGAAGAGATGCGTCTTTTCGCCGTCTAAAGAGTTAAAGTCTACGCCGGCGGCCGATCTGCCGAACGCGAGTACGGTATGTTTTATGCCGTCTATCTTGGCGTGAGGCACGGCCACTCCGTTACCTATAGCCGTGGATCCCAGATTTTCACGCCCCATGATAGCGGACGTGAGCGCTTTCTTGTTCTTTGCTTTGCCTGACTCCGTTATTATCTCTACCAGCTCGTCGATTATTTCCGATTTATCTTTGCCCTCGAGCTCAAGCTCTATTAGGTTCTCTTTTAAAAGGCTCGAGAGCTTTATTGCGTCTGCGTCTACCTCTATCATCTTGGCCTATTCCACAGGTATGATTATCTTCGTCCCTGCTTTTAGTTTTTTCGGATCCTTGATCTTGGCCTTATTCAATTCATACAGGTACTTCCAGCGGTGGCCGCTGCCCAACTGGCTCTGGGCTATCTTCCAAAGCGAGTCATTTTGTTTCACGATGTACTCTCTGGTTGAAACTGTGGGCTCAGATTCCACGACCTCCTGTATCTCTTCTATATACTTGCCCTCTTCAACAGCCGTTGCGCCATCCGGAACGTCTCCGGCGTAAGGTATTTCGATCTCCTCGACCTCGGCCACCATGAACTGCGCATTCCTGTCCTTGGCCATTCCTAAGAGATCTTTAACATACGCGATGGCGTCGAGCTTGCCGCGACTTACTATCTTTATGCGGCTCTCGGGTATACCTTTGGCCACTATGAACGTCTTTACGCTCTCTCCGCGGCGTAAGCCCAGTTTCTCATTGTACTTCTCGGAACCTCGGATATCACAATTACCGGTGATCAATATATCGGTTTCCGGATTTTTGTCCAGGAGCGCCACTCCCTGTTCGAGCACGGGAATAGCGTCTTCACGGATGTCGGCCTTATCAAAGTCGAAATATATCTTCACGTTCTTGTGTATCTTCTTGACCAGGAGCGATGCCCTGAGCTCATCTTTCTTCGGCTCCGGCAATCCCTCTTTATAGTCATAGATGATCTTGTATACGTACACATATCCTCTGTTGCCCCAGAGCCCGCTAACATTACCCTTATCCTTAGGCCACCACCAGTATCCGCCGCGTTCATCCCTCACCGGATTGGGTTTGGCATCCGTCGGCCACCAATGAAACTTCTTCTGCATCTCCTCCATCTCGGCCTTATGTTTTCCTTCGAGCTCCTCGGCATAACCATAACCGATAGATACGGCAACAAAGATGGATATTAAGACAGCGGATATGAGTCTCTTCATAGCGATTCTCCTATTTAGAAGGTTTTAACTGATGGTATATTCTACTCCAAAAAATATGAAACTTCAACAGATAATAATCCTACCCCTCGCGCAGCTGTTTTTCCGCGTCCACGACGTCCCGGTTTATCAGGCGTATGGTATTCTTTATCCTGTCCTTCAGGAGATATGAGGAGGCCTCGGAATCCGCCATCTCGCGAAGTATCTGTATCGACATCCGGAAATATCTCACTACCTCACCCTCATCCGTGTCGGTGAAGCGCAGAACTTGAGCGAACTTCTCCCCGCGCATCCACATATCAATCGCTCTGGCCATATGAAAGTGAGGCGCCTTGGAGAAAGGATAGATCTTGTACTTTATCTCTTTGCGGCGTATATTTTCATGTATGGCGCGGCACATCTTCTCCAGCTGCACGCCCTCCTTAGGGACTCCGACTCCGCTCTGATTCTTCCTCGGCTCGAATACGACACCGGCCGCGAGCATGCCTATACCCAGTTCATCGAGTTGTTCGAAAATATTCTCCTGAAAGAACTCCCCCAGTAAAAGCTCATAACCGTAAACGGCTTTGGCGAATCTGCCCTTTGGCGTGAGTATGCCGTTCTCTATGTGGCCGAGCTCTTTCAATAGCTTCAGCTTCGACTCCATGAGACGCAGCGCTTCGCGCTGGTGGTGTGGTTTATTCTGGTAATAGTGCAGGGAGAGAGGATATATGTTATACAGGTCGTCCTTGTGTTCTTCGTAGAGATTCAGGACGGTGGCATATGATGTATTGAACTGGCTCTTGACCTCTTCGGGCCTTCCGTAAATGATGCGGCGGACTTCGGAAAACTCGATGCGTCTGGGATTTACGCGGCAATAGACGAATCCTTCGGTATCTATGCCGCGCCTTCCGGCGCGTCCGGCCATCTGGTAAAAATCCCGCGTCTT
>CAYSSS010000099.1:0-4108 GCA_964433975.1 uncultured Planctomycetia bacterium
AATATAATGAGGAACCCCACAGCTGACCAGAAGCTTATACTTGATACTCTTCAAGCACTCTTGCAGGATACAGAGAAGGCGATTAACGAGTCCGGCACGCCTGAGCTAAAGAAAGCAAGCGATGACCTCCTTCAGATGGTGGCCGCTATATTGATAGCTCAGGCGATACCGGATCTATTAAAGGAAGGCGACGTATCAGGCATCAAGGGTATCTTCACCGAGCTCAATACGGAGAAGTCCAGGATATTACTGCAGTACCAGGATTCCACTAAACTCTACTATAACGAAATGATTAAAGAGCTATCGAAGAACATGGATATACTCCAGCTCAAAGACATCATATCGGGTAAGTTGTCGAGGGACGACCTGGAGAGGATACCCCGTAACGAGCTCGACAAGATAGTAGAGAAGCTTCGCCAGGCAAAGGATAAGTCGTTTGAGACGGAGTATCTACTCCAAGAAGAAGCGAAACTCCGCAAGGCCTATATCGACCCCAATAAGAGGGTCATGGAAGAGAATATGAAGGATATGATGAACGGCTTTACGAAAAGGCTATCGAAGATACTTGAGGCTACCAAGAAGTAAAAGATTGCTTCGTCGGCCTAAAGGCCTCCTCGCAATGACGAATCAATCTTTCCATCGAATACGCTTATTCTATCCCGCCCATCGTTTTTCGACCTGTATAATGCAGAATCAGCGGCTTTTACAAAATCGCCCGGATTTTGAGAAGAGACGTCCTCTATAGTCACGATACCTGCGCTCATCGTTAATTTAACTACCTCGCCCTTATCCGTAGTGAATTTAAGATGGCTTATCATATCCCGCAGGCGCTCGGCATATTTTATCGTATCGTCTCGTTTCATGCCGGGTATTATTATGCAGAACTCCTCTCCGCCGTAGCGCGCTATGATATTGGCCTTTCTGGAGCGGTCCTTAAGGCTTTTCGCTATAGCTTTCAGCACCACATTGCCGAACTCGTGGCCGTAGGTATCATTGACCCTCTTAAAATGGTCGATATCGTATATTACCAGGGCCAGATTCTTGTGGATGTGAAAGGCGCTCTCAAGCTCTCTCCTTAACTGCAGTTCGAAGTACCTATATAGGTATAGCCCCGTGAGGCCGTCCGTTACGGCTTCTTTGCGCAAGACCATATTTTCAACGATGAGCACCACATATCGGGTACTGTGAAGAAGTATTGTGGAAGCTACCATGAACAGTATTGGGCCGACAGGGTCTATTATTATTCCTTTCAGGAAGAGAAATAGCCCAAGTGACAGCAATACCAATATTTCGCAAGTCGTCAGCGCTATACCCGAAAGTATGGAGAGCCTTAAACCCCCAAAGACTGCTATTAGCACGAATATGAAGAGAATTATCGAATTCATTTCGTTGCCGGCATACCGGAAGAAGGATCTGTTTATATACGTCAGCGTTTCGTTCAGGTCTATTACCATGCCGGGCATTATACCCAGCGGCGTATGGTATGTGTCATGAAACGATTCTGAAGTGACGCCAAAAAATACCAGTTTGTTTTTCAGTATCGATAGATCCACAGCATCTTTAAGGACCTTCCATGCGGGAATGGAATAGAATTTGTCGAGAGAACCGAAGAACTTTATATATGCCGTCCCGTCCTTTAATAGCGGCACGGATATACTTATGTTGGCCGGAGAGCTGTTAGTTGCGGCGCCCGCCACCTTTAAGGAAAGGGAATAGTCTATGATCTCACCGGACTCGGAGAGAAAGTACGGCCTCATCCTCCTTATGGTGTTATCTATATCGCGCGGCTTATTTACGAATCCAAAATCCTTCAGGCCGAGAGCGAGCGCTTCTTCCGGGATCACATACTTGCCATCGCTGCCGAAGAAGGCCGCGGCATAGACATTACCCGCTCCTTTCAGGGAATCTATTAGAGCGGAATCCTCAGCGGGGTTCACGCTCTTTCCGGCGAAGACAAGATCCACACAGATAGCGGCCGGGCTGTTGGCGGAGATCTTATTGATGATCTCGGCTATCACGCTTCTTGGCCAGGGCCAGCGTATAGCGACTTCACTTAGAGAGCGGTCGTCAACATCGATGAGGACTACATTCTGTCCGGCTTTCGGCAGGGGATCGAATTTAGAACTGAGATGGAAGAACGCGTCGAGCACTTTCAGGTTGGCTATCTGGACCTGGTCAAGGCCGGCGATCCATGACGCGTAGATTACGCAGAGAATTATGGTTATGCTTAAGATGCGCAAGGCGTTATTTTTTATCATCCAGCGATTATAACATATTTACCTGGGTTAGGCCCATGAAAATAGAGATTGCTTCGGCCTAAAGGCCTCGCAATGACGGTGTGATTGTAGTTGATGAATAATAAAATACATGTTGACAAAACATCAAATAAGCGATAGGATCAGCATATCTAATCAGGTTAGACTCGTGAATTTTCACAAGCCTAACCTGATTAGGAATAATAGAGGAGGACTTTATGCGTAGAAGGATAACGGTTCTGGCGGTTTCAGTTCTATTGTTATCGTTCGTTTCTTCGCATGCGCAGGAGGCTTGGGTGGCGAGGGACGGGGCGGTAAAGAATACCGAGTTGAAGACGGCCGTATTTAACAAGGATCTACTATTTATAGCGACAAGGAGCGTTCTATATAAGGCAAAAGACGCTAAAGAGAGATGGGAGAGCGTCTTTACCATTCCATCGGGTGGAAATAACGAGATAAATTGCGTGGCGGCAAGGGGCCGTATAGTCTTTGTGGGAACAAAACGCGGATTATTCAGATCGGAGGATTATGGCGCTACCTGGAAAGATGTATTCAGGACGATCCTGCCGGATAAGAACAATATTACCTATATAGAACTCTCAAGACATTACCGTAATAAGGTCATCATAGGCACCAGAAAGGGTATATTCTTAAGCGAGGATCTTGGTAACAGGTGGCATAATATAAGTGGCGTATTGAAAGACTCGTCCGTCAAGTGCCTGGCGCTTAATAAGGAGCTTATGTATGCCGCGACCGAGGGGGGTTTATACATTATGAGGCCCGGTCTTGATGGGTGGCAGCGCGCTCTTATCGGAAATCCGGCAGAGAAGAGCGAGACGGAAGAGCCCGAAGAATATTATGCCGAAGAGATAGAAGAGGATACCTCTATAAGATCCATCTCTATAGACGATGAAAGGGTCTATACAGCATACGGTGAAGAGATCCTCTATAGTGATGATGGCGCGAAGAGCTGGAATAGTTACTCCCGCGCAGGTTTAAGAGGCTCAATAAATTATATCTTGATATCTGCGAAGAACAAGATGATCTATTGCGCCTCGACAAAAGGCGTATTTGAGTATTCGAAAGAGAGGGCGAGCTGGCTTGAGCTATACAGGGGGATGGCCAAAAGCCTCGCCATCAACCGCCTGATATTCGCGGGTGAAGACGAGAAGGTCTTGCTCGCGGTGACCGATAAGGGGCTCCATTCTTTCGAGGGCGGTGATTATATGATGAGTAAGTACCCCGATATCGAAAGTAGCGTTAAGACCCTGAAGATAGTCCTTGATGGCGAGCCCACATTCCGGGAGTTGCGTGACGCAGCCATCAAGTATGCCGAAGTGAGTCCTGAAAAAATAAAGAGGTGGCGCGCGGAATCAAAGATGAGTGCCCTATTGCCCAAGGTGTCATTTGGCGTAGATAGGAATACTACAGACCTTTGGCACTGGGAGGGCGGATCTACCGTAAAAGAAAATGACGATATATTGAGGCCCGGACGTGACACTATAGACTGGGATGCAACGATAAGCTGGGAGTTCGGTAAACTCATCTGGAACGACGACCAGACCAACATAGACGTGCGTTCAAAGCTTATGGTTTAGCTAGGACACTTGGTAGTCACCACACTTATTATTTAGAATTCACGATAGGAAGCAGGGAGTTATTATGTCCTCAGACTGTATAGGTTTGAGGATTTTTTATTTATTAGGCTCCAAAACGATGCTAAGTCAAGTTATTGGAAGGGGTTAAGAAGATGATTCCCACAGGAGTATCTCCTACAGAAGCAGCTTTTGAGGTTATTGGCTTGGTTAATGCCAAGTCGATAATAGACTTTCTGTTTTTTGAGACTAGGATAG
>CAYSSS010000100.1:0-4105 GCA_964433975.1 uncultured Planctomycetia bacterium
TGGAAATCAAAGGCAAGGCCTATTGTTCTCGTGCGATCCGGTAGAGACGAGAGGAACCTGTCGTAATATCCGTGCCCGCGGCCCAGCCTCATATTATATTTATCAAAAGCCACGCCCGGCACGATCACAAGATCTATATCTTCGAATGGAACCTCTCTTACATGTCCAGCTCTTGGCTGGAAGATTCCGAAATGCTGTCTCTCCAAATCCTTAACCCTATCCTTTATCTCGCCTGCTATAAGTCGTTTATCTTCCCTAAAGATCACGGGAACACAAACCCTCTTTCCCGCTTTTACCGCCTCGTCGATCATCGAGGTCGTATCGACCTCGTCTTTCAGCGAAACGTAGAACATCACCACTTTAGCTTTTTTGAACGCCTCTTCTTTAAATAACCTAGCCTTAATTATATCACTTTTGCGGGATTTTTCAAGCTCGGAACACGTTTTTATCTTATGCCTTATTTCATGCCTTATCTTATGTTTCATACGATAATTTTAAGCTTTCGCCGCTTTCTTCTTTGCAATATAATCGTTTATCGCTCCGCGAAGAGCCTCTTCGGCAAGCACCGAACAATGCATCTTTATTTTAGGCAGCCCTCCGAGCGCTTCGGCAACCGCATGGTTTGAAACCTTCAGCGCCTCGTCTATTGTCTTTCCTTTTACAAGATCCGTAACCATGCTGGAGGTGGCTATCGCGGCCCCGCAGCCAAAGGTCTTAAATTTCGCGTCGGTTATTATTTCGTTACCGTCGACTTTTATATAAAGGCGCATAATATCCCCGCAAACCGGATTACCGACGTTGCCTATGCCGCTTGCGTCCGGTATCTCTCCGACGTTGTGCGGATTTTTAAAATGTTCCATCACTTTTTCCGAATATTGCCCTTCCATAATTATTTTCCTTTCTCGTATAAAGGCGACATGTCGCGCAACCTCTGAATTATCGGAGGAAGCACCGCTATGACATGATCCGCATCTTCTTTTGTATTATCTTTACCCAATGAAAATCTTATCGACCCCTGCGTCTCGGCCGCATCGACGCCCATAGCCATCAATACGTGCGACGGCTCGAGTGACCCGGAGGTGCAGGCTGAACCCGTCGAAACCGCAATGCCGTCCAGATCGAGATTTAGCACTATAGATTCACCCTCGAGATATTTAAACCTCACATTCAGCGTATTAGGGAGTCTCTCCGTCGGATGGCCGTTAAGCGTTACGTCCGGTATTTTTGAAGTGATGCCCTTATAAAGATAGTCCCTTAATCCGGTAAGCTCTCTTACTTCTTCGGGGATCTCTTTTTTTGCAAGTTCCGCGGCGCGGCCCATACCGACAACGCCCGCCACATTCTCGGTCCCGGCGCGTTTCTTCATCTCCTGGTAGCCGCCGTGAAGCTGAGGCGCTATCTTAGTCCCTTTCCTTATATAGAGCGCTCCTACGCCTTTCGGCCCGTAGAACTTATGCGCGGATATAGAAAGAAGGTCTATCGGCATTTTTTCCAACTCCATTGGTATCTTTCCGGCCGCCTGAACGGCGTCGGTGTGAAAACATATGCCTTTTTCTCTTGCGAGCTTCCCTATCTCCCCGATAGGCTCTATCGTCCCAACCTCATTATTTGCCCACATAACGGTAATGAGCGTAGTCTTTGGCGTTATAGCGCTTTTTAGCTCATCCAGTTTTATGACGCCTTCTTTATCAACCCCCACGTACGTAACTTTAAACCCATTTTTTTCCAGGTATTTGCAGGAATTTAAAACCGCATGGTGCTCAATGGCGCAGGTTATTATATGGTCGCCCTTCGATTTTAACGCGCCGGCGGCGCCTTTTATCGCGAGATTATCGGCTTCCGTACCGCCCGACGTGAATACTATGTCTTCGTGCGCCACGCCCAGAAGCCCCGCCACCTTGGCGCGCGCTTCATCTACCGCGGTCCGGGCGGGCCTGCCGAAGGCGTGTATACTGGACGCGTTTCCATATATCTCTCTGTAAAAGGGGAGCATCGCATCCAGCACCTCTTCGCGCATCCTCGTCGTGGCGTTATTATCCATGTAGACTTTTCTCATTTTAGCTCCCCCTGATCTTTCGCGATTCTTTGCACAGGTCTTCCAGTGTCATAGATTCAAGACACTCGTTTATAGCGTTAGATAATTTCAGCCAGACTATCTTCGGCACGCACGATCTCGTTTTTTTGCAATTTCCGCCGAGCACCTTGGCGGAACTTACGCAATGCGAAAGGCGTATGTCGCCTTCCAACGCCTTCACTATATCGGCTACGGTAATATTAACAGGCTCCTTCGAAAGCAAATACCCCCCCTTAGGCCCGCGGACGCTCTCGATCAATCCCTCATGGCGCAGCTTGTTCAGAAGCTGCTCCAGATATTGGACCGATATTCCCTCTTTTTTTGAAATATCGGATATCGGCACCGCCACCCCGTTAGATTCCATAGCGACATTAAGCATCGCCCTCAGCCCATATGTAGATTTCGTCGAAAGTTTCATGGTTAAATTGTACCAAACTTGACTACTTTTGTCAAGTATAAAATCTTTATTGCACTTAGGTCGCCTAAAGTGATACCTATGTAAAAGGATCGGGATAGCTAAGGGAAGGGGGGAAATTACGTTCCCCCCTTGGAAATCCATGACTATAACGCGTCTACTTCTTCAGATCCCAGCTGGCGCTGTATTCGGAGAGAATGAGGTCGGCACGGAGGTCTTTAAGGTCTTCGTGGGCAACTTCGCGTTCAAACCGGCCCTTGGTAAGAGCGGCGACAATCGCCTGGGTGTGCTTGCGGTCGCCTATAAGCCCCCTTACTTCCTCTTTAAGCTTTTCCGTGTGGAGATTCACCAAAAACTTCTGAGATAAGCCCTTTTGAATCACGATAAGCACATTCATATTAGCTCACCTTCTTTCCTGCCACAAGTATATCACATATTGTGATAATGTCAAGACCTCCTGCAAAATAAATCACATTATGTGTTGCCTTTCTCCGGGCATGTGATATACTTCCACTATGAGTTTCGCCGATAATCTAAAACGCATACGTGAGTTAAAGAGCCTCTCTCAGCAGGAGCTAGCCGAGAAACTCGGAGTCGCTCAATCTACGGTAGGTATGTGGGAGTCGAGCAAGAGAACGCCAAAACTTGCCGAACTTAACCGTATGGCCAGGGTGCTCAATATAACTATCGCGCGCCTTTTGGGCCAACCTAAAGATAAGAGGATCGAGATACTTAAGAATGAGATCTATGTAGACGGAGAAAAGGTATGCGAGCTCGACGCCACCGATGTTGAAGGGATATTAGATTATATCTCTAAAGTAAAGAGTAAAAAGGGCACCATCCCCCAGGCGCCGCCGTCCGGAATGCCTCCTTCAGCCAAAAAGATACTTATAATAGACGATGAGCAGGAGATTTGCGAGATGCTCTATTCTTTTCTGATTCCGCATAATTATAAGGTATTTCTGGCATTCAACGGGCAAATGGGGTTAGAGTACTTCGAGGAGATAAAACCGGATATAGTTTTATTAGACCTGAAGATGCCCGACATCGACGGCATGGAAGTGCTTAAGATAATCCGTAAGGTGTCGAACACCCCGGTAATTATAATAACCGGCCACCCCCAGGATGTTTCCGATATACACTTAGCTGACCTTAAGATAGAGGGTTATATAGAAAAGCCTGTAAGCCTTGCAACCGTCCTAAATACCTTAAAATACCTGATAGGTGAATAGATGAAAGAGAAGCGAAAATTTAAAAGGGCACAGAAGTTCTTCGCGGTAAATATAGTCTCTGTTGATGCTAAGGGTAAGCACCTAAGGTTCGACAATATAAAAAATAACCCGAAATTCTGCGACGAGTCGGGCCTGGATTTCTCGCCCGAAGGCATGAAGGTAATGTGCTCAAAACCGCTGCCTAAAGAATCTAAGCTTCAGATGAAGATGCTCATCCCGGATGAAGAGAGCCTTAATCTAATAAGGGTAAACGGCGAGATAAGGTGGTTTAAGCAGGTAAAGGGAAAATATAAGAAGTACTTTGTTATAGGAGTTCAATTCCGCGACATATCCCCTGAAGACAAAGAAAAGCTCATCCGCCTCTGGAAAAAATACAAATAATTT
>CAYSSS010000101.1:0-3977 GCA_964433975.1 uncultured Planctomycetia bacterium
TAAATCCATAACCTTTTTGGTTGTTAAACCATTTTACTTTACCCTTTTCCATTGTTTCGTGTTCCTCCTTTCAACTATATTAAGTATTTGCTGAGGGATCATCCGCCTTCGCAATCAACGTGTGATAGCTTGGATGCTTCGGCGGATTGTTTGTCCTTACTCCATAGCCAGACAAACAAAAAACCGTAAGGTCTAGTCTCTGCCTCACGGTCCAAGATGCTATTAACCTCAACTACTACTTGAAGGGATTCTACACTACCCGGGCAATTTTGTCAAGAACAATCTTATACTTCGACAGGCTCAGTATAAGACCCTGAGCTTTTGTCGAAGGGTCTTATAATATCTTCAGCAGGTTGAGGCCGGTCGCTGGATCTATGGCTTTGATTGCCTTAACGCCCTTTAGCTCGAACACGATCGCCTCTACGACAAGAAAGACCTTGGAATCTTTACGCACGCATCCAGTGATGACCTTATCCTTCTTTCCCATCGAGGTATGGATATGGATCTGAGGCCCTTTTTTGTTAGTAAATATCGTGCCTATTCCCATGACCTCCCATCCGTCCTTGAACTTCTTCCAGTTGGGCTCAGGCGGTATGACGGGCTTCTTCGGGCCTGTGACTATGTGGCCTTTTTTGAGCGCGCCTAAGAATATGAACGCAGCGGCCTTGAGCTTCTCACGTCTTGCGAACCCATCTAATTCATTCAGAACGATGTCATCGTCTTCGAACTTTAACAGGAATATCCTGCCGATGCTGCCCTTGGTATATCTCATATGCCTACCTCAAATTTCAGCTTCTATCCTATCTATCAGCATCTTAGTCTGTTTAAGCACATCTGACGGCAAGACCTTGGTCACTTCAATCTCGGTCTTAAGCGATCTTAAGCAAGTCAAGAACCTCTTTATGGTGGCCTCTCGCCTCTTCTTCCTGGCCTCATCCGGCTCGAGCTCTTCCCTCTGCTTGAGAAGGAGAGTAAGGTCCTTCTTCACTTCGCGCGCGTCCTTACCCTTCTCCAGCACGTCTTTTCTAAACCGCTTATAATCGTCTTCATCGAGCATCTGTTTCTTCTTCGCGAGGCGCAGCACATCCACCGCCTCATAGCTCGGTACTTCGGAAGCATCCTTGGTATCGACATATCCCTTATTAAGGAGATGCGACTCCTCTTTCTCCAGAAAGTAGTACGTCTTGAGCAGCTTAAGGGCAGTATTCTTCCTTATACCTATCTCCTTAGATGTGTAGGCGTCGAATGTGAGGAAGCCCCACTCCTTGAAGATCTTGTCCTTCCAGACGCTGTAGAGCGACTGCCCCAGGTCTATCCATGAGGTCTTGAAGCTCTTGGCGCTCGACAGGATCTTGTACCTCAGAGAGCCTTCGTCAACACCCGCCATCTTCTCTTCAATTGCACTTAGCGATTTAGTCTTATATCTATCCACAGGCAAATCCTTTCAATTTGTGAGAAGTGATTATACATCATCGGGCGCATATTTCACAGCGAATTTTTCAAGTGCGTCGCAGACGGCGAGACCTGGTATCCGCCCTCCGCTGACGCAAATTGCATTAGGCATACAATTTGCTATGTAAAAATTCTGACAAAAATTTCGCCTGTACGTACGCTGAGAAATCCCCCGAGCTCGATGCGGAATTTCCTGCTAGCGAGCGAGGGGAAATTTTAACTTCTTTCAGGAATTTAAAATTTTTCCTGTACCGCCATAAGGTGTCAGAATTTTTGACATCAGCGTCGGGCTGGGACACCAGGTCTCGCCTGCGACATGAGCGTTCTAATCTAGCGTTCTTGCTGAATTAATGCATGGTTATGGCAGGCGGACCTTGCGGGGTACCGCCTGAAGCGGCGTTAAAAATTTTGATACATTATGGCAATTTGGAAAGGCCGGACAAACTGCTCAAGCTATTACCTGGTTGGCAGGTTGGACGGACATCAAAATTTTTCCGAATAAATTGGTATGCCTAATCCAATTTATGTCCGCGGAAGGCGGGCCCCGCAAGGTCCACGCCTGCCTGTTGTAACGAAAAAATTATTGACCATACGATGAGTGCGTGATATCCTTAAGCCGAGGTGAAATATATGAGGAATTCGAATGAGTTGGAGAGGGCGGCGGTTAAGGATGTGGCGGAATTCATGGCGGTAGCGGCGAGGACCGCGCCGAAGACGCGCGGCATAGACAATATCGAGACGATCGCTATCGATGACGAACCTGCGAGGAAGAAGCTCTGTGATAAGATGCGCGAGATCTCAAATAAAGAGAACCGGCCGAGCATGGAACGGGACGCCAACTCGATACAAGATTCGCCTGTAATTTTGGCTATAGGGGTGAAGTCTAATCCTGCCGGACTCAACTGCGGCTATTGCGGATACCGGACTTGCGCCGAGCTTGGCGCGACAATTGGCGTCTGCGCCTACAATTCTATAGATCTTGGCATAGCCATCGACTCCGCGGCGGGGGTAGCCAACTCCTTCCACGCTGACAACCGGGTGATGTACTCAATAGGAAGGGCCTGCCTCGATCTGAAACTTTTCAGTCAAACCGTTAAGCAGGCCCTCGGTATCCCATTGAGCGTTACGGGTAAAAACCCGTTCTTCGACAGGAAGTAACTATACTGCACTATAGACCATCATCTTTACAAGTTGTCCAGTATTTCGCCTGAATCAATCGCGGGCTTATACTTTCAGGCTCAACGCTATCTTGTGAGTAACAGAATCGACCTTGACCACTTTAACCTTAAACTCATCGCCTACCTTAAACTTCTCTTCAAGCTTCTCGCCTTCGGATAAATTTATCTCGGATACATGAGCCAAGCCTTCGAGGTCGGAGGCTATCTCAACAAACAGCCCGAAGTTCGCGATCTTTGTTACCTTCCCGTTCATCTGACTGTCCGGAGGGTATTTGCCGGCGATCTCTTCCCATGGATCGGCGCTCAACTGCCGTACGCCGAGAGATATCTTTCTGTTGTTGGGGTCCACTGCCAATACGACAGCTTCGACCTTCTCTCCTTTTTTGAAGACATCCTTGGGGTGGCCTATCCTCTTCGTCCAGGATATATCCGATACATGGATCAGGCCATCGATACCGTCCTCAAGCTCAACAAACGCCCCGTAGTCGGTAAGGTTCCTGATCTTACCTTTAACCTTGGTGCCGACCGGATACTTTGTATCTACGCCGACCCACGGGTTCGATTCAAGCTGCTTTAAACCCAGAGAGATCTTGCGGTTGGCTTTGTCCGCATCCAAAACCTGCGCCTCTATCCTGTCGCCTATCGCCAGCAGTTCGTTCGGGTGATTATACTTCTTGGTCCATGAGAGCTCCGAGATATGCAGTAATCCCTCTACGCCCTTTTCGAGCTCAACGAATGCGCCGTAAGGCATGAGATTGACGACAGTCCCCTTAACCTTGGTACCCGCCGGATATTTCGTATCTACGGTCTCCCAGGGATTTGGGGTCTTCTGCTTCAAACCTAACGAGACCTTCATGCTGTTGGGGTCGAAGTCCAAGACCATGACGTCTATCGTATCCCCTATAGCGAGGACTTCGCTCGGATGAGAGACCCTGCCCCAGCTCATATCGGTTATGTGCAATAACCCTATGATGCCGGCGTTTATCTCAATAAAAGCTCCGAAGTCGGTGATATTCCTTACTATGCCGCTTATAAGGGTGCTCTTCTGCAGGGTCTCGAAGACCTTCTTCTTGTCTTCATCCTTCTGCTGCTGCATAGCGTCTTTTCTTGAAACCACGATATTCTTACGCGGCTTGTTTATCTTGATGATCTTGAACGGGAACGCCTGGCCGACCATCTGGTTCAAATTGCCGAACGTCTTTAAGGCGGCCTGGCTTGCGGGCAGGAACGCCTCCACGCCTATATCTACCATGAATCCGCCCTTCACCTTCTTACTGACCTTGCCGTCCACGACATCGCCTTCGCCGTATCTCGATATCACCATGTCCCAGCCAACGGCGCGCTCGG
>CAYSSS010000102.1:0-3951 GCA_964433975.1 uncultured Planctomycetia bacterium
TCGGGGATTCTATTGGGCGGTCAGGTTGCCGGTGGGTTTAGCTGCGGTGAGCTAATAAACCTTATTGGTGTCGCCATACAAAAGAGAATGTCAGCCACAGAGCTTGAGACGCTACAGATAGCGACCCAGCCATATTTGACGAGCGCGCCTACAATGTATCCAATTGTTGTGGCCGCACAGGATGCCATAAGGAAGATTTAAATAACGGATGAAAACATATTTGGAGTGTATTCCATGTTTTTTTAAGCAGGCGCTGGGAGCGGCGAGGCTTTCCGGGGCGAGCGAAAAAACACAAAAGAAGATACTAAATGAGGTTGCGTTGCGTATACCGGAATTTCCCCTTATTTTTGGTCCGCCTGAAATGGCAAGAATTATATATGGAATTATTAAAAAGATGACCGGTAACGGCGACCCTTACGAGAAGATAAAAGAAAAAAGTAATAAGCTTGCCTTGAGCGTTTACCCCAAGCTGAAGAAAAAAGTAGCCCATTCGCGCGATAGCCTGTTGACAGCGGTCGAATTGGCGATAGCCGGCAATATAATCGATTATGGCGTGAAAAATTCTTTAAATATTCGGGAGGAGCTTGGCAGAATCCTGGCCGAAGAGAATAGCGCTATCAGGGAGGAGTCTAAATCAATATTTAATTATAAGAATTTTAAGCATACTTTAAAGAACGCCAAAATCATTTTATATCTGGCTGATAATGCGAGGGAAGTTGTATTTGACAGAGTTTTAATCGAAGAAATAAAGAGGACAGATAAAATTAAAAATATCATTTATGCCGTAAAAGAAAAACCGGTTATAAACGATGCCTTATGGGAAGATGCGCGTATGGCAGGCATTGAGAAGACGGCGCGCATTATCTCTAGCGGCTTAGATACTCCGGGAACGGTACTTTCTTTATGCTCAAAAAGGTTTTTAAAAATATTCAAGCGTGCTGATATGATCATCAGCAAAGGGCAGGGTAATTTTGAAGCTTTATCAGATTGCAATAGACCGGTATTTTTCCTTTTTATGGCAAAATGTCCGGTTATCGCTCAGGATGTAAGATGTCGGCTTGGAGATGTAATTTTATTGCATAAGACTAAATGAATTAAAGGAAAGGTGAAAGAGTATGTCGCCACTGGTAATAAAAAAGTATCCGGATAAAATATTGCGAAAAGAATGCTCACCCGTAAAAAGCGTTGCAGAGAGCGAAAGAAAGATTTTCAATGATATGCTTTTTACCATGAGGCACTTCTGTGGTATAGGGTTGGCTGCGCCGCAAGTTGGCATATCTAAAAGATTGATAGTTGCCAGCGTTGAAGATATAACCATAAAATTGGCCAATCCTGAAATTTTGGATACGAGCGGATTCGATACTATGATAGAAGGATGCCTAAGCGTTATTGACGTGGCGGTTGATATAAAAAGACCCGCCGTTATTACTGTAAAAGGGCTGAACGAGGAAAGTAAAATAATAGAGCTGAAAACAAGCGGGTTATTGGCCAGGGTTCTGCAGCACGAAATCAATCACCTAAACGGTAGATTGATAATAGATTATATGAGCACGTGGAAACGATTGAAGTTTAAATTAAAAAAATAACACATGAAACTGATAAACAGAAACACAAATTATGCTATACGATCTTTAATCTATATTGCCGGAACCCAAAAAATGATTACCGTAGCGGAGCTGGTCCGATTTTTGCGCATACCAAAGGCCCTATTGAGAAAGATCATGCAGATATTAAGCAAGCGTAATATTTTAAAATCATCGAGAGGCAAAAATGGAGGTTTTTTGCTCAATAGAAAGCCTGATGAAATTTCTGTAATGGACATAGCTAAAATCTTTCAGGGCGATATTGAACCCGTCAATTGTGTATTCAAGGATGATACCTGTTCGAATATCAGATATTGCTTACTCAAGAACAAAGGCAAAAAGATCGAGAAAGATATAGCGCATTGGTTGAAATCGATTTCCATATCTTCTTTGGCTCGTTGTAGCCAAAGCAAATAAATATATGAATAAAAACAAGCGTCAATATGTTTAAACAAATTTTAAAAGAATTGAAGGCTCATGCTCCATTTACTTTTTTTGGGACGATTACGGGCATTATCATTATGGTGCTTTCTTTGAAATTGCCTTATAAGGTTTCATATAACATCTTTTATGTGCTTCATCCTTTACACGTGTTTTTAAGCGCGTTTGTTACTGCAGCAATGTATGAACTTCACACATGCTCTCGAATAGGAAGTAACTGTGTCAAAAGGAAATGTAATTTCTGGACTTTGACCATAATAGGTTATGTCGGCTCTGTGGGCATTGCTACTATAAGCGATTCTTTAATTCCTTATACGGCCGAATCTCTGCTTGGTATGCCTAACAGGGGGATACATCTTGGCTTTATTGAGAAATGGTGGCTGGTTAACCCTTTGGCGATTATAGGTATAATCATCGCTTATTTTAAGCCTACAACGAAATTTCCGCATGCGGGGCACGTCTTATTGAGTACATGGGCGTCTTTGTTTCATATGATCATGGCCAAAATAGAAGTTTTAGGATGGTTTTCATACATTGCTATTTTTGTATTTCTATTTTTGGCGGTTTGGATTCCTTGCTGCGTAAGCGACATAGTTTTCCCTTTATTGTTTGTAAAAAATAAGAAAGACTCTTATGCATGAGACAAGGTTTGTAGATGAATATTTTTGATCGCTATTACAAAAGATACGATAGTTGGTATGAAAAAAATAAGTTTGCGTATTTGTCGGAGCTAAGGGCTATAAGAAAAGTCTTGCCGGATAAAGGAAACGGATTAGAGATAGGGGTAGGCACCGGCAGGTTCGCCGCGGCTTTAGGTATTTCGACCGGAATCGATCCTTCAAAAAATATGATTAAGATAGCCAGAAAAAGAGGCGTAGACGCACGATTCGGTTTTGGAGAACGTCTCTCGTTTAAAGATTCCGTTTTTGATTATGTATTGATTATCATTACCCTGTGTTTTACGAAAAATCCGCGGCAGGTTTTAAAAGAGGCAAAAAGGGTTTTAAAAAGAAACGGGAAAATCGTTATCGGCATAGTAGATAAAGATAGTTTTCTGGGTAGATTTTATCGAAAGAAGAAAAGAGTGTTTTATAAAAAAGCGCGTTTTTTTACAGTTAAGGACATAGCAGATTTATTGAAGAGCATAGGATTCAACAACTTTACTTGTTGGCAGACAATATTTATGTTGCCGAGCAATATGAGAAGAGTCCATAAGGTGAAGAAAAGTTTTGGTAAAGGCGGTTTTGTTGTAATTTCCGCGCGCAGTAAATACATTTATGATTCTTACTCCACAAAAAAAATTGAAATTGAGGGTAAAACGATAGCTACTTCTTTCTCTGATAATAAAACGCCGCTACCCAAGACGTAAACGATAATTGTTATAAAAAATCATGGAAAAAAGAATTTTGACTATAATTACGGCTTTGTCTATTTTGGCCTTGCCGGCAAGTCCTTTTGCCGCCGATGGCCCAATTAAGGAAGAAGAAAAGAGATGGGATCCGCCGTCATTCGGGCCTGTAATAGCGTGGGACGCGCCTGTTTGCGGGAAGGGCGATTTACAGGCCCAGCCTTATTTCTTTTATAGCCGCATGCGGGGGGTTTTTGATGAAGAAGGACATTATAAATCTTTCAAGTAATATATATCTCAAGGGCTTTACAGATATTTATGTGAGATTGAAGCGTTCCGGTCATTTTACTATTTTCTATGCAGCTTAATGTTGCCAAAGCCACGCCTGATTTCTCAGATAGCTCAAGGAGGGTCATCTTTCTTTCTTTTCTTAGCCTATATATTATATCGCCTATTAACATAATTAATCCTTTTGATAATAAATATACTTGGATTTTCAGATTTGTAAAGATGTTATTTTAGAAGATATAATAGGTTTTATTTATATTTCTTCCAGAGCCTTATCAGTTTCTGCTTTTC
>CAYSSS010000103.1:0-3938 GCA_964433975.1 uncultured Planctomycetia bacterium
CTTTCGTCTCCATCGGAACTCCTATGACGGGAAGCGTGGTGTGACTCGCAACCACCCCGGCTAAATGCGCGGCACCGCCGGCTCCGGCGATTATCACCGAGAAACCCCTTCCCCTGGCGAGCTTGGCAAACTTCGCGGTATCGTCGGGAGCGCGGTGCGCGGATATTATCTTGACTTCGCAATCAACGCCGTATTCGGTGAGCACTTTTACCGCCTCATTCATCGTAGGCAGATCGGAATCGCTGCCCATCATTATCGCAACCTTCGGTCTCTTTGCCATAAACGTACCTCTCTTTTTTTAATTTAAACTTTGAACCGCCCTGAAACCTATATCTCTTCGATATTGCATCCTGTCAAAAGATATCTTGCCGATCGCGTTGTAGCAGTTATTGATGGCGTCTTTTATATCCGAGCCCAAAGCCGTGACGTTCAGCACTCTTCCGCCTGCGGTCAGGAAGGTGCTAGTGCCGTCGGTAGCGCGCCTGCCGGACTTCGTCCCCGCATGGAATACGACCACGTCCTTCATGGGCTTGACGAGGTCCAGGCCCTTGATCTCGATACCTTTTTCGTAATCACCCGGATATCCCCCCGAGGCCGCTACTATAGAAACGCACGGCCTTGGGTCCCACGAGAGCGAATAGTCCCCCAGGCGCCCGTCTATTGACCTCAGCATGAGATCCACCAGATCGCCGGCGAGTCTCGGCATCATAGCCTGGGTCTCCGGATCTCCGAACCTGGCGTTGAACTCAAGCACTTTGGGGCCCTCGCTCGTAAGCATTATCCCGGCATAGAGTACACCCTTATAAGGCTTGCCTTCTTTTGCCATGCCCTCTATCACGGGCGATATCACCTTATTAAGTATCTCTTTAAATACGGTATCGGTAACCGCGGGCGCAGGAGAGTACGCGCCCATGCCGCCCGTGTTGGGGCCTTTATCACCGTCAAAGACTCTCTTGTGGTCCTGGCTCGAAGCAAGGGGCACCACGTTCTTACCGTCCGAGACTACTATTATTGAAGCCTCTTCTCCGACCAGACAATCCTCTACGATGATCTTGTTTGCCGCGTCGCCAAAGGCTCTCTTCACCATCATCAGATTCACCGCTTCTTTAGCGGACTCTATCGTATTGCATACCACTACGCCCTTGCCGGCGCAGAGGCCGTCGGCTTTCACCACCAGAGGCGGGCGTTTTCCGGCGAGATATTTGAGAGCTTCTCCGGCATTGTCGAATACGCGAAAGTCCGCTGTAGGAACGCTGAATCTCTTCATCAGCTCTTTTGAGAATACCTTGCTGCCCTCGATGAGGGCGCAGCTCTTTGAAGGGCCGAATATCTTCAAGCCTTTCGATTCAAATTTATCGACTATCCCAGCGACCAGAGCGGCCTCCGGGCCGACGACGGTCAGGTCTATCTTCTTATCGAGCGCGAAATCTAAAAGCCCGGCGATGTCATCGGATTTTATATCGACGAGCTCGGCCGTCTCGGATATGCCGCCGTTACCGGGTGCCGCGTAAAGCTTATCGCAAAGCCCGCTCTTCGCTATCTTCCAGCACAAAGCGTGCTCTCTTCCGCCCGAGCCTACTACGAGTATCTTCATAAAATCGTCACTTCTCTGTTGCCTTTCACCACGGTGCCGATCACGTAGCTCTTTACGCCGTTATCATCCAATACCCTTACGGCTTTCCCGGCATCTCGCCTGGAGACCGCCAGGGCCATTCCTATGCCCATATTGAGAGTGCGGTATATCTCTCTGTCGTCAACGTTGCCTCTTTTTTGTATCAATGAGAAGATCGCAGGCACACGCCATGAATATTTATCGATCTCTATAGCCAGACCTTTCGGGATCATGCGCGGCATCTTATCGTAAAAGGCGCCTCCGGTTATATTCGCTATGCCTTTTATATCTACTCTCTTTTTTAGCGCGAGCACAGGCCTGGCGTACAAACGCGTCGGCGCTAAAAGCTCCTTCGCGTGGCGCTTTAACTCAACTTCGGTCAGTATCTTTCTTATCAGTGAATAGCCGTTGGAGTGCGGGCCGCTCGACCCGAGGCCTATTATGACGTCTCCGGGCCTCATACTTCTACCGTCGATTATCCTGGACCTGTCGGCTATGCCTACTCCAAAGCCGGCGAGATCGTATTCTCCATCCTTATAGATGCCCGGCATCTCGGCGGTCTCTCCGCCGATCAGCGCGTAGCCTGCCTCTTTGCAGGCTTTCGCTATCCCGCTCACGATATCTCGTAAGACGGAGCTCTTGATCCTGCCGATCGAGATATAATCGAGGAAGAAGAGGCCCTCTGCGCCCGAGCACAGAATATCGTTGGCGCTCATCGCGACGAGGTCTATCCCTACAGTGTCATGCTTATTGAAGAGGAACGCGAGTTTAAGCTTTGTTCCGACGCCGTCTGTGGAGGATACGAGGATGGGGTCTTTGAATCTCTTGATGTCCGGGCGGAAGAGCCCTCCGAAGCTTCCTATATCGCTTACAACGCCCTTCGTCGCCGTGGACTTCGCGAGGCGCTTATAATCCTTCACAAGCGCGTTCGCCTTATCTATATCAACCCCGGCCGTCTTATAAGTTATACGCCTCATTATTCCATTACTCTGCGGAGCACTTCCTGGTACGCGCCCTCTACGTTGCCAAGGTCGCGGCGGAACCTGTCTTTGTCGAGCTTCTCTTTTGTGGTCTTGTCCCAGAGCCTGCACGTATCGGGCGATATCTCGTCTGCAAGTATTATCTTGCCCTTGCATCTTCCGAACTCCAATTTGAAATCTACGAGTATCAGGTTCTTGGAATCGAAGAACTTCTTCATCAGCTCATTTATTTTGTAAGAGTAATTCTTTATCGTCTCGAGCTCCTTTTCGGTCGCGATCCCGAGCGCTCTTATATGGTCGTCGTTTATCAGAGGATCGTGCAGGGCGTCTTCCTTGTAGTGCCACTCGAGAACCGGCTGCTTCAATATTATCCCTTCATTGAGCCCCAAGAGCTTGGCCATCCCGCCGGCGACAATATTACGCATGGTGACCTCTATCGGGACGATCTCGACTCTCTTCACGAGCATATCGCGGTCATTCATACGCTTCATGAAATGTGTCGGTATGCCCTTCTTCTGCAGAAGGGTGAATATCTTTTCCGACAGTTTATTATTTATAATGCCCTTGTTCACGATGGTGCCGCGCTTGGTGGCGTCGAACGCCGTAGCGTCGTCCTTAAACTCCTGGATGAGCAGGTCCTTCTCCTCGGTCTCGTAGAGCTTCTTCGCCTTGCCTTCGTATATCTGTTTTAATTTCTCCATACATTCTCCTGTTTAGTCATTGCGAGCGAACCTTCAGGCGAGCGAAGCAATCTCTTTTTTTAGAGATTGCTTCGGGCTTCGCCCTCGCAATGACAGATACCTGTCATATTCCAACTCTTCTGAATATCCTGTCGACGCTCCTGATGTAGTACTTTATGTCGAAGATCTCCTCTATCGCCTTCGATCCCAGGGCGGAGCGTATCTCGTTGTCCGAGAGAAGAGCGTCCATAAAATCTATCTCGTCTTTCTTCGCTATGAACGCGGCGCGCTGGACCAGGTCATAGGCTTCGTTGCGGCTTATACCTTTATTCACGAGCTCCAGCAATATCTTGCCCGAGAAGAGCAGCCCCCTCGACCTATTGAGGTTTTCCAGCATCCTATCCTCGTTCACGACGAGCTTCGCGACTATCCCTGAAAACTTATCCATCATGTAATCGAGCAGTATCGTCGAATCCGGCAGTATCACCCGCTCAGCCGAAGAGTGCGAGATATCGCGCTCGTGCCACAATACCATATTGTCCATCGCGGCGTGGGCGTTAGCCCTTAAGACCCTGGCGAGTCCGGCCATCCTCTCGCAGAGTATCGGATTTTTCTTGTGCGGCATGGCGCTCGAGCCCTTCTGGCCCGCGGCGAAGTACTCCTCGA
>CAYSSS010000104.1:0-3891 GCA_964433975.1 uncultured Planctomycetia bacterium
GGGACTAGTGAATTCGCGATGACGGTGCTGCATAAGCTTCTTGACTCTGAGCACAAGGTGCTGGCCGTGGTGACACAGCCGGACAGGCAGAGGGGCAGGCGGCTAAAGATGTCGCCGCCGCAGACAAAGGTGCTGGCAGAGACCAAAGGCATTTCCGTATACCAGCCTGATGACGCATCTAATAAGGGATCTATAGCTTTCTTAAAGAAACTTAACGCCGATCTTTTCGTAGTGGTGGCGTTCGGCCAGATCCTGAAAAAGGAGGCGCTCGATATCCCAAAATTCGGTTGTGTGAATATCCATAGCTCTCTTCTGCCTAAATACCGGGGCGCAGCACCGACCAACTGGGCGATAATGAACGGTGATACTGCCAGTGGTGTAACAATAATAAAGATGAACGAGAAGTTGGATGAGGGCGACATAATCCTAAAAAAAGAGATAACCATAGATAAAGAAGATACAAATATAACTTTAAACGAAAAACTGGCTGATATCGGTGCCGACGCACTCATGGAAGCCATCGAGTCGATAGGCACCGGCAAGGCAAGATTCGCCAAACAGGATAATACCGCTGCAACTTACGCACCAAAATTGAAGAAGGAAGACGGGCTTATAAATTGGAATGAAAGCGCTGTGAAGATCCACAATAAAGTACGCGCGCTTCTTCCGTGGCCAAGCGCTTATACGCACTACAATGGCAAGACCTTAAAAATACTTAAGACCGAAGTTCTTGAAGTCGCCTCCAGTAAAGGAGTCAGCGGAGAAGTAGTGGATATTATCAAGCACAAAGGCATCGTGGTCAAGACTGGTGCAGGCAACCTCATGATCCAATACGTCCAGATCGAAGCGAAGAAGCCCTTCGATATGGATGCCTTTCTCTGCGGCCATAAAATACCCATCGGATACCGCTTTAATACCTAGAAATATCTTGCATAATAGTCCCCCTATGCTATAATCTTACAAATATCATGCAGAAAAAGGTCGCACCAAGGGAACTGATACAGCAGGATTTTCACAGGCTTAAATCATCGGAACGCCTATATACAAACCCAAAGGTAGAAGATCTAATATTCCTGCAGTCCATAGAGGGGCGCGCCCATAACGGCGCCGGCAGCTTCAATAAGCGCTTTTACGTTAATACGACCATCGATGACGTAGTGAGGGCGGCAGGCCGGTCCCCGAAGGCTACAAAGGCCAAGAGGCAGGAGTTAATAGACGAGATAGTTGAGTTTGTTGACAGCGCGCTTGGCGATGATCCGCGAGACAGACTCGTCACAAGAAACGGCAAACCGTTCTTAGGTATACCGTTATTTAAGGACAGAACAGTAAATTATCACGATATCCTTAAGGGCCTCTACCTGGGCGGATTAAGGGACGATGTAGATGTAAGGCACAGGACAGAAGGGCTCTTTAAAATAGATATAGGATACGGCAGGTGCTATCTCATCAATACGGATGTCATGGATGAGATGGGCCTCGACGCCGAGGAGCTGGCGCACCAGGAGAACAAGGATAGGCTGGAAGAGTTCAAAGAGTGCGGACTGATCGTAGATGAAGGCAAGATAAAGTACCGTGACGCAAAGCATATAAAGTACTTGTACATTCGCCACCATGTGGGGCCGGGCCAGTCGGATGACGCGGCTATGGTGGCGAGCGGGCTCCTCTATAACGTGGATGTTGCATTAGGCGTATTCTTAGCCGATGCGATAGATACTCTTGAAAAATATGTGAGCATATATCGTGACCAGGATAATCTTCTGGCGCGCTACATAAAAGAGAACTACACATTTTTGGATTGCGAAGAAGAAGACGCCTGTGAGCTCTCTTATCTGGCGGCAATACCGAAGGAAAAGATAGACGAGATACCGGACAGTTCTTTAAGATACTTCCTTTCGATAAATGACGATACGGGGCAGTCGGAGCTCGAGACGCATCTAAATTTTATCGAGGGCAAGCCGATCCAGCAGATACCGATAAGCCGCAGGCGAATACCGGTGACGGAGCTATACGAATTCGTCCAAGAGAAGCTGAAATCGATAAAGAAAGATGTTGTATTCAAGATACCGGAAGTGCTCGGGGAAGAGTTAAAGTCCTCCGTTACAAAAGTGATGCAGCGACGATTCATAACGGTAGGCCCTAATACGTCGTTAAAGACGGCCCTCCAGAAAGCGGAGGCGAGGAAGAGCGAACTTATAATAGTTAAAGATGAGAACGGGAATATCCTGGGTGTAGTCAATCCCATAGATTTTCTTGTATTCTTAAGAGGAGAGAATAATGCCTGAGTTGAGGAAAGACCCCGTTATAGGCAGGTGGGTGATAATAGCTACGGAAAGAGCGCGTCGCCCCGATCAGTTCGCTGCCGCGGTTGAGAAAGAGGGGCTGGGAGCGGGTGAAAAGTGCCCGTTCTGCCAGGGTAACGAAAGCATGACACCTCCGGAAATATGCGCTTTAAGAAAGCCCGGGACAAAACCCGATACGCCCGGCTGGGAAGTGCGCGTTATCCCTTATAAATTCCCGCTTCTGCATCCCGATGGCGACCTCAACCGTCGCGGCCACGGTATGTATGACATCATGGACGCGATAGGGGCTCATGAGATAGTGGTGGAGACACCGGACCACGTTACTGAAGGCACGCCGTCATCGGCGCAGATCGCAAAAGCTTTCAACATCATAATCGACCGCATTAAAGATCTGGAGAAGGATCCAAGAATAAAGTATGTCCTCATGGTAAAGAACTACGGCCGCGCGGCGGGAGGGGGGCATATAAAACACCAGAGGATCCAGCTGATTGGCACGCCTGTAAATTTGAAGAGGGTCAAAGAGGAGCTTGCCGGGGCTAAGCAATATTACGATTATAAAGATCGATGCATATTCTGCGATATCATCAAGCAGGAAGTCGCGGCAAATAAGCGCGTGGTCGTGGAATCCAAACATTTCATAGCGATCATGCCCTTTGCTTCGAGGTTCCCGTTCGAGACGTGGATATTGCCCAAAGAGCATTCGTGTGATTTTTACAAGACCCCGAAAGAGAGGGCTTCAGATTTCGCAGACATAACGAGTGAGCTATTCGCGAAATTAAAGAAAGTGGTAGGAGACTTTCCTTATAATATGGTTCTGCATACCGCGCCATTCAGGAGACAGATGAATAAAAGGAGATATTGGGATACGATAGATAATGACTATCACTGGCATTTTGAGGTGCTTCCCATATTGACGCGCGTAGCGGGGTTTGAGTGGGGAAGCGGCTTCTACATCAATCCGCTCCCGCCCGAAGATGCCTGTAAGAGCGTCAGGGAGGCTAAAATATGAACGAGCTGAGACGAGAGCCGGTAACAGGACGCTGGATAATAACATATCTCGACAGAATTCCCGAGGTCAAGGATTTCAAGATCGAATTAAACGAGAAGAAGGGCGAGGCGACATGTCCCTTCTGCTGGGGCAGAGAAGACCAGACGCCGCCGGAGATACTGGTCCACAGGAAACATGGTCCCGCGAACAGTCCGGGATGGAGTCTGAGAGCCGTGTCGAATAAATTCCCGGCACTGAGAATAGAAGGGGAGCTGAATAAGGAAGGTGTCGGCGTATTTGACAAGATGAACGGCATAGGCGCTCACGAAGTCATAATTGAGGCGCATGAGCATAATAGAGATACCGCCGATCTGAGCTACGCTGAGGCCGAACAGGTCATATGGGCTTATGTATCGCGCTCGATAGACTTGCGCCGCGATAAGAGATTCAAATATATACTCATATTCAAAAATTACGGCAAGGTAGCGGGTGCCTCACTTGAACATGGACACAGCCAGCTCATAGCCCTTCCCATCGTTCCGAAAAGGGTGCAGGAGGAGCTTGAGGGCGCGGCCATGTACTACGGCTATAAAGAGAGATGCG
>CAYSSS010000105.1:0-3636 GCA_964433975.1 uncultured Planctomycetia bacterium
ACGAAGCCCTACCAGTAGTAGGCGGGTCTTAGGGCGAAGTAGACCCTCTCCGCCAATTTTTTTCCATCAATCCTCGTTAGCAAATCTGAAAAAAAATTCCAAAGGGGGAAACGTAGTTTCCCCCTTATGGCGTTCTCCCGCCTCAATAAGTAAACCAGCCGGGGCGGGATCACTGTATCCCCCTTCCTTAAAGGAAGCCAGCGTCAGTTGGCGTCAGTTCTAAAAATCCAAAAAGCGCCATTTTTGGTGTCAAAACCGGTGTCAAAGGACAGAGCGCAATATTGCTTCAATATCTTCCAAAAGGATGGTAAAATAAGTCCGAAAAGATAATTAACCTAACTGGTGAGAAGATGAAAGAAACCATATTAATTGTAGAAGACGATAAGCATATTTCCAAATTGATAAAATTCAATCTTGAGAAAGCCAATTATGATTGTGCTATTGCCGCAACCGGCGAGAAGGCTCTGGAAGCATTGGATGACCGGCCAGTAGATCTGATAATCCTAGATATAATGCTTCCCGGCATGGACGGATTTGGGATTTGCCGTACCATAAAGGAGAAGGAAAAGCTTAAGAATATACCGATAATAATGCTTACCGCAAAAGGTGAGGAGGTTGATAGGATCGTAGGTCTTGAGTTGGGAGCAGACGACTATATTGTTAAGCCGTTTAGCCCGAGGGAACTTGTGCTCAGAGTGAAAGCTATCCTCAAAAGAGGGAAGGCCGAAGATATCAAAAAAGACATTCTATCAGCAGGTGATATAACCATTGATATTCCAAAACATAAAGTTACAGTTAAGGGAAAAGTTATAGATTTTACCCAGATGGAATTTAAACTCTTGGTGACGCTGATGGAAAGACGAAGCCGGGTACAGACACGAGACAGACTTTTGTCCGATGTCTGGGATATGGACTCAAGTATTGATACCCGTACCATCGATACACACATAAAACGCCTCAGAGAGAAACTAGGTAAGTCCGGCAGTTTCATTGAAACAGTAAGGGGCCTAGGTTACAAATTCAAGGAAGAAGATGAGGATTAGGATATATTGGAAGCTAACCTTTGTATTTTGCTCGCTAATAGTTGTTATACTTACCACGACATATTTTTATCTCAATAATCAACTTAAAACCCACGTTGAAATCCGCATACAGGATAATCTCAAAAAAGAGCTATTTTTAAACAAAAACCTTATTGATAATGAGTTAAGCCAGAAGATAAACTCCGCCGATACAGACGATCTTGCCAATCGAATCGGTCAGAGTTTAGGCGTTCGAGCGACTATCATAAATACGGAAGGTGTTGTGATAGGTGATTCTGAAGTAGATAGGGAGGAACTGTCGAAGCTTGAAAATCATATAACAAGAGCTGAGGTTAAGGATGCCATACAAAAAGGCTTCGGTCAGAGTAAGCGTTTTAGCACTACCATAAGAAAAAATATGCTGTATATGGCAGTTCCTTTAGGAAAAGGAAAGCTTGCCGGCATATTGAGATTGGCTATTCCACTTTCTGATATAGAGTTTATCGAGTCAAAAATGTTTAAAACCATAGGCATAACAATAATTTTCGCTCTTTTCACCACATTAATTGCAAGTTTTTTTGTTTCGGTCATGATATCAAAGCCCTTATATGAAATGTCCACCATAGCAAAACGTTTTGCGGTCGGAGATTTTTCACGAAAGACGATAGTGCATTCTAACGATGAAACAGGGGATCTTGCCAAAGCCTTGAACGATATGGCGGATCAAATAAACGCTAAAGTGAATAGTATTTCATCTGAAAAGGCCAAGCTGGAGGCGGTGTTATCGAGCATGTTTGAAGGGATAATGATTACAGATGGAAGAGGCGAGATTCTGCTTGTAAACCCATCTGTTAGAAAGCTGTTTCTAATAGAATCATCGCCTGAAGGCAGGAAACCGTTGGAGGTTATACGAAATAATGTGATACAGGAGATCGTAGACAAGGTTTTAACTAAAAATAGAAAGATTGTGACGCAGGAAGTTAAAATAGACTTGCCCGGGGAAAAGACAATTTTGATAAACGGAGTGCCTATAATTAAAGGTAATGTTATTGAAGGGGCTGTCCTGGTTTTTCATGATATTACCGAATTAAAACGTCTGGAAGAGATCAGGAAGGATCTTGTGGCAAATGTTTCACATGAACTACGCACTCCCGTGTCAAGCATCAAAGGTTATGCGGAAACGCTTTTGGAAGGGAAAGTTGAAAACGAAGATACTAAAAAGGAATTCTTAAATATAATTTATCAAGATAGTAACCGCCTGGCAAATCTTATAGATGACTTGCTGGATCTCTCTAAGATAGAATCCGATAAGATGAAGATGGAGTTTGAACCTGTGGAAATTCCCCCATTATTAAATCGTTGTATAAGCATATTGGAAAAATCGGCTAAAGACAAATTGATTGCTATAAAATCGAATGTGCCGGGCAATTTACCAAAGGTATTGGGTGACCAGGGGCGGCTGCTCCAAGTTTTATTAAATCTCTTGGATAATGCCATAAAATATACACCTGAAGGCATGTCGGTAACCATAAGCGCCGCCAGAAAAGAAAATGTTGTCCAGATCGACATCTCCGATACAGGTATCGGTATCTCCGAAAAAGACCTACCGAGGATATTCGAGCGGTTTTACAGGGTTGATAAAGCCCGTTCCCGAGAGCTCGGAGGAACCGGTTTAGGCCTTTCTATCGTCAAGCATATAGTTCAAGCCCACAACGGCCAGGTTTGGGTACAATCAACGCTTGGTCTTGGCTCCACATTCAGTTTCACCATTCCGATAGCTTAATTCCTAGATAATACCCCGTTTTACAATTCACACACAGTTCACATCCCCTTAAGGATTTCGTCACCTCCAAAAGCTATACTTTCATTGTAAAAGATAAACAAAAAGGAGAGGTATACATGGGAGCGAAGAAAAAGATACTCATAGTCGACGACGAAAAACAGTTGGTTTCTCTAGTCAGGCTTCATATGGAGATGTCCGGCTACGAAGTTCTGTCGGCCAGTGACGGCGAAGACGCTTTAGCTGTTGCCAAGAGAGAGAAGCCGGACCTTATGATCCTGGACTTAATGCTTCCTAAAATGGACGGCTGGGAAGTATGTAAACGTTTAAGGGCCGAATCAAAGGCAGGAGATATACCTGTAATAATGCTTACCGCTCGTTCGGAAACAGAAGATAAGTTAAAAGGGTTCGAATGCGGCGCAGATGATTATGTAACAAAACCTTTTAGCCCAAGAGAGCTTGTGGCGCGCGTAAAGCGGGTTCTTGCCAGAACAGAAAAAGGGCCTTCAGCACCTACAAGATATAGCTGCGGCGATGTCGATATAGACCTCGAAGATTTTACGGTTAAGGTTAAAGGGAAAGAAGTCCATCTTACGGAAAAAGAAAGGGCCATATTAAAGGCGCTTCTAAAGAAGCCGGGCGAGTTTTTGACCAGAGGACAGTTGTTAGATACTGCATGGAGTGGTAAAGACGAAGTTGAATACGGCAACATAGATGTTCATATAAGTCATTTAAGGGAAAAGTTGGAAAAAAACCCGGAAAACCCGCAGATCATTAAAACCGTTAAAGGGGCCGGCTATATAGTGGAAGGAGCGGTTCATGTTTAGCAGATTG
>CAYSSS010000106.1:0-3635 GCA_964433975.1 uncultured Planctomycetia bacterium
GGTCTTGCCTTCCAACGATATCATGGGCGCCATCAATATAAGCGTCTTTACCTTTACTTTGTCCGATGCAAGTTTTGATGCAAGAAGCGCTCCCTCGCCGTGCCCTATAACGGCCACCCTGTTTGCGTCTATCTCTTTTCTCTGCAATAGATAATCCAGGGCGGCTATGCTGTCTTCGTATCGCTGGTCACTGGTAGTTGATTGGGCCGATCCGCCAGAATACCCTACACCTCGATAGTCGAATCTAAATACGGCAAATCCTTCCCCGCCCAATTTGTCTGCCAGCCGGGTAAATAGTCCCTGGTTCTCGCGATCCGAGCCGTTTGTCCGGCCTAACAAGAGTACGGCGGGAAACGGCCCTTCTCCCTTTGGAATAGTGAGAGTTCCTTCAAGGACGGTCTTTTTGCTGTTGAACTTTACGACCTCTTCATCGTAAAGGTCGCTTTTAGTGACCAGCTTATTCACCTCGTTCACCTTTTTTAGAGATAACGTCCTGGTTATCTTGAGTTTCAATTCCGGAAATTCTATCATTACGATGCTTTTAGTTGACTTTGTTACCCAGAGCACCCCCTGCGGAGCATTCCTTAACCTTATAAGAAGGCATTCGACCTTTACTCTTCTTGACCCTACATTGATGTATTCGTCCCTTATTGACGTGAGAGTGAGGAGCCTTTTCATGGGGGGTAACAGGGTCGAAAAACTCGTTAAGACGTTGAAGGCCTGCGCCTTTCCGAGCCTGAAGTCATATCTCTCCAGTATCGGAAGGTAGGTTACCGGAGAGTCTCTTTCGAATATAAGAGTGCCCTCTTTTATACCAAGTCCGGTAAGATACGCGAACTCCGAGCTCGAAGTTGCAACGAACGATATGTTGTTGTCTGAATTCTCCAGGTAGACCGTATCACGAACTCTGTTGCAAAGGCTCTCTTTCGAATAACTGATAAGAATGCCGTTTCTCTCAAGGACCATCCCGGACCTGGTTTCCGTAAAGAGCAGCCCAAAAGGCTCAGAATCGACCGACTTGTATATAATCTTGTCGTCGATCACATATTTATCCACCCTTATATTTCCTGTATCATGGCCGTCCAGGTTGACCGTATAAAAGTATGTCTTATGTTTCTCTTTGTCCAGATAGAGCAGCGATCCCGCAAAGAGAAAGACTCCCAGGATAAGCATCACAAATACCGTAAAATATATTTTATTCATTTATAACAGGTCTAATGACTTGACTTCGCTTTTAAGTTTGCCGGACCATTTTCCGAATGACTTTGCGGGTTTTTCGCCTTCCCTCAGCTCTAAAAATATCTCGGTCGGACAGCTCGTTATGATCTTCTTGAATTTTAACGTATCCCCGGGCTTAAGAGCGTCGACTGGGTACGTGTAGTTGTAGAGGCGTGGGATCGAAGCGCGCGTAAGCGTGGTCCCGCTCAACGCCGGTTGCTGTGGATAGGCCGTAAGTTCATATATCGAGGCGCTGTCCTTGTCCAGGAAGCTCAGTTTTATTTCTAAATTTACTACCTCCTTTGACCCTTCATTGGTTATCGCCCCCTCTATTATGGGCTTTCCCTTAAGCGCTCCGGTATTTTCAATTCTTGCATCGAGTCCGAATATGTCGAGGTGCTTGGAATAGACCTTAGCTTTTGCTCTTTCCAAAAGTTCCTGATATACCCTGCTGAATTCTCTGCCCTTGAGCTCAAGATAGATAAAATAACCAACCAGCGTCATAACCAGTACCAGCGCTATGACTACACTCGACACCAGGCCGACTATCAGACTCTTTCTCTTTATTAGCATATCTTCCCGGCCCCTTTCGCGTCTATATACATCTCTCTTATGGTACCAAATATTCGAATGTACTCATCGGACCTGTAATCGGGGTAGGTCCAGGGCCAGCAGTCAAAGCGCTTATTCTTATAGTGCAAAGTGACCTCCGCGAATATGCCGCGTTCTACATAAACTCTATGCGTATAATCTTTGGTGGAGAAGAGCACCAGCTTCGCCATGTCTATGTAGCCGGGATCGATATTGACGCGTCTCTTTCCGTCGACAATGAATATTTTTTCGATCTTATTGGTGAGCAGCTTTACTCTGGCAATGCCCTCCAGCCGCACGGGTCTCTTGAAACTAATGAACCTTCTCTTTAATCCTCTGCCCATCTCCTTGTCATAATAATCGGTATGGGTAAATTCTATTATATCGCTCTTGAAATCCGTTTTATTTTTAAGTTGTTTTTCCAGCAATCGGCCTGCCTTATCAAGCAGAACTTCATCGCTCGATATGAGTCCGGCGATGAGTTTAGCTTTATCGGGGGGATGTATCCTGCCCATATACCGCTTCTTCGCTAGTCCTTGGATTCGAGATTGGCCAAATATTCCGAGAGATGAATTCCGGCAGGCTCTTTGACCGCGATAAATTTCAAACCGCTGAAGAAGAATCTTTTGCCCGAAGGATCCTTCCTGTCGGCATCACTGGTCCAGATTATTTCCGCCTCCACTTCAATCGTTCGCCTGCTCTCGGGAATATGCAGCTTCAGGTCCAGTATGGAGCCTTTTGGTAGTTTATCATCCAGAAGCAGCTTCATTCCTCCTTTGGATAGGTCTATGGTCGTGCCGTTCTTCAGATGAGGTCTCTTCTCCACGCTGTAGTCGACATCCAGGCTTCTCTGGAACCTCTGATGCGAGCGCCTCTCTTCCCCGTTCCAGTACTCCTCTACCATGGCGCGGGGGATCACTCTCTTTATCGCTATTTTTTCATGACCCCAAAGCATCATCAATGTTATCGATAAAAGAATTAGAAATACTATCCCGACAATTAAGAACATCTACTCTCCGCTCTTTCTCTTTATGTAGCCCGCTATTACTGCCTTGTCCCTTTCGGAAAGATCCTCGAAAAATATGGCCACATCATAGTGTTTTACGACCCCGTCTATCGTAACGGGGTGCTGCCGCACCACTATCCCATCGACTTTGAGATCCTTTAAAACGCCGTCCTTTACCGGATCGGGTATCATCAACATAAGTTTTACCCTGGACATAAGAGGAAGCTCTCTATCCAGCTTACAGTAGACGCCGGAAGAGCTTATATTCATAGTATGTGTTACTGAATCAAAATCATCGAGCCTTAATTTAAGAGAAAGGCCCTCATCCTTTACGCGCGGAAACTTCCTTCTCTCCTGAGATGGCATGTCTATATCCCCACTTATACGACTCTCAACTTGTAATCGGTCTCGCCCAGACCAAGGCTGGACGCGTACTCGAGCTGTACAGACCAGTCTATATCAGGGTACTCCTCCCTGAATATGTCCTTGTCCCTTAAGCCGTTCAATATGCCGGCCGAGGCCGAATCTATGGCGACAAGATCGTTTGACGCAAGTATTCCGACATCCTCCACGATCCTCGGCTCATCCTTGGCCAGGCAGTCACAGTCCCTAGTGATGTTGGTCAAGAAATTTATATAGCCTATCCTTCCATCGACCGCTTTAATCGCACCGCAGGCATATTCTACCATCTTCTCCTGTAAATTTGCAAGTGTTTCGCTCCATTTGGCGTTCAAAGCCTCTGTCTTACAGACGACAACGCATTCCCCGCAGCCTATGCAATTAGTCCCGTCTATCTTTGCCTTGCCATCGGAAAGAGTTA
>CAYSSS010000107.1:0-3569 GCA_964433975.1 uncultured Planctomycetia bacterium
ATACACTTCGCAAAGGCTCGCGTCGGTCTCCTGACAGTCGGCGAGTTTGCCCGGCAGAGACGCGCCTTCTAAGGCGCCCTTTCGCCGCGTCAGCTCGCGCGCTTTTCTCGCGGCCTCGCGGGCACGCGCCGCCAATACGGCCTTCTCTATTATCTTGTTGGCTACGGGCGGGTTCTCTTCAAGGAACGAGCCTAGCGCTTCGTTGACTATAGATTCTATTATTCCTTCGACCTCGGAATTGCCGAGCTTGGTCTTGGTCTGGCCCTCAAATTGCGGGTTCGGGACTTTCGCGCTTACAACGGCGCTCAATCCCTCTCTCGTGTCATCGCCGGATATCGTCGAGCCTTCGTTCTTTAATAGCTTCTTTGTCTTGCAATACTGGTTTATCGTCCTGGTCAGCGCTGATTTAAATCCGGTGAGGTGCGTGCCGCCTTCTATCGTGTTTATATTATTAGCGAAGGTAAATATGCTCTCCGCGTATCCGTCGTTATACTGCATCGCCACCTCTGCCTGCACACCGTCCTTCTCTTTAGCGAAATAGACCACCTTCTTATGAAGGACATTCTTATTCTTATTCAGGAACTCCACAAACGACACTATCCCGCCGGAAAACTTGAACTCGACTTCCCTGCCTTTGGCGCGCTCGTCCTTCAGCACGATCTTCAGGTCTTTGTTCAGGAACGCCAGCTCCCTGAGGCGGTTCGACAATATATCAAAGCTGTAATTTATGCCGGAGGGGAATATCTCTTTGTCGGCTTTGAAAGTTACTTTTGTCCCGGTATTCTTGGCGGAGCCTATGACTTTTAGCTTCGATGCCGTCTTGCCGCACTCGTATTCCTGGTGGTATATCTTGCCGTCGCGCCTGACCTCGACCTCGAGCCATTCGGAGAGCGCGTTCACGACACTCACCCCGACGCCATGGAGCCCGCCCGAGACCCTGTAAGCCTTATGGTCGAACTTCCCGCCCGCGTGCAGCGTCGTCATTACCACCTCGAGCGCCGGCTTATTCATGGTCTTGTGTATATCTACCGGGATGCCGCGCCCGTCGTCTATTACCGTGACGGAATTGTCGGCGTGGACTATCACCTGTATTGATGTGGCGTATCCGCCCATGCACTCATCGATGGAGTTGTCCACGACCTCGTAGACCATGTGGTGAAGCCCGCGTGAAGTCGTATCGCCTACATACATCGCGGGTCTCTTCCTGACGGCTTCCACACCCTCGAGGACCTGTATCGTAGTCGCGTCGTACTTTTTTACGGCCGCGTCCTTCCCTTTGCCGGGAAATTCCTTAACCTTTTTACCCTTCGCTTCTTTCTCACTCATCTTAAGTCACCTATCCTGAACGTTATGTCCTTTAACTTTTTACCCTTTAATTCCGATGATAGGCTGCTCAATATATGCTTCTTCCGCGTCGTCAGCTCGTAAAGCCAGCTCGAGTCGTCGACGTGCACTATGAGCCTCGCGTCGCTGAAAGAGCGCGGCCTCGAATGCTTCGCCGCCTTTTTGCCGACCACAAGGCTCCACGCCGAGCGGATCTCCTCTTCGGTGAGCTTATCTTTCCCGCCGAAGTTGCCTATGATACTCTTTACCAGGCCCTCTAACGGCTTCTTAGCTTCATCCGCCATATAACCACATAAGCCCTCGCGCTATATCTGCATCGGCAGGACTACGTAAACGTATTCGCTGCCTATCCTTATAACGCCCGGCTTTTCCGCGTCCACGACTTCAAAGGGAACCATTTCGTCGTTGATATTCTTCAGCGCGTCTATCAGGTAGTCCGGGTTGAACCCGATCGCCAGGTCCTTACCCTTGTAATCTACCCCTATCTCCTCGTGCGCCTCTCCTATATAAGGAGCGTTCTTCGAAAGCACCATCTTGTCTTTCGCCAGCTCCACCTTCACCGCGAGAGAGTCCGGGTTTGTGAAGAGAGCCGCCCTTTTCATCGCCGAGAGAAAGCTCGCCCTCGCTATCAGTACCTTGTCTTTTATCTCTTTCGGTATGACCTGCTCGTAGTTCGGGAAGTCTCCCTCGATCAGGCGCGACACGACCTTGGTGCTGCCCATATCGAATAGCATCTGGTTGTTGCCGAAGCATATCTTGACCTCACCCTCTTCGCCGAGCAGCTTGACCAGCTCGGATATCGTCTTGGCCGGTATTATGACCTTCTTCTCGTGGGTCTTGGGAGACTGGTTCTTCTCCTCGACCATCGCCAGCCGTCGTCCGTCCGTGGCGACTATCCTTATATATGTGGGTTTTATCACAAAAAGCACCCCGTTCAAAACATATCTCGTCTCGTCGCGGCTTATGGCGAAGCTTGTCATCGAGAGCATCTTTTTCAACCTCGGGCGCTGCATCGTTATCGAATCCTTGTCTTTAAAGTCCGGCAGTTGAGGGAATTCGTCTTTTGGCAGGCCCATTATCTTAAAGAGACAGCCTGTCGACTCTATATATACGAGGTTATTCTTTTTTACGGATATCGCTACCGCTCCATCCGGCAGCTCTTTGATTATGTCAAAGAATTTTTTAGCCGGCACGGTTATAACGCCTTCCGTTCCGGTCTTTACCGGTATAGTTGATACTATGCCTATATCCAGGTCCGTGGCTGTAAGAGAGAGAGTCTCTTTACCGGCCTCTATTAATATGTTTGAGAGTATTGGCAATGTCGTCTTTGGGTTTATAGCGCTCTGCACTTCTTGTATGCCTTTTATGAGGGTCTCTTTTGTTGTGTCAAATTTCATTAGTTCGTTTCCCTTCTTTTATTATATTAATTAAAGCTAGTAGCAACCGTAGTAGGGCTGTTAGTAGTGTGTATAAGCCGCTAAGGCGCTTTTCCGCAATATGTTACAAGACTTTAACTCGATGTACAACTAAAAAAGTTATCCACAGCTTTCGCCCTAAGAAGCTCCGATGTTGTCGGTGACGCGCCCGATAAGGTCGCTCAAACCCTTCTTCTCCTTCAAATCGGTCTTTATCTTTTCGTACGCGTGCATCACCGTGGTATGGTCCCTTCCGCCGAAATATTCTCCTATTTCCGGCAGAGAATAATCGGTGAGCTGCCTGGCCAGATACATCGCGATCTGTCTCGGGTAGGCGATCGCGCGGCTGCGCTTCTTTATCTTCATGTCGGATAATTTTATATCGAAATATTCGCAGACCTTCTTCTGGATCATGTCGATAGTGATTTTCTTCTCGCCTTCGCGTATCATATCCTTCAGGACCTCCTTCACCATCTCGACGGAGATCTCCCTGCCGATAAGTTTCGCGTAGGCGACGACGCGTATGAGAGCGCCTTCGAGCTCGCGGATATTGCTCTTGATCTTCTCGGCCAGAAAGTAATATACGTCGTCGGGGAGCGCTATCGTCTCCTTCTCGGACTTCTTCTTCAATATGGCCATGCGCGTTTCAAAATCGGGCGGCTGAATATCCGTGACGAGCCCCCACTCGAATCTCGAGACGAGTCTCTCCTCGAGAGACCGTATCTCTTTAGGGGGGCGGTCGCTCGAGACGACTATCTGCTTATGCGCGTCATATAATGTGTTGAACGTGTGAAAGAACTCTTCCTGCGT
>CAYSSS010000108.1:0-3549 GCA_964433975.1 uncultured Planctomycetia bacterium
TATCTCTTGCGGCAAAACGGATCCCGAACCCCGAAGGGGTGAGGGATCTTTGCCGATTAACGCCAATTTCTTCTTTCTGCTAAACCTCTTTATCTCAAGCTCTCGTTTGCGAGCTATTTTATAGTTCTCACTGACCTCCGCATATAACAATATGAGAGGCTTCCGATACCTTGTATACCTGCATTTTTTTGTACTATTATGCTCTTCTATGCGCTTGGACACGTCTTTAGTGATGCCTACATACAGCACGCCACCTCTGCACTCTGCAATGTAAACGAACCAAACGCTACTGTAAATTCCTTTATCGGCCATCATTTAATGGAGATCTCGGCCTTCGACCTCGATATGAACTCACTACCATTATTTCAACTGCGAATTCAAGATCTCTCACACCTCACTTTGTTCGGTGTTCGAGAACATTTTTGCAAAAGCAAAAATGTCCACTCAGCCATCTCTCCGTTTTGCTATCTATCTCTTGCGGCAAAACGGATCCCGAACCCCGAAGGGGTGAGGGATCTTTGCCGGCCTACTTATATTTGTTCAACACCTTTAAGAGGCCCTCTGCGCTCTCCGGCATCTTGGCCTTGTTCTCAAGCAATATCTCTCTCGCGGAAAGGCTCTTGCCGTACAGCTCTTTGTCCCCGTCCCAGTGCTGCGTGATGACGGCGCCTTCGAGCTTCACCCCGGCAAATAACCCGCGACTTCTCGAATATGAGAGTATGCCGCCTTTCAGCTGAATATCGGTAGACGCCTCCGCGGATCTGCCAACGGGCCCCGCGGCGACGGACGCGTCGGCGCCGAGCTTAAACTGACCGTCAAGTATGCCGTCAACGCATCTGCGGTTCATTATCAATAGCACAAAATCGGTCGCCTGTCCTCCTATCTGGAAACCCAGGCTGCCGCCCGCGATCGTAAATATAGCGGGTGCCGACCATTTGCGGGTTTTAGAGTCCTTTACCATCATGATGCCTTGGCCATACTTACCGCCGAATATGAACCCCGCGGAGATAGTGCTTGGGAATATCGCTATCGCCGAACAGTCACGCAATAGATCATCCGGGATATTCTGATCGGGCATCTGCTGGATCTGGTCCAGCACGAGCCCCGACTCCTCAACGAGCCTCGTCCATTTATTTTCCTTGGCGTAAAGATTTACCGAAGAGCTCAGGAGCGCAAAAGAGAGAATTACTACTGCCGCTAAAAGATACTTTTTCATGCCGCCCTCCTCTTTGTAATACAAACCGATTTACTATTATAGCAAAAACGACCGGTTTTTACCATCTCCAGGCGGCCCCTGTGTAGACAGCCGACTCTTTATTGGATCTGAGTAAACGCAGGAAGGCTTCGCCGTCGCCCTTCAATATCTTACGAGACAGCTCAAGGCTGGCGCCCATATCTTTCTCCTCAACACTATCCTTAAGCTTAAACGATAGAGTATCTTTGTCCGTGAGCCTGGCGTCTGCGCCGAAGAGAATCTCTTTCGTCTTGCCGTTTTCGTACTCCACTTCGAATATCAGGCCGGAGCCTCTCTTCAGGCTCCATCTGCCGAACAATGTGACGGTTCGTCTCACCGGGCCGGACCGTCCTGTCGACCCTATACCCAGCTCATATTTTATGTAATTTTCCCTGAATATGCCGGCGCTCGTCCGGAAGTCGAACGAAGAGTCCGTCCCCTTGCCTAATAGATATGATATACGGACCGCGTCCTTTATATCCCAGTATCCTTTGAAGATAAGAGTGTGAGACTCTCTCTTCTTCCGTATGAGACGGGCCTTTTCATATTGATATATGATCTGCTGGTTTTTATCTATCTCCCATACACCTTTAAAATAGAGGATATCGTATCTGCCGTCTTCCTTTTTTACATGAAAGGAGAGGCGGTTATGCTCATCGGCCTTCCAGGTTCCCGACAGGTCGAGAACATATGTTGAACGGGTATTATCTTTTGTCGTGGTCGTAACGGCGAAGAGCAGGGAGTTTTTATTTACATCCAGGATCTCTCCCTGCAGGGTTATACGGTCGCCGAATGTTGCCCTGCCCAGCGTATCGAGGGTGAGGCGCAACCTGTGATCGTCGGTCAGCGACCATTCGCCTTTGAGCTTTATCTGGCGGGGTACTATTTCATCTTCCGGGTACGGGGCCTTGATATGATAGGAGAGTTCGTTATTTTCGTCTACTTTGAACCGGCCGTCGATGACTCTTCTGAATTTGGGAAGGCCGCTCTTTTTGCCGGAGCTATCTACGACGAGCCTGTTATGCGGGTCTATTTCGTATCGTATCTTCTTCATTTGGGCGCTTGCGGAAACTCTCCGGCGAGCGCTTTCTTTATCATCGTCCTGATATCCTCGCCGAAATCTTTAGTGAGTATCCATTCCAGATATGCGCGGTCTTCCTTGGCGATAGCTTTTATATGTTTCTTCCTGCTATGCTTGCCGAACATGGGATAGAGCTGCCCGTTCCACCAGCAGAATTTACGCTCCTTGTCGAAATAGTCGCTCTTGCTTTCGTAGTCGATATCCCGGATACTCTCTATGCCCTTCTCCTTATCGCCGTACCTCTCTATCTGCGCGTCGAGTATATCTACGGTGGCGTCGGCGTCGTTCAGCGCGGAATGCGCATTCTCCAGTTTTTTGCCGCAGTAGAGAAGGTAGGCGGCCATCAAGTCCCTTTTCTCGTGCACATGATAGACCTTCTGCGCGTCGTAGACGGCGCGGCTGCGCCAATTGAAGCTGACGCCCGCTTCATACAGTTCCCGCTCCAGTAAAGGTATGTCGAAACGCAGCACGTTGAAACCGCCGAGATCGGCGTCTCCTATAAAAGCGGCTACTTCCCTGGCGATATCTTTAAAGCGCGGGGCGTCCTTGACGTCATCGTCCGTGATATTAATTATCCTGGTGACGTTCGCGGGTATCGGCATGCCGGGATTTACGCGTTTTATGTAATTTTCCTTCGTTCCGTCCGGCATTATCCTGATCATGCCTATCTCGACGATCCTGTCCTTCTCCACCCATGTGCCGGTCGTCTCGAGATCCAAGACTACCAGAGGCCTCGACAACTTCATAAATTCACCTCGTCTATCTGTTGGACTTTACAAAATCTTCTATAGTCGCGTTCGCGGCCAGGATCTCCTTTACCGTGTCGCGGATCTTGAGAAAAGCTATCACCACCTCGGGATCAAAGAAAGTGCCGGCCTTATCTTCTATCTCGCGTATCCCGGCGTCAAAAGTCTGCGCGCTCTTGTAGCGCCTTTCGGAGACGAACGCGTCAAAATAGTCCGCCACCGCCACGATCCTGGCGTAAAGAGGGATCTCTTTTCCTTTGAGGCCGCCGGGATAGCCGGTGCCGTCGTATTTTTCATGATGCGCTAAAGCTATCTGGGCGGACGCTTTAACGAGCGGGAATTTTGAGCCTTCGAATATCCTGCTGCCGATGAGCGCATGTTTCTTTATCTCTTTATGTTCGGAGGCCGTCAATGCGGTATTTTTATCAATGATCTTGTCGGGTATGCCTATCTTGCCCATATCGTGCATCATGCTGGCATAACGTATG
>CAYSSS010000109.1:0-1202 GCA_964433975.1 uncultured Planctomycetia bacterium
CGCTTACGAATATTTTGTATTTTTGCACCATAGAAACATTATAGCATAAGAGTGGAGAATATAGCGGGAAAAATGGAAGGTAAAAGTCGCGGAAACTATATCATTAGGTTGGCAATCCTATGAATTTCTTTACTTTGCCTAGTAATTCTTCCGGCTCGAATGGTTTTAATATACAATCATCCGCGCCCATTTTTTTTACCTCTCCGGGAAGGTTGGGTCGAATGGCACTGGCAGTAAATAAGATGATCGGGATGTGCTTGTATTTGTCATCGGATTTCAGCTTTTTACAAAGCTCATCCCCCTGCATTTTGGGTAAGAGCAGGTCCAATAATATCAGGTCACAGGTATCCTTTTTCAGAAAGGCCAATGCCTCTTCGGCATCAACTACAGGTATGATATCATACCCTAAATGCTTCAGTCTGACCGTCCCCAGATCCAGCATATCCGGCTCATCATCAACAACAAGTATCCTTTTTGCCATATTAAACCCTCCGCTCTTTGATCGGTATGATGAAATTAAAGCTCGAGCCCTTGCCAAATTCCGATTCTGCCCATATCTTTCCTTTATGCGCTTCTATTATTTGTTTACAAATTGATAATCCTAAGCCCGTTCCACCCATTTTTCTCTGTAATTGTACGAATTGCTGAAATAATTTGGGCATGTCTTCTTTCTTAATGCCCGGGCCGGTATCTTTAACTGTTACCCGAATAACATTATCTCCCTTGCTCGTGGTAATAGTAATACCGCCTTTTTCGGTAAACTTAATGGCATTATTCGCCAAATTGGTTAAAACCTGAATAATTTTATCATGATCAAACCTTATGCGTGGAAGATTCTCTTCGAGTTGACACGTAAAGGAGAGATTCTTTTTCTCTGCTACTGGTAGCATCACTTGCCGTATTTCCTTGACCGCTCCGTTTATATCATCTTCTTCCATCTTAAATTCTATCTTCCCGGATTCCAGCGTCTGAAAATCCAAAACTGCGCCAATCAACCTATCCAACCTATCCACATTCTTTTTAGCTATATCTAAATATTTTTCCTGCTCTTCGTTAATGCTTCCGACTATTTTATCCAAAACCACAGATATACCTTCCTTGATAACGGAAAGCGGCGTTCTTAATTCGTGAGAGACCATTCCGGTAAATTGCGCCTTGACGCGCGAAGTCTCCTGCAAATCGCCCATTATGTGCAGCAATGC
>CAYSSS010000109.1:1302-3538 GCA_964433975.1 uncultured Planctomycetia bacterium
TATCTTCCACATTTTTTTAGAATTTAACATCTTTTCTATCTGTACGGCGTCAAGCAATTTATCGGTATACGGGGTAACGCCTTCATAGGACAAGATATCCCCTTTTTCGTTTAACAAGATTGCGCATCCGGTCTCTCCGAAATGGATCCTGTGTAAAGGAGCAAACAGGTTGTCTGTATCCAGCATGGTCTTGCAGATACCGTTCAACTCACCCTCATCTCCTTTTATCGGTATGCCAAGAGGTGCTCCCCATGTTTTGCTCGATTCGTCATATTCAATATCTTCCAGCCAGACCCTTCCTTTGCCGCCATAATAAGTCTCCTGCCACCAGTCTTCGTCCGCCTGATAAAAATCTGACGTCTTATCCGAAGAAGCAACTAAGCCCCCAAATTTATCCGTAATAAACATCTCCCCGATATTATCGTCGTATTTTACTATTTCATTCAGCCTGATACCCGCAGGGCTATTCAGGTATCCGTTTGCCAAAGAGCTGTCCTTTTGAGCGAGGACCCACTTTTTATCCATATCTAAAAAGGACTTGATGATCTCATCCGCAGGCATATTTTTATAGCGCAGATCTGCGGCATTGATAGCAGTTGCGATAACCGGCGCAGTCAAGTATGTTTCTATGGCATCGACTTTAGCTTTAAGTATGTCCGCGACCGAATATCCTGCTCTGAAAGCGATCTGGCTGTATTGCTCACCTATCGCATCCCGCAATAATTCAGCTCCCCAGAAATATCCCAAAATAACACCTATTCCGACAACCACGAATGTTATCAAGGAGACGAAAAACGCAGTCTTTGCCCTGATGCCGCCCTTAAATCTCATTTCGCTTTAAGCCTCTCCTCAAGCTCTTTTACCTTCTTCTCCAGCTCTTCCATCTTCAGTTCCCTATCTACGGCAAATTTACTGAACTGCTCCAAGTCCTGCATCCTCTCTCTTAATTCATCCTGTATCTTTTTGCTTTCGGTGATATCCCTGAAACTTCCCATAAGATATTTTTTTCCGGCTAAGGTAATTGGCGACGCACTGACATCAGCATAAAAAATACTACCGTCTTTTCTCTTCATCGGAAGACCTGCTGTAACTTTAAAATCTCCTTTTGTTTGCCGCTCAAACTGTTGTATCACAAACGGCCAATCATTCTCAGGATGGATATCGTTAACCCTTATGCTCATCAACTCTTCTTCGGTATATCCTAACATCTTACAAATTGCTGGATTGCACATAGAAAATCGCTTGGAGTTTACCTCTGCTAAAAGCATCCCGTCTATGGACTCATTAAAGATGGTTTTGAATCTCATTTCGGATTCCTTTAATACCGCCTCTGTTTCCTTACGCATGGTGATATTGCGGATGTTGCATTGGGCCACTTTTGCCCTGTTAACTAAAAAAACTTCTGAGTTTATGTTTAATCCATTTTTGGTTTTTATCAGCGCATCTTCGTAATTAACAATACCATCTTTTTCCAAATTTGACATCATCCCCCGAAAGTCCTTAGCGTCTTTGGTAACGCCGATTTCCCATAGCTTCTTTTTCAAAAGCTCCCCATGGGAATAACCCAGTAGTTCCTGGGCAGATTCGTTAGAATTAAGAATGTCGGCTTCGGTTTTATGAACAAGCAATAATCCGTCCCGCGATGTTTCGAAGGCTCGGCGATAACGCTGCTCGGACTCCTTCAACTCTTCTTGTAAACGCTTACGTTCAGTAATGTCTTCAATAGCCAGTAGTATCAATTCTTCTTCTTCTTCTTCTCTCGTCTCTGCCGCTATTATCCCTGCTATTTTCTTAGGGACACGTACCTGATAAGCATTCAGTACCATGGTTCGCTCGCCAATTTGCTCAAACTTATGCATGACTTCATAATCTTTTAAGACTCTCTTTTCCGGTAGAATATCCTTTAAAAGAAGAAGTAGCTTAGAAATGTTCCATTGTTTATTGCCTAAATCAGGAAGCAATCGGCCCATTGTCTCTTTTTCTGCAGCCTTAAAAGTGGCATAGAAAGCATGATTAGCAGAAATGACTTTTAAGTTTTTATCCAGAACTAAAAACGGCTCCCTTAATGTAGCAATGATGTTATTGGCATACTGTAAGAGCGCTTCAATATGTAGCTCGTCCCTTTGCTTTTTTTCTTTCATCCTTCGGCTCCTTTCAGTTGCTCAGGATGACCCTGAGCCTGTCGAACGGGTCATTTTTTAAGCACTCCTTAAAATAAAAAACCCAAGTCCTTATG
>CAYSSS010000110.1:0-3504 GCA_964433975.1 uncultured Planctomycetia bacterium
CGCCCTCTTCAACTTATATATTGAGATTATCTACCGCGATGAGATCGCCGAATTTCCTGGTGAGATTGACCGTCTTTATGGAAGGCATAATTTCTTATTTTATGTAAGCGTCCGCCGGCAAGCCCGGCTTCAATTCAAGGCTCTCGTTATCGACCTTGACCTTTATCCTGTAGACGAGCTTGACCCTCTCGGTCGTCGTCTGTATGTATTTCGGTGTGAACTCCGCCTGTTGGGAGATGAACGACACCCACCCCTTGTAGCTCTTGTCCGGGAAAGAATCTATCTTCACTGTCGCCTTTTGGTTAAGGTTGACCTTGCCGACATCCGTTTCGTTTATGTATGCTGTCACCCAGATATTATTGAGGTCTATCGCTGTAAAGACGGGCGCGCCGGCCTGGACAACCTCGCCCTCTTCGGCGCTCTTTACGAGAACATAGCCATTTAGCGGAGAGGCCAGGTCCGCCCATCCAAGCCTGGTATTTGAAAGTTCCAGCTGGGCCCGGGCTCTTTTTACGCTCGCCCAGTCGGTGTCGGCAGCCGTCTTATACTGGTCACGCCTCTGCGCGGAGATGGCGCCCACTTTAAAAAGGTTCTCGTTCCTGATGTAATCGTCCTTCGACAGCTGATATTGGAATTCCGCGGATTTTAATTGAGCTTCGGCCTCTTTCTGCAGTTTCGTAAGCTCATCGGTGTTGAGCCTCGCCACTATCTGTCCTTTCCTCAGGTCCGAGCCCTCATCCGCCAGCAAATTAAGTATCTGCCCCCCGACCCTGAAAGATATGCGCACGTCGTTTCCTTCGATGTTGCCGGAGACTTTTATGACGCTCTTGTCGCGGGTAAGTTCGATGACGAAATAAGCCGCGCAAGCGATACATATTATTAAAAGCGTGGATACCAGAATGATCAGCCTGCTATTCTTTGTCATTTATGCCTCCAGAGTTTTTGGAATAATAAGAGAGATACTCCCGCCCCATGACCTTATCAAGATAGGCGCTTGCCATGAGATAATCGTATATGCCGCCGGCAAGATTCTTTTCAACCTGGCTCAAAGATACCTGCGCGTCTATGACATCCAGGTTTATCATGACGCCGTTATCGTAACCTACGTAGGATATGTTAAGCGCGTCCTTCGCTTCCGCCAGGCTGTCCTTCTGCGAGAGTATTATAGCGTGCGCCTCTTTGAGGTCGAGACAGCCGCGCCTCACATCTACGGCTATCTGCTCTATTATGTTCTCCTTGCTGAAGACGGCCTGGGAGTAACGCGCTCTTGCCTCCCTGACCTTCGCCAGCGTAGACATGCCGTCGAATATCGAAACCGTCCCGCCTATGCCTGCATTCCAGTTGCTGTGCCTGTAATTAAACCAGTTGGTCACATCGTCGGACCTGTTTGAATAATTCGCTGTCGCGTTTATATTCGGATACCATCCGGATTTGGCGAATTCTATCGCCCATTTTTCAAGGTCGACCCCAAGTATCTTGAGGTTCATCTGTGGGCTGTTCTTGTATGCCTCGCTGAGGAACTCTTCCAGCTTTACATCTACCGGAGAATACCGCAGGCTCTCCTTAAGTTTTATTTTACAATTCATGTCGAGATACAAGAGCTTCTTCATGTCGTTTGAAATTATCTCGATGGAGTTTTGCGCCTGCACCAGCGGCGGGATTGCTTTTGAGATCTGAACTTTCGACTGCAGCGCATCGAACCTCGATGAAGTGCCCTGTTCGTATCTGTTCTTTACATCTTTGTAATGCGCCTGGGCCTGATCGACAAGATCCTGGTTTATGCGCGCCGTTTCATAAGCAAGGAGAAGACCGTAAAATAACCTTTTGGCCTCGAACTCTATATCCAGCTTTCTGGCGGTCAACGTCTCCTGCTGTATCTTGAGCTTAACGCGCGCCTCTTTCAGATTGGCGATGCTGGCGCCGCCGTCATAGACCATCTGGCTGCCCGCCAAAGTGGCCAGATTATCGCTTTTGTATCCCGTGTAGATGCCTATATCTTTTTTGGTTGAGAGTGTTGACGCCAAGGGGCTGTCGGTCAGCATGACAGACCCGTTGTAAGTGAAGGTGTACCCTATGCTCCCTTGGGGGAAAAACTTGCTCTGCGCCGCCGTTATGTTGGCGCGGGCATAGGCGACTTCTTCGGACTGTATCATGATGTCACGGTTGTTTTCGAGAGCCGTGATAATTACGTCTTCGAGGGAAAGGTAGAGCGTATCGCTCTCCTGAAGAGGCACTTCATCGCCGCAGGCTTGTGGCGTGACGGCCAATAAAGACAGAAAGAGCGCTATAGTTATGCATGCGCTCTTTCTGAACAGATCCTTCATCCTATCCCTTCGATAAATATTAGGGAACTTTGGTGTTTCTCAAAAATTCCGCGCTCTCCTCAGGCAGAGAAGAGTTTATAAAAATTCCCGAACCGACTTCGAACCCGGCGGGCAGCGTGATCCTCGGCACGATAGTCAAGTACCAATGAAAATACGACTTGCCGTCTTCCTTCACGGGTATCGAGCGGATCGTATAGTTGTAGTCCGGATTATTCAATCCGTAGTAGAGTTTTGAGATGGTCGTTTTCAGGATGGACGCGAAGCTCTTCATTTCAGCGTCGTCTATATCGCCGAATGATGACATATGGCGCCTCGGGAATATCCAGGTGATAAAAGGAGCGGCTCCGGCGTAAGGAACGAATGAGACGAATGACTTATTTTCCGAGACAACGCGAAGCTTCGCGGACAACTCCTGTTCGAGAGTGCTGCAGAATATGCACTTGCCCGTTAGATCGAAAAATCCCATAGCGCTCTCGACCCTGTTCCTGATCTGCGGAGGCACTATTGGCGTAGCTATGAGCTGGGAATGCGGATGTTCGAGGCTCGTCCCCGCGCCCGGGCCATGGTTCCTGAATATCACCACGGCTTCGATACCTTCCTTTTTCTGCAGAGAGAGATAGCGGCTCCGGTACGCCTTTATGATATTCTCGACCTCCTCATCCGACATGAGGGCGATATTCAGATTATGTTTTGGGCTCTCTATGATGACTTCCGCTACTCCGTAACCGGATATGGAATGGTAGATGCCGTCATTATGCCTTACGAGTTTCTCTTTGGGGGATAACGCAGGGAACTTGTTGTATATCGATCTCGTGCTCCAATTAGCTTTGTCGCCGATACGGAAAGTCTCGCCGGATACGTCGCCCTCGTTGCCCGGGCAGAACGGGCAGCCCTTTCGGAATTCCGGGATGGGCAAAGCGTCTTTCTTGGGCTTCACGAAATCGTGCGGCCGCTTCGCGCGTTCCGTAGCCATGACGACCCACTCTCTATTTATAATATTATAGCGTAATTCAGACACACCCTCTCCTTGATGCGCACACCGCGCGCTTATTACACTAAATTATACCCTATGATTCAATACTTTGCCATTATTTCTGCACGTATCCTGCCATCACTCCAGGTCTCTGTTCGCGGCCTGAAATTTCCCTCGCTCACCGGCAAGAAAATTCCGCATTCGGTT
>CAYSSS010000111.1:0-3464 GCA_964433975.1 uncultured Planctomycetia bacterium
AAGCGACTTCTCTCCCGCCTCCCGGCGGATACGCTCCTCATCATTAAACAAGTTATTACTGTTCATGGCCTTCCTCCTTATTGTTTTGATCGCCGTCCTTGCCTTTATTCAGATCGGCTATCTCTTCGACTATTTCAGCTTTCTCTATTCTTTTCTGCAAGAGCTTGATGCCCTCTTCCGTCTTAGGGTCTAACGTGCCGGTCTCCCTGGCCACCCTTTCTATATCTTGAAGATCCTGCTTCAACTGCTCGTATGTTCTATTATCACCTCCCTCATTGTGATGGTAGATATCACCTGTTATTGTTTGCGATTTCATTGGCAGATATGTTAAGCTTTGAAGCTTTTCAATCATTTCCTTTATAATTCTCCAAGCCGCAAATTCCGCCTGCGTCCTTTCGGCAATCGAGCCGTCTTTTGAACGAGCAAGTCTCATAAGATATGCATGGCTTATCCTTGCTTTTTGCACAAGCTCACCCACAAACTGCTTGGCCTGCTCCAGATTCGGCGTAAGAGCATCTTTCTTACGAATCTCCTCTAGGTAACGCCGCACAGTGCGATCGGTTCTATCAAGAAGTTGCGCTATCTGTGTTGTTGAAGACCCTTCGGCATAAAGAACTTCAACGATCTGCTCTATTATTTCCGGAGGCAGGCTTGAAACTTTGATGTTTCCGTTCTGAATTTCCTGTATGTAAAAACTTGCCGGTCTTTCAAAGGATTTTTTATTTTTTGGCATGGTCACCTCCAAAATATTTGCGCTTCACTTCCGATGAAAGTGAAGCCATCCCAAAAGCCTGCGCATATCGTTTGACGCAGAAATCAATATATAGAGGTTCGCAATCAACTCCTCTAAAAATTCGGCCCATTTGTTCACAGGCAAGCAGATTGAATCCTACGCCCATGCATCCATCAAAAACGATATCACCCTTCTGACTGCTGTTACGTAAAACACGCCTGGCAAGCGCAGTAGGCTTAACGGTAGGATGCAAGGCCGACACCCCGTCCTCCCGGTCGATTTCCCAAACGTTGGTCTCGTTTTTCGGGCCATACCAACATTGTTTACCCTTGCCTTTAGGAAACGCATATAGAAGAAACTCTGAAGCGAATTTGTACGCACAACCAAAGCCAGGACACGCTGTTGGTTTAATCCATGTAATCACATTTGACACATGAAAGTTCAGCTCAATTAACAACTGTGTCATTGAGCCGAAATTCACAAACCCACTCCAGAGATATATCGGTGCCGTATCATGAAGAAATGGCGCCATGGCAGCCATAACTTCCTTGACCCAAGCAATGTACTTAGGACCGACCAAATCGTCATTTTTAATAGGTATAGATTCTGATTTCCGCACTCTATCCTTAGGTGATTGAGGACGATTAGCTGGATCAAAAAATGCACCGTAAGGCAAATCCATATGAACCAAATTAATCTTTTCCTTACCTAATAATCGACTCATGGTTTTCGGGTTTGCGGTATTTGCGCAGCCAATTTTATGCCGTCTAACGCCCAGTTCAACTATGTCTCCAGGTTCTGTGATAACCTTCTTACTTCTGGCTGATTCTTTTACAAGATCAAACTCTTCAACAGGATGCACAGTATGTGTATCCGCAATCTGGCAAATCTCAGGCATTTCAAAACCGGTTGCTGCCAAGAGCTCTTGGTTAGACTGAAGAGCATTAAAGATCATAGGTAAGCTCGGTTGGTTAAATTCACCAACATTTTTATTAAGAAACAGATTAAACGCCATTTCTTCTTCCAAAGACATATTTACCACCACCACAAAAACCGCCTTGTAGCCCAATTCTAGTAACGCCCTAAGCCGATGGTTGCCGCCGATAACATGACCGGTTTGCGCATTATAAATTAGCGGAGAATAGACTTTATTCTTCCTGATGTTTTCGACAAGCTTCCTAAAGACTGATTTCGTCATACGATTTGGGTTATAGGGTGCCTCTTTAAGTCCGTCTATAGCCATTTCTATTACTTTCATTTGTCCTCCCTTTAATGTTATTTGTTAGTGTTCAATAACTTAATTGATAGACAAAATATATATGCTTTTCGCCTCCTTTCTTTCTCCTCGACATGAACCACCTCCCGTGTTTTGGACAATAAAAAAAGACAGCTACCTCATAGCAGTGTCTGGACACTTACTATAAAGTAGCTGCCTTAAACTAAAATCGAGCGATCTTGCTTGGCTACACCACGCGAATTGGATCTTTTCCTACGAATCGCATGGATTTGTCTATTGCCCGCCGGTTACTTCAAAAAGAACGACTATGAAAATAACCCCTTCTCTATAACGTCATGTTCTTCTAAAAGCCGCATTGCCCACATCTGCGGTTTAAAACAACCTTGCTCCCATCTAATTATTTGAAGATTATTAACGCCTAATTTTGCCGCCATCTGATTCTGTGTTAACTGATTTTTTGCTCTATAAAGCCGTAACCTATGCTGTACGATATATTTTATCTTGGCATCCAGTTCAGTCTTCGCCAGCTCTTCGTATTTATTAATTTTTTTAATAATCTCTTTATGTAGCTTATTTAACCTATCCACAGAAGTGATTATATCATATGTAGTATCACTTGTCAAGGGCTAATGGCTGAGGTTATACTTCGTGGATTTAAATAATATCTTTAACATATGAGCAAGGCGTAACTGCGGCAATCTTGCCTCCGGTGGTGTCAGATATTGTGCCATGCATAATACCATGGCATATCGTAGGCCCAGTGTTGGTGGTCATAGCCCCTACGATTATGTAGCCTAAGTCAAAAACTGGCCCACCGCTGTAGCCACCTACACTTGGATTCTCTAATGTAAAGAAATCGGAAGGTGTCTTTGTATCGAATCTTGGCAGTGTAATTAGAGACGAGGATGCATGCGATCGAAATGTAAAAGGGCTAAATTTGCCTGTTGCTCCAAGTCCATTCGGAAATCCAACCGCTGTCAGATATGCATCGCGTGAAGGAGGTAAGGCAGTGATGTTCAACTGATCGACCGGAAAGAAACGACCTTGTAAATGACTTGCTATAGAAGGATCCGGATTAATAGGTAATACAGAGATGTCAGCAATCGGATGATGAATCCACTTCAATAATGGGTTAAATAAGGATAAGCTTAACGACCGGCTGTTACTCGTAGCATCACTTATTACAACAGATGTGGACAAATTGCAGCCGCGTGCAACATGAGTTGCTGTGAGCATATAGGGCTTTGTTTCGTCTTTGAGAATAAAAATACCGGTTCCGACCGTTCCTTGGTCTTTTGAAGTCGGAGTCCTTAAGCTAAGAACCACCTGAAATGCTTGATCTCTAGTCAGCCGTATACTCATGGGTTAATAATCATCTCCATATTTGCTTGCTTATTGTATAGCTTTCGCACATCTTTAACAATCAAAAATACCTCGCCTACCGCCTTGACTTGTGGCAGTTAGTATGGCTTATGTATGATGAGGCTAGAGAGT
>CAYSSS010000112.1:0-3445 GCA_964433975.1 uncultured Planctomycetia bacterium
CTTTAATCTGACCAAAGGGGGACTTGTCTGGTACGGTGCGTTCATCTTCGGCATGATCACCGCGGCATGGTTTGTGCGAAAGAACAAGATAAGTTTTTGGAATGCGGCAGATCTCTTTGCCCCATATATAGCCTTGGCCCAGGCCTTCGGAAGGATCGGATGCTTCCTAAACGGTTGTTGTTACGGCAGCGTCGCGCCTTCCTCTTTTATGTTGAGCGTTGTCTTTCCCGGCGAGTCGGTATTAAGATATCCCACACAAATATTTTCGGCTCTGGCTCTGCTCCTCATATTTGTCATATTAAGGATATGGCAAAAGAAGCGCGTTTTTTTAGGCGAAATATTTTTAGGATATGTTCTTCTTTATTCTATAAAGAGATTCATTGTGGAATTTTTTAGAGGCGATTATCCCAAGATACTGTACAATCTCACCATATCACAATTGATAAGCTTAGGTTTATTCATGATATGTTCTATCATCTTCATCAACAGACTGCTTAAATGGAAACGATCTTTAAAGTCAGTGTAGGCGAGAAGAACAGGGCTCAGAGGCTCGATAAATTCCTGGCCGATCATTTCGAAAAGGATTTCTCGCGAGTCTTTTTACAAAGGTTGCTCAAGAAGGGCAAGGTGCTGTTGAATGGCCAGATACCAAAGCGTCATCACAAAGTTAGCGCCGGCGAGACCATAGAGATAACCATACCGAGCCCTGAAGTTTCCACGGTATTGGCACAGAAGATCCCACTCGACATAGTATACGAGGATAAACATCTTCTCGTAGTGAACAAACCGCAGGGCATGGTGACGCATCCGGCTCCGGGCAATTATACCGGGACATTGGTCAATGCGCTTCTGGCGCACTGTAAAGATCTTTCCGGTATAGGAGGAGTTTTAAAACCCGGCATAGTCCACAGGCTCGACAAGGGAACGAGCGGCCTTCTTCTCGTAGCCAAGACAGACGATGCGCATAAAAAATTGGCGAAGCAGTTTAAGGACAAGACTACCAAAAGAGTCTACCTGGCCCTGGTAGAAAAAAACGTGGAACTAGATAACGGGATCATCGAGCTTCCTATCGGCAGGAGTGTGCGGGACAGAAAGAAGATGGCCGTTAAGTTTGACGATGAAAGCAGCAAGGAAGCTATAACGCACTATAAAGTGATAAAAAGGTTCGGCGATTTTACATTATTGGAGTGTAGGCTTGGCACGGGCAGGACCCATCAGATAAGGGTGCATCTGTCCTATATAGGCCATCCGATACTCGGGGACGAAAAATACGGCACTAAAGGAAAATTTAAGATGCCGATGCTGCATGCCGCTACGATCGGCTTTATCCATCCCGCCACAAAAAAATTTATGGAATTTTCGAGCAAGCCTCCGAAGGAGATGGCGGGTGTGATCAGGAAGGGTAAATTGTGATAAGATAGCTTTCAGCCTTCAGCTGTCAGCTATCAGCTATCAGCAAAATAGCTGAAAGCTGACGACTGATAGCTGACGACTGATAGCTTAAAGGATATTATGAATGTGCGGATAAAACCGGTGAAAAAAATATCAGGAGAGATAATCGTTCCGGGAGATAAGTCTATATCCCACAGGGCGCTGATGATAGGCTCTCTAGCGCTCGGCTCGACTAAGATAAAGGGCCTGGCCGAATCGGACGACTGTAATTATACGGCGAAGGCATTCCGCGATATGGGCATCACCATAAGAACGAAAGATGATGTAACTATCGTTGAAGGCAAGGGGATCCATGGTTTAACTAAGCCGCGCGGTCCGTTGTACGTGGGAAATTCGGGAACTTCGATGAGGATACTCGCGGGCATATTGGCGGGACAAAATTTCGCCTCCATGCTTACAGGCGACACCGGGATATCGCGGCGTCCCATGAAAAGGATCGTAGAGCCGCTATCGTTGATGGGCGTCAAGATAAGCGCCAATGGCGGCGGTGAATACCCGCCCCTTTCAATAGCGGGTGGAAAAGTCAGGCCTATTATCTACAAAAACTTAATAGCGAGCGCGCAGATTAAGAGCGCGATCCTTTTTGCCGGACTCTATTGCAAAGGGACTACAAAAGTTTTTGAACCGGTAAGATCGCGTGATCATACGGAGAGGATGTTGAGATACTTCGGAGCCAAAATTAAGATCTCCGGTAAGAGTGTTTCGGTGAAGGGTACGGCAAGCTTGAAGGCCCGTACGCTCGAGATACCGGGCGACATATCGAGCGCCAGTTTTTTTATGGTAGCGGCGGCGATCCTGAAGGGCTCCAGGATAAAGATAAGTAATGTTTCCGTAAACCCGACAAGGGCCGGCATATTAAAGGTACTCCAAAGGATGGGCTCGGATATAAGGATAATTAAAAAGAAGACCCAAGGTTTTGAGCCGACAGCGGATGTGATCATAAAATATTCCAAGACCCGCGGCATTACTATCGCTAAGGATATGGTGCCTTCATTGATAGATGAACTGCCGATCATTTTTGTGCTCGCCTCGTTGTCTGAAGGCGCGACAATAATAAAGGGCGTCGGGGAATTGAGGGTAAAGGAGACCGACAGGATCTCTTCGATGCAAAACGGCCTCAAGTCCATGGGTGTAGATTTCAGAGTGGAAGGTGATAATGTTGTGATTGAGCCGGCGAAGAAGCTTAAAGGAGCGAGGCTCCAAAGTTTTGGCGACCACAGAACCTGCATGGCGCTCAGCATAGCGGCATTGGCTGCCAAAGGCTATAGCGAGATCGATGGCGCCCAAAGCGTATCGAAGTCGTTCCCGTCATTTTTTAATGAGCTATTTAGTTTGACAATAGTATAATTATTTGCTAACATCGCTTAGGTTAAGGAGAGGTCCTTCAGATGCTCCTGTTTGTCGCATCCTCAGGACCAATTTTGTTTCACAAAATTGGAGATACGCATGAGGTCAAAGTTTTTTGATAATCTTCGGGCGATATATAATTATTTATTCGGTTTCTTTTCAAATGATATCGGCATAGACCTCGGCACAGCCACCACCTTAGTATACCTAAAGAACCAGGGCATAGTATTATGCGAGCCGTCCGTAGTAGCCGTTGAAGCTGGGACCTCAAATGTTATCGCGGTGGGCGAAGAGGCTAAGATGATGCTCGGAAGAACGCCCGGCAATATAGTAGCTATCAGGCCGATGAGGCACGGGGTAATAACGGATTTTGAGATTTCCGAAGCGATGCTCCGATATTTTATACAGAAGGTCAATAAATCCAAAAGATTTGTACGCCCAAGGATAGTTATAGCCATTCCATCGGGTATCACCGAGGTGGAGAAGAGGGCCGTCGAAGACAGCGCTTTACACGCCGGAGCGCGTGAAGTAATTACCATAGAAGAGCCCATGGCTGCGGCCATAGGAGTAGGGCTGCCCATCTCAGAACCCTCCGGTAACATGATCATCGATATAGGCGGCGGCACGACAGAGATAGCCGTTATCT
>CAYSSS010000113.1:0-3381 GCA_964433975.1 uncultured Planctomycetia bacterium
CCAATCCCTCCGATAGCACCTATCCCTGCGATAGGAGAACGCGGTTATGATGACGGTTATAGAAGAGGAGTTATTGAAGGTCACGAAGAAAGAATAGGAGACTAAAATGGAAAGCGGGAATTTTTTAAAGAATTCACAGATCATTGTTTTAGGTGTCTGCATTGCGGTAGCAACAATAGTATCAAGCATTATTCTGTCAGGTGGTTTTTTAAAAGTCATGAAGTTTACGAGGGAGCAGATCAGTGTTACCGGTTCGGCCACGAAGGAGATAAAAAGTGATTTTATAGTATGGAAAGGCATGTTTTCCAGGCGCGACACCGCTCTTAGAACAGCATATGAGGCCTTGAGATCAGATCTTGAAAAAGTCAAAAAGTATCTTACCTCAAAAGGTGTCGATCAGAACGAGATCATAATATCCCCGGTGACGACCACAACCCTCTATCAGAAGAACGAAAAAGGGTATGATACAAACGACATCCAAGGCTACAGGGTCAGTCAAGAAGTTGAGATCCGATCCAAAGATGTTGATAAGATAGCTCAGGTCTCGAGGGAATCTACAGAGTTGATAGACCAGGCAATAGAGTTCGAATCTCCCGCCCCTGAGTATTTCTATACCAAACTCGATGAATTAAAGATCGAAATGCTTGCCAAGGCCACACAGAATGCTAAGCAGAGGGCGGAGAGCATGGTCAAAGCTACAGGCAATAAGATCGGTTTTATGCGAAACGCCAGGATGGGGGTATTTCAGATCACTCCTGTTACCTCTACTGATGTATCGGATTGGGGCATGAATGATACAACCTCTCTTGATAAGAAGGTAATGGCCGTGGTAACGGTAAGCTTTGCGATTGAGTAGACTATGATTGAATAAACCACTAATGTATACGTTATACAAAAATACTATGACGTCTCTGAGTTTGGTGATAACATATTAATAGGTCTTAAGTTAAGTAGAAATAAGGACAGCCAATATGAAAGAAAAGCTACAAACATTTACCAAAAAAGAGTTACGGTGGGATTATTATCCCATGTTTCTCAAGCTAATGGATAAGGGATGTGAAATCGAAGCGTACATGTTTATTCTATCAACATGGAATTTTGCGCGTTTCCGTTATGCAATGAAAGAATTCGATCTTGATGCATTTGTAGCAAAAGTTAGGAAGCTTTCTCCTTTATTCGTAAAGATGGAATCAGAAGATTTTGCAACAATAAATATAGATAAATACGCCTCTGAAATAAAAACAATATTTAAAACATTAGCAAAAATCAAAGGCATCGAAGCAACGGGATCTCCAAAGCTAATGCATTTAAAGTTACCAAGAGTTTTTGTGATGTGGGATAGCTATATTAGAGATGCCTATGCATATGAAAACGGCGATGCCGATGATTATGTTTGCTTTCTGAAAGAAATGCAAAAGAAGTTTTCAGGGTTGAAAGGTCCGGCTGACAGAACGCTAGCAAAGGCTATAGATGAACATAATTATAAGAAATATACAATGCCGGCTCTTGAAAAGGCCAGAAAGCAACGAAAGAAAGAATAAATTGGAATGAGAGACCCTCACCAGAATATATTCTATTACTATAGAGGCCCTTCGAAAAAGGTCAAAGATTTTCTGCATGATAGACAGGTAGAGGACAATACAACAAAAGCTCTTATTAATCTGCTCGAATTTGCCAAGCGAGTTGATTTCACCCCTCTTCTTAATAAATTCCTAAAATTAATAGATGTTCCTCAGAAACAAATCACTTCCTTTAGATTGCAAAAGCATGAAGAGAGAAGCAGGCCTGATGGAGTCATAAACTTTGCCGATAATAAAGTGTTTATTGAGTCTAAGGTTGCTGCTCCTCTAGATCTTGGCCAGATTTCTCGCCATTTGAAATCCCTAACCAGTCATGATATTTTGTTGGTAGTTACAAACAATAAAAGTCATCAGGGGGAATTAAAAAAATTACATGATGCGAGGTTGCGATATACCTCATGGCATGATATTCATCGCATTTGTCTAAGCGTAAGAAATGAAATAAAAGCTGATAAAAGATTAAAAGCAGTATCAGCAGTAATTGAAGATTTCGTTAATTATCTGGAGGTAATTGTCATGACTGAATTTAGTGGTTTTAAGGATGAGGATTTTGATTTTTGGATTTCACCCAACCCTACATATGCGCCTATATTGAAAAACAAATTAAAAGCCTTGGCCAATAGTATTCGTAACGAATTACCTAAGAAATTAGGTAAATATTCTTATGTGAAACTTGGAAATATCGCAAAATCAGACCAAGGCGAGCAATATGCGTGGGTAGCCATTAAAAAACCTAAAAAAATTGGTGATATGTTTAACCAATGTAACTTTACGATTGAAATATCTAAAAGTAGTCTCGAGGTTAATGCTGTTATTAGAAATGGGCGAACAGATGATTTACATAACCCTCTCGGTGTATTTCATGAAAAATTATCAAGTAATCCAGATAGTTTTATAAGGACTCTGCGAAAGATAAAAAGGAATGGCAGGCTGATAATATCTAGAAGACTGCCTAAGACAGGCAAAAGAATTATGCCAGGGAATGAAAAATGGATCAGCTATTTTGAAATAAAAATTGATGATATTGTTAGTAAGGAGGATGTACTCTATATATGTGACATATTAAGGAAGGCAGATCCAAAGCCAGGGGCGCCTGGGATCCATATCTGTCATGTCATAGACAGAGGTAGTGATATTTTAATGAAACCAGATAAATTAAAAGAAGAGATAATTTCTACTATCATTAACTTTAAGCCCGTTTTGGATTATTTGGAAGAGAAATAAATGCCAGCTCCAACACCACCATATGTGAAAAATATTATAAGACGGTCTCTGCGAGAGATTGTCGATCCTAGCCCAAGCAAGGAAGATAAACAAGCAATCTGGGATTTTTTCAATTCAGAATGCGCTTATTGTGGGAAGAAGCTGCATCAAGGACAAAAGGAAGCGCATATAGATCATCTCGTTTCTTCATCATGCGGAGGCGCTAATCAAATATGCAATCGAGTGCTATCGTGTGCGACATGTAATGAAAAAGAGAAGCTAGATAAGCCATGGGAGGAATTCCTAGCGCAAAAGTGTTCAAATAAACAAATCGAAGCTAAAAGAAAGTCGAAAATATTGCAATGGCTAAAAATGCATAAAGAGTGCCTTCTAGAAAAAGATGTTATAGCGAAAATAAAATCCCTAGCAGATGATGTAGCAGTATGCTATGACGAAAAAGTAGATCAGGTAAGAAACTTGCGTAACAAAAAATAATTTATATGGGTAAAATGTATGATTTCTGTAAGTAGCGATGGGAAGCTTTGTGTCGGCTGGATGCAGAACGGAATCAACCATAAAAGGTATTTTCGCTCTGAGA
>CAYSSS010000114.1:0-3361 GCA_964433975.1 uncultured Planctomycetia bacterium
TGTGTCGGCTGGATGCAGAACGGAATCAACCATAAAAGGTATTTTCGCTCTGAGAAAGAAGCCGAGCGTTTTCAGGAGATGGTAGTTGACATTCAGAATTGCATGAAGCTTTCTGAAGAGATGGAGCGCTTTGCCAGGGATTTGAATTATGATCCAAAGATTGTTGAATTAAAATTCGCTCAGCTTGGCAAAGAGATAGGAGAGCTGAAAGAGCGAATAAGAATCAAGGAATCCCTCCAAAAGAAACTTGGCGTAACCACTCAAAAATTAGCCGATCAACCAAGGAATGTAATCGATAAAGACACCTTCTTTAAAGAAGTAAAGCAGCTAAAAGTTGAAATTAATAGGCTAGACAGGTTCTTTAGAGAGCACGCGATTCTTTCATTGCACAAATCCTTACAGGAAGCCCTCACAGAAATGAAAGAGTATTTTGCCTACCAGAAGGCGACTATTCAGAACGTAGAGGAGATGTTTAGGCAGCTAAAAAAAGAAGTCATACAAAAGTTTTCAAGCATAACCACTAAAGATAAGGTATTGACTATAAAAGAAGCCGCAGAATATCTTAATATAAGCTATTCCACCGTTCAGTCCATGATGTTTATGCAAGGCCTTCCATATGCGAGAGTAGGGAATAGATACAGGATAAAAGAGAATGATCTTCAATTCTGGCTGGAAAAGAGCAAACAAAAAACGACTAGAATGTCTATCTAATTTGTTAGGAGAGGGTTAATGTATACTATAGGAGGATGTTAACGTGACTCACGAAGAAATAAAATGTAGTGGTTGGAATGATTTAAAAGATAAAATTAAAAGTCTCGGCTATGCATGGATATTTAGAGGACAATCAGATGCTACTTGGGAGCTTAAAACATCTATAGAGCGATGGATTTTATCACAGCAATTTGGAGATTCCGAATTCGGAGAAACAGTACTCCTGGGGGAGTATAAGAAGGGAGCAAGCCACTATTTAAGATCATCCCTTGAATTGCCTAAAACAACGTTAGAATGGTTTGCATTAATGCAGCATTATGGCGCCCCTACCAGATTATTAGATTTCACGCAGTCTTTTTATATTGCATGTTTTTTTGCTTTAGATGGTGCTTTAGATAAAGACAGAGAAGCCGCTGTATGGGCTTTTGATTATTTCGGTTGCAAAATAAAAGCAATTGAAATCCATAACCAATTCCATAGTGCTGATAAAAACCACAAACCGCTAGTTCAAGGGACTGATTTGGCGAATGAAGAAAATTTTAGGCGCGTATTTTTAAACGACCCGAAGGTACCTAATTTTATTTATCCCATAGTTCCTTATAATCAAAGTGAAAGATTAAAAATTCAACAAGGAATATTTTTGTGCCCTAGCACAGCAAATCAATCTTTTATGGAACAACTTGAAGCTATGGGCAATTGTCCGAAATTTGTGAAAAAATTTACTATATCAAATTCGTTTAGGCATGAAGCTATTAGAGACTTAAATTTAATGAACATTAATAATGCTACCTTGTTTACTGGTTTAGATGGGTACTCACGCTCTTTAAGAAATTGCATTTATATTGAAAAGTAAAACCCGTTAAGAAAGTAACCATAATGTTAGCGAAAGATCCGAAAACCATTCGTGAAGAATTTACAGAAAAGGTGTTGTCTCATGACTACTCAAAAGGTCCTTTATTGATATTAGCAGGTCCTGGCACAGGAAAAACCCATAGTTTACTTGAAACTATAAGAGTTCAAATTCAGAATGGTATTAAACTATCAGATTTTTTTGTCACCACCCTTACCAATGCCGCAGCAGGCGATTTTGAAAAAGACGCGAAGGCAAAGCTTTCTACTGATTTTGAAAATGTCAGCACTCTACATTTCAGGGCAAAAGGTATCGTTCATCTATATGCTGACCGCGTAGGATTAAGTCGGTCTTTTCTTGTGCTTACCGAATTAGAGAAAGACTGCGTCCTTAAGGAAATACAGCAAAATCTGTCAACCTTAAAGAAGGTCAAGGCAAAAGACGTTGATATCCTATTAAAAAAATATGAAGAAGAAGTTGCGAATAATAATACGATTACACTAAATGCTTTTGTTTTGGCTTATCAAGAGTTAAAAAAATTCTACAACGTAATTGATTGGTATGATGTGCCCTATTTTGCATGTAAAATATTGACTGAGAACCCCGATCTCTTAGAAAAAGAAGCCTCTAAGCACTCATTTATTTTGGTTGATGAGTATCAAGATTTAAATAAAGCAGATCAAGGCTTAATTAAGCTGATCTCAAAGAATTCTTGTTTATTAGTAGTAGGCGATGATGACCAGAGTATTTATAGTGGCCGATTTGCAGATCCTTCTGGCATAGTAAATTTCCAATCTTTCTATTCAGGAGCTAGTGAGATTAAATTGCCAGTATGTTCAAGATGCCCAACCTCTATTATTAAAGCAAGCCATAATTTAGTTAATAAAAATGACCCAAAGAAAAGAGTAGTAAAGCCTTTGTTAATAGCGCTGCCTGATACGGACAAAAATGCTAATGGAGGCTACGTTGCTTCAGTGGGTTTTAAAAGCGCAAAGGAGGAAGCGGCTTTTCTCGCAGCAGCGATAAAAACAATTATTAAGGATGATCCTGCTAGGGCTGGAGAAATTATGGTGCTATGCTCTTCTAGACCGATTGGTCTTGAGTTAATGGAAAGAATCAAAAAGAACCATCCAACTATTCCTATAGAGGATAAACTCACCAAAGAGGTGAAAGAGGAATCTCATATCATTGTTAATTACCTCAAGCGCTTCTTGGATAAGAATACTGATAATCTCGCGCTACGTATGTTTCTCTGTAAATTTTTTAATATTACTGCCAAGGCCTATGCAGTTATTTTTGACGTATCCAAAGGTGCTGGTAATTTATGGGAAGGGTTACAGAAGGCCATAAGCAGAAAAGAGCTAAAGAAGATAAGTAAAATTTTGGAGAGATTTATAAGTAGTGTGAATTCTACAGAAAATATGTCTATTGAAGACAAGCTAGATGTATTTTCTAAGGAGTATCCTGAGCTAAAAACTACTATCGAACAAATAATAACTCCTCAAAAGACAATTGAAGAACTGCAAAAAGAGGATGAACAACGTTTAGTTAAACCCACTACCCCTAAAGGCGTTCAGTTTATGACTATGCATAATTCAAAGGGGTTGGATGCTAATTTTATATTTGTTCCTTTTATGGAGGACGAGCTAAGGCTCCCGGCAAGAGACATAGAAGAGCAGCGCCGTTTACTTTACGTCGCCATTACGAGGGCTAAAGTGTCTATGGTGTTTTCTTGGGCGTTTAGTCGCAGAAGTGCGAGTAGACACAAAGCGGGCGGAGGTGACTTTATGAGCAGGTCTC
>CAYSSS010000115.1:0-3339 GCA_964433975.1 uncultured Planctomycetia bacterium
GGGCAAGCGCCATCGCGAAAGCAAGGCACGTCGCGAATCCGCAGTCCTTGCAATTGGTCTTTGGTAGAAGCTTATAGATATCGAGTCCGGTTGGAGCCATCTAAAATCCTTCGATCTTATCTCTTTACATCAATGGCGGCATTGTGAATGCCGGATGATTGACTTTCTCCAGATATTGCACTAAAGCTACCGCGTCAGTCGCAATCGTTTCATCGGCGATCTTACTGATAAGGTCCGGTTCGCCGATCTCTTCGCAGCGCTTCTTCAATTTGTCACCGAGCGCCTCTTTTAATTCTTTGGGCATCCACACTATGCGCTTCAATCCGCCTTCGGCAGAAATGAATTTTTTACTGACGATATATAGTCTCCCTACTCCCAGGAACCCCGGCGTCTGGTTCCCGCCGCCGACCATATTTGCCAGTGTCGTAAACTTCATTCCCGCGGGAGTCTCGCCAGCGTATTCCCTGTTAACGACCATTACGCCGTTGGCCTCAGGCGCTATCGCTACAATGCATTCAAAGCAGCCGCACGAAGTCATGGGTGAATCTATCAGTGAATATATCGACATCTGGCTCACGCGCTGATGCGATGCGTCATGAATGAATCTGTTTATGCCTTCCCATATGCCTTTTTCGGCATCGACGACTTTATTCTTCTTTATAGGCTGATTGCCGCCTGTCGGAGTTATCTCGTGCGCCGCTTTAGCGTCGAGCCATGAATATGCGCCGCATAGGCCGAGCCTCTCGGGGCTCACCACGCAGACGTGATCGGGAGCGAAGCTCTGGCATAGCGTGCAGCTGTAAAATGTATCTACGGATTCGTCGGTCATCCCCGCGAGGCGCTCGTCGCGCGCCACATAAGCCTTGCGCGCTTCAGGTAAAAGCTTGCCCACTTTCTTCTCATCGGTTATCAATTTTACCTGCACCTTATCGACTATCGCGCCATATTCGTCATGGAGCTTTGCCGCCAGAAGGTCCCCGAAATGGCGTATCTTGAATCCTGCTTTCCTGGCATCCTTGGAGATCCTCATCCAGTTCATGTCGCGCTGGCCCATGTGGAATATACCCATGGCGTAATTTAAGAACTTATGTATCTGTCTTTCAAGTATGGGCTCGTAATCCTCGGCCATCTTTCTGCCCGCGACTTCAATAAGTATGCCGAGCGGCGCGCTCGAGCCCTCCTGCATCGAATCGATCTCAGGCCCGATGACCTCTATCTTACCGTCTTCAATATCGTCCATCTTTCTCATCTTCAGGTATTCGAATGCCGGCGAATATTTTCCGCCGAATTGTACAAAAGTATTTTCTTTTCTTACCCGCTCGCCCTCGAATGCGGCCGAGCAGGGCACCGGTATAGGGATCTGGACGATCTTGATCTTTATGCCGCGCGCCTCTATAGCCTTTTGCACTATTTTTTTGTGGTCAAACTCTTTTATAAGACACTCCTCGTGTGCGCATACTCCGGCCACTCTTACTTCCGGCAGGTCCAGGTCCGTTATTATGGGCACCCCCGCCGCGAGCGCGCCCGCGCCCGTAGCGGCCTTAACTTCATCAACCCCGCCCAGTAGAAGTACGAATGCCGGCACCCTCTCCCGCACATAATCCACGCAGGCTTTTGCGTTACCCGGTTTTATTCCACCGAATGTCAGAGCCGCCCTTATCGCGAAGTTCAGCACATATACTGTCGAGATGGTATCGCGTCCGAAAGGAACCACATATGATTCGAGCCCCATACTCAGGCCGCCGTTCTTCAGCTGGTCTACTATGCTTACTCCGTCGACGTTGCCCCCTACAAGAGTGAGGATATTGCGTTTCTGCAGATCTCTCACGATATCGATGGCGGCCAGATCATCTTTTGCCCTGCCCAACACCACCGCTATACCTGAGATCCTTCCGTCTACAAGTTGAATGCCGAGGCTCCTCAATAACGTGTCCGGCAGGAACCCGGGACAACCCTCTTGTGGCTCTTTGCCATAGAGGTATCTCAAAGCAGATATCAACTCTTCAGCGAGCATAGCCGCGACTCCGGAATCAAGAGCGTCCTTTAGAAATGCATCCCACTTATTTTCATCGTCGGGAACTTCAGCTAATAATGTCTTAGCTGTAGACAATATCTTCTTCGCGTCCGATAATGACTTAGTCTCCAGCCCTAAAAGCGCGTTGGCTAAAGGCAGATAGAATGCGGTCTCAGAGAAACCGACCTGTTGGTCAAGGCCTTTTTCACTTATAGCTTTATTTAAAAACTCATCGGCCTCGGCATATAACTTCTTCGCGCCGCTCACCATCAGTCTCGCGACACTCTTAATCGTCAATTCCCGGGTTGTCTTTGCCATTTGGCTTTCCTTCTTTTACTATGAACTATCAACTATGAACTATCTTAGTCCCGCTGCGTCCAATACCAGCGGGACCTTCTTATCCCAGCCTATCGGCATTATGTGCACTCCCTGACACAATGGCTTCAATTCCTTGATCAATCGTGCCGCTATCTCTATTCCTTTAGCGCTCTTTATGCTTGCGCCCTCCATCTCTTTGATCAGCTCCTCCGGGACAAATACGCCCGCGATATTCTTATTCATGAATCTGGCCATCCCGGCCGACTTCAATAATACGATGCCGGCGAGTATCGTAGTCTTCAGGTCTTTTGACGCGTCCAAAAATCTTTTGAATAGTTCGATGTCATACACCGCCTGGGTCTGAAAAAATACCGCGCCTGCTTCGATCTTCTTCTCCATCTTGATGATCTCCGGCTCCAGAGGATCGGCTCCGGGATTTACTACCGCGCCTACGCAAAATTTAGGGGCTCCTTTCAAAGGATTCCCCTTCATGTCAAATCCTGCCCGCAAGCCCTTGATGACATCCAGGAGCTCCACCGAACCAAGGTCAAATACCGGCTTCGCTTCAGGGTGATCGCCCGCGGTCGTGTAATCTCCCGTGAGAACGAGCACGTTCTCTATTCCTAGCACGGCAGCGGACAACAGATCCGATTGAAGAGCTAGCCTATTCCTGTCGCGGCACGTCATCTGCATTATCGGCTCAACGCCCTTCTGCTTCAATAGGCAGCATACAGCGAGCGAGCCGACCTTTAAGATGGAGCTCTGCAGGTCTGTGACGTTCACCGCGTCCACTCTGCCCTTAATAAGGTCAGTATCTTCTAAAAGCTCTCTGACGTCTATACCCTTCGGAGGCCCGATCTCAGTCGTTACGACAAATTTCCCGGACCTGATCTTTTCGCAAAATGTCATTTTAAATCCTCAGGTATCCGTCATTGCGAGGAGGCCTTTAGGCCGACGAAGCAATCTAGATTGCTTCGCTTCGCTCGCAACCTTCGGGATTGCTTCGG
>CAYSSS010000116.1:0-3305 GCA_964433975.1 uncultured Planctomycetia bacterium
TTATGGATTATCTATTTAATGAACAGCAGATAATGGTTCGTGACCTGGCGCGCAAGATCGCCCAGGAGAAGATAAAGCCCGTAGCGGCCCATTACGACGAGACGGAAGAGTTCGCGTGGCCGATAATGAAGATCCTGTCGGATAGCGATCTATTCGGTGTCTATATTCCGGAGGCGTACGGCGGCCTCGGAGGGGGCATAACCGAGATGTGCCTGGTCACCGAAGAGCTTTCGAGGGCGTGCGGCGGCATAGCGCTGGGCTTCGCCGGGACCGGGCTGGGCGCATTCCCGATACTTTTGTACGGCAGCGAAGAGCAGAAGAAGAAGTATCTGCCCGACATAGCCAAAGGAAAGAGGCTGGCGGCTTTCTGCATAACGGAAGCTGAGGCGGGATCCGATGCGGGCAGCATAAAGACAACGGCGAAGAAAGATGGAGATCACTATATACTGAACGGCACCAAACAGTGGATCACCAACGCGGGTGAGGCCGAAGTCTACACCGTCATAGCGATGACCGATAAGACCAAAGGCGCGAGAGGGGCCAGTGCTTTTATAGTGGAGAAGGGGACTAAGGGCATGGAGTTCGGCTTAAAAGAGAAGAAGCTGGGCATACGGTCTTCGGCAACCAGAGAGGTCACATTTACCGATTGCAAAATACCAAAAGAGAACCTCATATCAAAAGAGGGTATGGGATTCATAGTGGCGATGAAGACATTCGATAATTCACGTCCGGGAGTGGCGGCTCAGGCTGTAGGGATAGCACAAGGCTCTCTGGATGTAGCGCTCGAGTACGCCAGAAAGAGGATCCAGTTCGGTCAGCCCATATCGAGCTTCCAGGCCATACAGCACATGCTCGCGGATATGGGAACCCAGATAGAGGCCGCGAGGGCCCTCGTATTCGCTACCGCCAGGATGGTGGATGCGGGTATAAAGGATGTTGCCAAGGATTCGGCCATGTCCAAATTATTCGCCGGAGACATGGCGATGAAGGTCACCACGGACGCGGTTCAGATACTGGGCGGATACGGTTATATGAGGGATTATCCGGTCGAAAAGTATATGAGAGATGCCAAGATAACGCAGATATACGAAGGCACTAACCAGATACAGCGTAACGTCATCGCGGCTCATCTCATAAAGGAATCGTTAAAAGCGTCAAAATAGAGATGAATATAATTGTCTGCATAAAACAGGTTCCCAATACGACCGACGTAAAGATAGACCCGGTCAAGAATACTCTTATCCGCGAAGGGGTGGAGAGCATCATCAATCCTTTTGATACCTATGCTATAGAGGAAGCGGTTCGCCTGAAAGAGCGCTTCGCAGGCAAAGTCACCGTAGTTACTATGGGACCGCCCCAGGCGGAAGCCGCGCTAAGAGAGGCGATCTCGCTCGGATGCGATGAAGGGATTCTGGTGAGCGACAGGAAGTTCGCCGGCAGTGACACCTGGGCGACGAGCTACACTCTCGCGTGCGCCGTAAAGAAGATAGGCGCTTTCGATATCATCCTGTGCGGCAAACAGGCCTCGGACGGAGATACGGCGCAGGTGGGTCCGGGGATCTCCACGCATTTAGACATACCCCAGGTGACATACGTAAAGAAGATAGAAGAGATCAAGGATAACCTTGCCAGGGTCGAAAGGATGACGGAGGAAGGCTACGATATCGTGGAGACTCCCATACCTTGCCTCTTTACAGTAGTGAAAGAGATAAATACGCCTAGGCTGCCTTCGCTGAAAGGCATGATGAGAGCAAAGTCCGCAAAAATTGTTCAGTGGACCGCGGCCGATATAAATAGTGAACCAAATAATATCGGACTCGACGGCTCTCCGACCAGAGTGGTCAAGATATTCACGCCTCCCCCGAGAAAAGGCGGAGAGATGTTGAAGGGCGACGCGGCCCAGCTGGCCCAAAAGGTCGGCGATCTGCTGAAAGACATAATAATTTAACGCTATGGACGACTCAAAGATAAAGATAATCCTGGAAAAATGTACGGGCTGCACGCTCTGCGTGCGCATATGCCCGTTCGGCGCCATCAAAATGGAGAGCAAGAAGGCCATAATAGACCTCTCGAAGTGCAATCTCTGCGGCGCGTGCGTAGATTCATGCAAATTAGCGGCTATAGTGCTCGATAAAGTATCGGCTGCCAAGAAAGACTTAAGCGCCTACAAGGACGTATGGGTCTTCTGCGAGCAGAAGAAAGGCGTCATACAGACGATCTCTTTTGAGCTGCTCGGCGAAGGAAAAAAATTGGCTAATAAACTGGGCGGCAAGCTCTGCGCGGTGCTCCTGGGGGATGGCGTAGGATCGAAGGTGGACGACCTGGCCTGGCGAGGCGCCGATAAAGTATATTTGGTAGAGGCTCCGCAATTAAAGAATTACCAGGATGACTCGTATACAAAAGTCCTGGTGGAACTCGTGAAAGAGTATAAGCCCGAAGTCATACTATGCGGCGCTACGGTCATAGGAAGGAGCCTCATTTCGAGGGTGGCTATAACCACAGATGCCGGCTTAACCGCCGACTGCACCGGTCTCGATATAGACGAGAAGGAGAGATTGCTCCTTCAGACGCGTCCGGCGTTTGGCGGGAACATAATGGCTACGATAATAACTCCGAATCACCGGCCGCAAATGTCGACGGTCCGCCATAAGGTCATGAAAGAACCCGAGCTCAATAAGTCGCACAAGGCGGAAGTTATAAAGAAGAAGTACAGCGATGATATATTAAGCTCCCGGACTAAGATAATAGATATAGTGGAGGAGATAGAGGAGACGGTAAATCTTTCCGAGGCGGATATAATAGTTTCGGGCGGCAGGGGCATCGGCGGCCCGGAGAACTTCTCGCACATAAAAGAGCTGGCCAAAGTTTTAGGCGCTGCTGTTGGCGCCTCGAGGGCCACCGTAGACGCCGGCTGGATACCGTATTCGCACCAGGTAGGGCAGACGGGCAAGACGGTCTGTCCGAAATTATATATAGCCTGCGGCATATCAGGCCAGATCCAGCACCTCATCGGCATGCAGTCATCGAAAGTCATCCTGGCCATCAACAAGGATCCGGATGCTCCCATATTCAAAGTCGCCACATACGGCATAGTCGGGGACATCTTCGAGATCATCCCCGCTCTCACCAAAGAGTTCCGAAGGCTGTTGAAGAAGTAAGGCCTTCGGTCCGCCGCCTCATGGCGGACAAAAAGATCCTCAAAAAATAAACTACACATACGGACCTTGCGAGGGCCGCCTTTCGCGGGCGCAAATATATTCCTAACTATCTTGCCATTAGCCTAATCTTGTGATATACTTTTATAC
>CAYSSS010000117.1:0-3274 GCA_964433975.1 uncultured Planctomycetia bacterium
TAGGGCACCCACCTGTACATAACAGGGTCAATATAATTCAGCCTCACACGGTACCTGTGGGGACATATTATTTCTGCGAAGGTGGCAAAACTTGCGGTGGCCGCCTTCCGCGGACGCAAATTTGGATTAGGCATCCAAATTTGCTCGACAAAATTTTTACAAAAATTCAACTTCTTTCAGGAATTTGAATTTTTTGCCATATCGCCATAAGGTGTAAAAATTTCGTAACGCCGCTTCAGGCGTATCCACCGCAAGTTTTATCCGCCACGAAATATGGACCTATTTACAAACGACGAATTACGAAAAAGAAAGAAGGAGAGCGAGCCTCTTGCGGTGAGGATGAGGCCGAAGTCGCTCGACGACTTCGTCGGACAGGAGCATATTCTCGGCGAGGGCAAACTTCTGCGCCGACTCATAGAATCCGACAAGATCTCCTCCCTGATACTCTACGGCCCGCCCGGATGCGGCAAGACGACGCTCGCCCTTATCATAAGCGAAAAGACGAAATCGCATTTCGAAAGGATCAACGCGGCGTCGAACAATGTCGCCGATATACGTAAGATCATAGACGCGGCCAAGAAGCGCGAATCTTCCGGCGGCAAGCGCACCATACTGCTTATCGACGAGATACACCGTTTTAATAAAGCGCAGCAGGATGTACTGATGCCCGATGTCGAGGCAGGCAATCCTGTCCTGATAGGCACCACCACTCATAATCCGTTCTTCTACGTAAACGCCGCTCTGCTCTCGCGCTCACAGGTATTCGAGTTCAAGAAGCTTTCCGAGGGTGATATCCTGAAGCTGATAAACACAACGTTGTCGGATAAGAAGAACGGGCTCGGCGCGATACCGATAACCATGGATGAAGATGCGGCGGGGCACCTGGCAAAGATATCGGAGGGGGACGCGAGACGCGCATTATCGGCGCTTGAGATAGGGGCGCTGACCACCGCAAAAGGTAAGGACAAGAAGGTCCGTTTTACGCTCAAAATCGCCGAAGAGAGCATACAGAAAAAGTCAGTAGTTTACGATAAGGATGAAGACGGCCATTATGACACAATATCCGCCTTTATAAAATCTATGAGGGGGTCGGACCCCGATGCCGTGCTCTACTGGCTTGCCAAGATGATATACGCGGGCGAAGATCCCCGTTTTATAGCCCGCAGGATCATAATCTGCGCCTCTGAGGACGTAGGAAACGCCGATCCCCAGGCGCTTGTAGTCGCGGCCGCGGCATTGCAATCGGTTGAATTTGTAGGAATGCCGGAAGCCCGCATACCACTGGCGCAGGCCGCGGTCTACGTGGCGTGCGCTCCGAAATCCAATGCCGCTTACATGGGTATCGAAAGCGCTCTCAAAGATGTCGAAGAGGGAAGGACCCTTGAAGTGCCCGATCATTTAAAGGACGCGACCCTGGACTCCGAACAATTCGGTCACGGCAAAGATTATAAGTACGCGCACGATTACAAAGACCATTATGTAAAACAGGAATATAAGCCTTCCGACAAAGTCTATTATCTCCCCACAGATATCGGCTACGAAAAGAAGATCAAAGACTGGCTCGAAAACTTAAAAAAATAAGAGTCAGGCACCTATCCAAAAAGCGCCTGCCCGCCTGAAGTCATTTGCTTGCTGTCAGGCTGGCCTGACCCCAGAAACATTATAAAATATTTTAGGACGAAGAATTTGCATTAAAAACCCAATTTTTGTGCTATAATGAAATTTAACTAAAAAGGACTAACATGCAGTGGGATATATTGGACAAAGGAAGGCGAGAGCTCCTCCCCGGGCTAAAATTCTTAAAAAACAGTGGTTTTTACTTAGCTGGTGGTACCGCCCTAGCTTTGCAGATAGGGCACCGCATCTCAGCGGATTTTGACTTTTATAATCAAAATAAATTCAACCCAACTGAAATCTATCAAGATTTTCAAGCACAAAAACCGGCGAAAATATTGCTTGGCAATACGGCAGAAAACACCCTTTTTTTAGAAATCAACAATATTGCCATAAGCCTTTTTACCTACAGCTATCCTTTGCTTAAACCATTAATAACCGACGAAAACTTAAATATTGCTTCATTAGAAGATATTGCGGCAATGAAACTGGTTGCAATTATTCAAAAGGGGGTTAAAAGGGATTTTATCGACCTTTATTTTTTATCACAAATTTTTGGCTTAGAAAAGATTATGAATTTAACAAAGGAAAAATATGCCGGTTTTAATAAATATCTCGCCTGCCAGGCATTAGTTTATTTTAAGGATGCCCAAGGAAAGCAGGCTGGAGAAGTAGAATTAATAAAACCGCTTAGCTGGGAGAAAGTAAAAAAATACCTTGAGGCAGAGGTTAGGCAGGCGAAAAGAAGGTGGAACCCGCATGAGAAATAAGTCGATCCCTAAATTTGTGGCGCCCTGCCTGTGGTTCTGCAATATAAATAAACTCGACCTTCATAAGGATAAACAATTGATCATCACTCAAGTGTTAAATTATGGCGACGAAAAGAGAATGCAATGGCTTTATTCAGTCTATAGTGAAAAGGATATTAAAAACGTAGTAAGCCATCCTAATCGGGGCCTGTGGTTTGATAAGGTTTTGAATTTCTGGGAAATAATATTGAGTATCCGCATACCAAAAAAAAGACGCCAAAAAGCAATATTTGATATAAATCCCGTTTTCTCCAAGCGCTAAATATTTTAGACACTTTTAAGTTGTCATTACCAGGCCCCGCTTCCTGAAAAATCAGAGCAAGGTTACATGATATCAGTAGTGCCTTTTTGCGAATGGGCGCTGTCGATATAAGAGCTTGTTAACGATAAAATACTCAGCTCTCGAGCTATTGTATTATTATGTATAGTGATGTATACTTACTGTGTAAGCATAGATGAAAGACAGTTCTTTAATAAGAATGTTTCTCGATAATAGTAAACTATCCGTAAGGATGGGACGCAAAGCTAAAAGGGCCTAACGCCCGACGGTAATACGTCAGGTAGGTAGGCAGCCAGCTGCCGAAAGAAAGATCTCAATTCGGATTTTTCATTTGAACCCGTTCTACAGGATAGAGCGGGATTTTTTATGAAGAATCTGAATGGTTTACTGAAGACCGGCTTAATGATCATGGCAAGCGCGATAGCTCTCGCTTCCTTCTGCGCATCCTCTTCATTCGCTTTTGATGATAACCTTCCAACAATCGATCCATCCAATGTCCCTGATAATGTATTGATAACTTTCGATAAAGCGAATCCAGCCGATATAGTAAACACCAAGATGATCATCAACG
>CAYSSS010000118.1:0-3189 GCA_964433975.1 uncultured Planctomycetia bacterium
GCGACCAACTACACTCTGCCGACCACGGCTTCTTATACATCCGGCGCCATAACGAAACACCATGCGGATATCTCCGGCGAAAGAGAGTACGACGGCACCACAAACGTATTGAGTTCTGTATTTAATGTCACGGGCTTAGTGAGCGGCGAGGCTCTCACACTTACGGGTATGGGCACGATCACGAATAAAGACGTCGGCGACAATAAGGATGTCACGGTTGGCTCACTAGCCCTGGCCGACGGCACAGGCGGCAAGGCTACAAACTATACCCTGATTACGGGGACCAAGACGGCAAACATCACGGCTAGAGCCACTACGGCATTGGGTATCACGGCTGAAAATAAAGTATATGACGGCACAACTGACGCGACAATCAATATCACCGGCGCAAGCATCGAAAGGATGATCGCCGGAGATAATCTCTCTCTTATAGAAAGCTCGGGCTTCTCGGCAAAGTTTGCAGATGCGAACGTGGGCACGGGAAAGACTATTGAAATACTCGGCCTTGCTCTGAACGGCGGCGATAAGGGTAACTACGCCTTCTCCCAGCCCACATACGTCACCGCCAATATAACAGGTAAACCCACGCCTGAGCCAAGAGGCCAGAACATACCTATGCAAGCGCTAGATCAGCTCTATCTTAATCCGTTCTTATCGACCGGCAGTATGGGGGGCATGATGATGATGACGCCCGGAGGAGGAGTGATTATGGTTGCTGCGCCTACGGTTAGTGCGCCAGCAATGCCGGCTCCTTATACTCCTGTGCCCACCATGGTAGCCCCGATTCTTCCCATGCAGTCCTTCGTAGAGGTCAGGATGATGATCGCTATGCCGGCCATAGCCAGAGTTGATACTTTTACCAAAGTCGAAATGCTAACGGTTATGCCAATGAGCGCCAACTTTGCAGGCATGTACGTTATACAGACCTTTTCAGTTTTGGTAACGCCGGATAGATTCAGGAACGCTATAGCAGCCGCGGAACTACCCGGGCCGGCAGGGTTTGCGGGCACCATGGCTACGCTCTCCTCGACCAGGATAATAAGGCCGGATGCATTCGATGGTGCACATGCCAATTTTATTCAATAATAAATTTCAGGGATTTAAGCTTCCGGGATTCGCAGGAGAGGTCCACCTTATAGGATCCTGAGGGCAGGCTTCTGCCATCAGGCATGGCCAGGGCAACGCTTCCGGAGCCCTCTTTTTTGGGGATATTGAAAGAATAGTCAAGTATATGAATATCGTCTGTTATGTAATGCCAGCTCGCCAGCACCTGAACGTTTATCCTGGCATCCCGCCACTTAATCCAGCAGGAGACCCTGGATGTGCCTTTGGGGAAGAGATCGGTGACCTTCACGGGCATGAGGTTTTCATCTACCGCCATAGCCGTTTTTGCGTCTGTCAGGCGGATGTCCGAAGTACTAAGCGAACACGCTGACAGCAACGAAACCACTGCAATAAAGATTATAACCATCTTCATAGTAACAATTCTACACGGAAGATACCATTTGTCAAATGCTAAATGTTATTATATAATAGCATTCCATTATGTTCTACATAGACCTGGCAGAGTTCAGCAAGAACTATATATTTGGCACCACCGTTGCTGCCTGGGTAATAGCTCAGTCGATCAAGGTGGTCCTAGGCGTATTCAGGGAGAAGCGTTTCAACTTCCGTTGGTTTATCGGCACCGGAGGCATGCCCAGTTCCCATGCGGCGGGGGTATCCGCGCTTTCCACTTCAATAGGAGTCTCCTACGGTTTCGATTCGGCTCTCTTCGCAGTAACGCTCGTATTCACCCTGGTGGTCCTTTTTGACTCTCAGGGCGTAAGATTCTCCACGGGCAAGATGGCCAGGGTTTTGAATAAGATGCTCGACGATATATACTGGAAGAAGAGGCTGGACGACAAGCAGCTGAAGGAGTTCCTGGGGCATACCCCAATAGAGGTATTTGCGGGCATAGCGTTGGGCATAGTCGTTTCCCTGCTCTTGTACAGGTAAGGAGTAAATAATTGAATAAGAAGGTGCTTTTAGCCATAGCCTCAATATTAGCTTTATCGGTCATATTGTTGGTCGTCTCTAGGGCGATCATAATGAAGAGGTCCGGGGCGCCGCAGGTCGCCGGTGCCATGAAAGCGGCGGACGCGTCAAAAGAAGAAGCGGAGCTCTTCAATGTCGCTTCAAAATACGCGCAGTCGGGAGATCTCTTATCGGCCAAGGATACCTACCGTAAGATTTTGGAAAAGTTCCCGGGCTCGGCAAATACCGAGAAAGTCCAGAGAACCCTAGAGGACATGAATATCCTGATCATGGCCTCTGCCATACCTACGCCCGACTCCGTATCGTATGAAGTCCAGAAGGGCGATACTCTTTCCAAGATAGCGAATAAGTTTTCCACCACCCAGGATCTTATAATGAGATCCAACGGTCTAAAGAATGCCGCGATTGTGCCGCTGGGCAGGAAGCTCAAGATACATAACGAAAAGATGAGTATAGTGATAGATAAGTCGATGAATATACTCACCCTGAAGTCCGGGGATGGAATAGTAAAGACCTACAAAGTCGCCACCGGGATAAATAATTGTACCCCGGTCGGCAGTTTCAAGATAATCAATAAGATCGTCAACCCTCCATGGTATACCGCCGCCGGCGTGATACCCCCTGATAGTCCCAAGAATATCCTCGGCTCCAGATGGCTCGGCTTGTCGGTTCAAGGCTACGGCATACACGGTACGACCGAACCCGAATCAATAGGCAGCCAGGCCACCTCCGGCTGCATAAGGATGAGGAATGCCGAAGTCGAAGAACTGTACGCGTTGGTTCCGCAAGGTTCAGAAGTTGTAATAGTCGATTAAGATGAGAGGTCCTTCTCCGCCTTCGGCGGATCAGGGCCAAATTTATGAAATAAATTTGGAGATCTTTTGGCCACTCATATTCCGGGGCTCGATTTCGAAAAGCCCATCATAGAGCTGGAGAGAAAGATAGAAGAGCTTAAGGGCTTCACCACGCGCGAAGACCTCAACATGTCCGGCGAAGTGAAGAAGCTCGAAGCGAAGCTTTCCCAGATAAAAAAAGAGGTCTATGAGAATCTCACCCCGTGGCAGAGGGTGCAGCTTGCCCGGCACCCGAGAAGGCCCTACACTTTAGATTATATAGAGATGCTCATGACCGATTTTGTCGAGATCCATGGCG
>CAYSSS010000119.1:0-3140 GCA_964433975.1 uncultured Planctomycetia bacterium
GAACGGCTCGTCAAGCATGGCGACTGTATGCGCCAGCACGCTTTCGCTTATGGATGCGGGCGTGCCGGTCTCCGATCCTGTCAGCGGTATAGCGATGGGCCTCATTAAAGAAGGTAAAGAGGTTATTATACTGACAGACATCGGCGGGGTTGAGGACCATTACGGGGATATGGACTTTAAGGCGGCCGGTACCAAGAACGGACTCACCGCTCTGCAGATGGACCTGAAGATACAGGGCATAAGCTACGAGGTGCTGAAAGAGGCTCTTGAATCCGCAAAAAAAGCCCGCCTCATTATACTGGATAAGATGATGCAGGTCATAGGCCAGCCCAAGAACGATGTTTCGACGTTCGCGCCCAAGATAGTCGTCCTGAAGATAAATCAGGAGAAGATCGGCGCGGTGATCGGACCAGGCGGCAAGATAATAAAGAAGATTATACAGGATACGGGCGCTACAGTGGATATAGACGACGACGGCACAGTACAGGTTGCCGGCACCGATCCGAAAGCGATAGAGATGGCGGTAAACATAATTAAAGGTATAACCGAAGAGCCCGAGGTGGGCAGGATCTATAAGGCCAAGGTCAAGAGGATCATGAACTTCGGGGCCTTTGTTGAGATACTTCCAGGGAAAGAAGGCCTTGTCCACGTTTCGGAACTCTCCAATAAATTCGTTAAGAACGTGGAAGAGGTCGTCAAACTGGGCGACGAGTTCGATGTGAAATTGACCGAGATTGACGATCAGGGCAGGCTTAACCTTTCCAAGAAACAGGCGGACCCGGACTACAAGCCCGGCGCCGAAAGAGAGAAGAAGGAAGGCGAGCCTCGCGGCCGAAGGACATAAGTTATCCACAAAGTACGGGACGTTTAAACGTCGCTTACTAAGTGCATTTACAGGCTTAAGTGAAGAGCGTAAAAATACTCCTTAAGAAGAAGGAAGGCTGTCAGGACCTGCCCGTTCCGAGGTATGCGACTTCCGGATCGAGCGGGTTGGATCTTTACGCGGATGTTAACGGGGAAGTGATATTATTGCCAGGCGATATCAAGCTTATATCGGCTGGCATTTATATTAGTATCCCGGAAGGCTACGAGGCCGAGGTCCGTCCCAGGAGCGGGTTGGCCCTGAAACACGGTGTAAGTCTGGTCAATGCTCCCGGTACGATCGACTCTGATTACCGCGGGCTCGTCAACCTGATAATGATAAATCATGGCAAGGAGCCGTTCACTATACGCCGCGGGGAGAGGGTCGCTCAGATGGTCATAAAGGAAGTCGTGAGGGCCGATATAGAAGTTACGGAAGGCCTTGATGAAACAGTCCGTTCCCATGGCGGATTCGGGCATACCGGAAGATAACGAATGACTATAGTTCAGGCGGTAATTTCAGGTATAGTCCAGGGCGTAACGGAGTTCTTTCCGATATCAAGTTCCGGTCATCTCGTTCTGCTTCATAATATATTCGGTTTTAAGCAGGAGATGCTGGCTTTCGACGTCTTTCTCCATTTCGGGACGATCCTTTCAGTAGTGATTTTTTTTCGTAAAGAGATATCCCGGATCTTTCGGAAGGATATGAGGCTGCTCAAATTTATAGTAATAGCCTCTCTCCCCACGTTCATCATCGGGGTCATGCTGAAGGACGTTGCGGAGAATCTCTTCTCGATGCCTATGGTCGTAGGGTACTCGCTCGTCGTGACGGGCCTCTTCCTGCTCTTCGCCAGCATTCGGGCTATGCACTGGAAGATCATCAGGCGCAGAAGGCCCCTGGGGGTGAAGAACTCGCTGGCTATAGGTATCGCCCAGGGCTTAAGCGTCCTGCCGGGCATTTCACGCAGCGGCGCCACCATAGGAACGGCTCTGATAGCGGGACTAGACGAAACGGAAGCGCTTACATTTTCTTTTCTACTTTCTATTCCCGCAGTTTTAGGGGCAAATCTATTGAAGGTGCGCCATATTTATGGTAATCTTATATCAGGCGATACAGCCGCTTTCCTGGCGGGTGCATTAGCCGCCGCGGTTACCGGCTTTCTGGTAATAAAGGCTCTTTTCGGTATCTTAAGGAAAAATTTATTCTTTCTTTTCGGGATATATTGCATCTTGATCGGAGCGGCAGTCGTAATATTGTCTAAATAGGTAGGTCGTTCAATGGATAAGACAAAATGGAATGAGATACAGGCGATACTTTTGTTCGCGGTAGCCCTGCTTATCTTCATAAGCTTTGTAACTTTCGATTTCTCGGATCTCGGACTGTTTACATCACAGGTCAACCACCCGGTAAGAAATTTCGCGGGACTTTTCGGCGCTTATTTGGGAGCCTTGATGTTCTTCGTAATGGGGATGAGCGCTTATTGTATACCCGTCCTGATACTGATCTGGGCCATAGCCCGGTTTTCTGGGATCACACCGCAGAAGCTCTATTTCAAGGTCTTCGGCACATTCTTCCTCGTATTGGCGTCGAGCGCTCTCTTCTCTATTCTCGGGCAGGGCGATAACAGCCTTCGCTTCAGGCTCGGAGGTATCATAGGACTCGTCTTCTCTGATTTTCTTGTAAGATATCTTGGAGCTGTCGGAGCGATCATAGTCATAATAGTCCTCTTTCTGCTTTCGGTGCTTCTGGCGACAGAATTTTTACTTATACCGTTCCTGACCGCGCTGGGGACGAAGATCAAAGGTTGCATCGTTGCCGTGAAAGAAAGGGGTAGCGTTGCGCGAAGACCCCAAGGGCCCGCGCCTCTGATCAAGAGGCCAATGCCCGTCGCCATGCCGGTGAGAGAGAAAGATCCCCCGAGGGCGATACCGGGCGTGAATGTACCGGCAAACGTTGTGCTGCGGGATAGCCCTGCCGCCACCGCACGGCCTCTCCAGGCTTCTGCCAACATCAAGAAAGAAGAGCCTGCGGCTGAAGATAAAAAAGGGACGCTTGTAGAGCCTAGGGATTTTACGCTACCAACCCTCGATCTTCTGGATTCTCCGCCGCCTTTGGAGCAGAGAAAGATAGACGATGACTTTGAGGCGAACACGAAGATCCTGGAAGAGACGCTCGCGGATTTTGACATAGAGGCCAAGGTCGTGGCTTTTAATAAAGGGCCCGTCATAACGAGATACGAGCTTGAGCCGGCCGCGGGAGTGAAGATACACAGGATAAC
>CAYSSS010000120.1:0-2999 GCA_964433975.1 uncultured Planctomycetia bacterium
TCCAGCCTGATAAGCGAGTTTATCGAGAAGAGGCGCTTTGACGCGGTGCTGATGGGCTGGTTCCTGGCGCGCGACCCGGATTGCTACGACATCTGGCATTCGTCAAAGACTCGGCCTGGCGAATTCAATTTCGTAGGGTATAAGAATGAGAGGGTTGATGAGTTGCTCGAAGAGGGTAGACACACATTCGACCAGTCAAAGCGCGCCGAGATCTATCATGAGATCCACAAGATTATTTATGAGGATCAGCCGTACCTCTTCCTCTATACGCCGGATGCGCTTCCGATAGTAAATTCGCGTTTCAAGAACGTCGAATCGTCACTGATCGGCATCGGCTACAATTTTATCAAGTGGTACGTGCCGAAGAGCGAGCAACGATATAAGTAATTTTTCCGCTGCAGACGGCGAACCTTGCGAGGGCCGCCTGCGATAAAAATGCATTTGTCATTCCCGCTTTCGCGGGAATGACAGCGTTTGGATTCCCGCTCCCCGCTTTCGCGGGGACAAGCTTCGCGGGAATGACACGGGGTGGGAATGACGTTAGGATACAATGGTTAAGCACATCATTAAGCGCATATTTGGATTAATTCCCACACTGATCGGGATCACATTGATCTCGTTCTTCGTGATACATCTGGCGCCGGGGAAGCCGACTGACGTGCAGACGAGCCTTAATCCGAAGGTCTCGTTTGAGGCAAGGCAGCGGCTCGAGAAGCTCTATGGGCTCGATAAGCCCCTCCATATACAGTACGTGGAGTGGATGAAGCGTTTTGTGAGGTTTGACTTCGGCAGGTCGTATCTCGATGACAGGCCCGTCTCGGAAAAGATCGCCGAGCGCATTCCTATAACCATCTTCATAAACTTTTCAGCGATACTACTGACCCTCGGAATAGGGATACCTCTGGGCATAACGAGCGCGGTTAAAAGAGGGAAGCTGCCCGATAAACTCACCACCATATTTGTATTCATAGGATTTTCAACTCCCGAATTCTGGCTAGCACTCCTTCTCATGAACCTCTTCTGCATAAATTTGGGCTGGCTTCCTGTTTCAGGAATAACGTCGCTCGATTTCGAAAGCCTGAATATTATGGGTAAGATTCTTGATATGGCCAGGCATCTTATTCTCCCGATAGCAATTTCGACCTTCGCAGGCCTCGCAATAATATCGCGGTATATGCGGACCGAAATGGTCGGCATAATGACCGAGGACTATATAAGGACGGCGCGCGCCAAGGGCCTGGATGAAAAGACGGTTATCTATAAGCATGCTTTGAAGAATGCGCTGCTACCCATAATAACGATATTAGGATTATCCGTGCCTGCCTTGATCGGCGGAAGCGTAATATTCGAGTCGATATTTGCCATACCCGGCATGGGCAGGCTCTTTTATGAATCTGTCATGGCGCGCGATTATCCTGTGATAATGGGAGTGCTTTCGATAGGAGCGATACTTACGCTGCTTGGAAATTTCCTGGCTGATATGGCCTACTCTTACGCCGACCCAAGGATAAGCCTGCCCGCCTGTATGAAGAATGATTGCAGGCAGGCGGGAGTGGCAACCGAAAAGGTCGAAGCATGAATGATCTCTTAAGAAACAAAATGGCTCTCGTGGCGCTCATCTTCATACTGGCCATATTGGTATTTGCAATACTGGCGCCTTTTCTTACCAGATATGATCCGACCTCAACCGATTCAAGATCCGTTCTTACAGCGCCGTCAAGAGAACATATATTCGGAACGGACAGGCTTGGACGCGATATATTCTCCAGGATAGTTTACGGGGCGAGGGTATCGCTTGCGATAGGTTTCATTGCCGTAGGCATAGCGTCTCTCATAGGCGTATTGATAGGCGCTATAGCGGGATACTATGGAGGCTCGATAGATTATATGCTCATGAGGTTCGTGGATATAATGCTATGTTTCCCAGCGATATTCCTGATATTGGCAGTCATATCTTTATTAGAACCTTCGATCACCAACATCATGGTGATAATAGGGGCGACCGGATGGATGGGAATAGCAAGGCTTGTGAGAGCCCAGGTCCTTACGCTAAAGGAGAGAGATTTTGTCGCTGCTGCCAAAGTTATGGGCGCCAAAGACAGCCGTATAATACTCAAGCATCTTATACCCAACGCGATAGGCCCGGTCCTCGTTAGCGCGACGCTTGGAGTCGGCGGCGCTATATTAATGGAGAGCGCTTTAAGTTTTTTAGGTATAGGTGTGCAGCCTCCAACGCCGAGCTGGGGAAATATCCTTATGGAAGGGCGCTCGACCCTCGGGGTGGCTTGGTGGCTTACGGTCTTTCCGGGGCTATTCATACTCTTTACGGTATTATCTTATAACATACTCGGAGAGGCTCTGCGTGATAAGTTCGAACCGAGGCTTAAAAAATGAACATATTAGAAATTAAAAACCTAAAAGTTCATTTCAATGTGTCGAGCGACATTGTAAAAGCCGTAGATGGCGTGAGTTTCGGGATCGAAAAGGGCAGAGTATTCGGCATAGTGGGCGAGTCCGGTTCGGGCAAGACCCTGACGGCCCTTTCGATCCTTAAATTAATATCGTGGCCCGGGAAGATAGCAGGCGGCAGCGTGATCTTCAATGGGTCCGACCTGTTGCAGCTGGATGAAACAAGCTTGCGCGATATAAGAGGCTCCAAGATATCGATCGTCTTTCAGGAGCCGTCTAGCTCATTCAATCCGGTATTTACCATTGGCCAACAGATAGTCGAATCCATAATAAGACATCAGGGCGTCGGTGGTAATAAGGCTAAAGATATTGCGCTCGAATATCTGAACAGGGTGCATATAGATGAAGCGAAGAGGATCTTTTACGATTATCCCCACCAGCTTTCCGGAGGCACAAAACAGCGCGCCATGATAGCGATGGCGCTGGTAAATTCGCCCGAACTTGTAATACTCGATGAGCCTACGACGGCGCTCGATGTTACCATACAGGCTCAAGTTCTCGATCTCTTGAAAGAGATAATCGAAAAAGAG
>CAYSSS010000121.1:0-2954 GCA_964433975.1 uncultured Planctomycetia bacterium
TCGCCGAACATATTGTCCGTAACGATGCAATCAAACCATTCCGGATTCTTTACGAACCACATTGTGGTCGCGTCAACATGCGCGTAATCCGTCTCTATGTCCGGATACTCTTGCTTGACTTCGTTAAATGTCCTCTGCCAGAGATCCCAGGCGTATGTAAGGACGTTCGTCTTGCCGCAGAGCGTCAGCTTCTTTCTCTTATTGCGCTTTTTGCAATATTCGAACGCGTAACGAATACAGCGCTCGACGCCGTTACGGGTGTTGTACGAGATCTGGGTAGCGACCTCATTTCTTTTATTCTTGTTGAGGAACTTGCCCATGCCTTTATAGAGGCCTTCCGAGTTCTCCCTGATCACGACAAAATCTATATCCTCGGGCTTCTTATCCTTTATCGGGCAGAAGTCCGCGTTATAGAGCTTCACCGGCCTCAAGTTTATATACTGGTCCAGGCCGAACCTGATCTTAAGCAGTAGCCCCGTCTCCAATATGCCGGGCTTAACATCTGGGTGCCCTATGGCACCCAGATATATGGCGTCGAACTTCTTCAGATCTTTTACCTCTTTATCCGATATTATCTTTCCCGTCTTGAGGTATCTCTCTCCTCCGTAGTCGAAGATCTTCTTTGAATATTTGAATCCGAATTTGTTTGACACGGCATCCATGACCTTCAATCCTTCGCGTACCACCTCAGGACCCGTTCCATCTCCACCTATGACTGCTATCTTATATTGCCTATCTTTCGCCACAAACTCTTTCCTTTCCTTATTTACTCTTTAGCTGCTGCATCAATCCGCCGGCCTTTATTATCTTCTGCATAAAAGGCGGATATTTCTCGAACTTATAGCTCTTTTTTCTGGTAATATTTTTTATAACCCCTTTGACCGTATCTATCGAAACTTTATCCCCTTTTTTAATATCTCTTGAGGCCTCAGGCGACTCCACTATAGATAGCCCGATATTGATACTGTTCCTTGAAAATATCCTGGCAAAGCTGTCGGCTATGACACAAGATACGCCGGCCGCTTTAATGGCTATGGGGGCATGCTCCCTGGATGAGCCGCATCCGAAATTTCTTCCTGCCACTATGATATCGCCCGGTCTCACTCTTTTTGCGAAATCTTTATCGGCGTCTTCCATGCAGTGACCGGCAAGCTCTTGCTTATTGGTCGTATTCAGATAACGGGCCGGTATTATCTCATCGGTATTCACATCGTCCGCGAATCTATGAACTTTTCCTTTATAAGACATATTTAGACTACCTCTTCCGGATGGGCGATCCTGCCCTTAATGGCGCTCGCAGCGGCAACCGCCGGGTTAGATAAGTAGACCTCGCTCTTAACATGTCCCATCCTGCCGACAAAGTTCCTGTTGGTGGTCGATATGGCCCTCTCGCCTTCGGCCAATATTCCCGCGTGCCCTCCGAGACAAGGCCCGCAGGTAGGCGTAGAGAATAACCCTCCCGCCTCCACAAATATCTTGGCCAGACCTTCCCTTACGGCCTGGAGATAAATATTCTGCGTTCCCGGTATGACTATCAATCTTATTGTCGAGCTGACCTTCTTACCACGCAGTATCTTGGCCGCCAACCTTAAGTCCGACATCCTGCCATTGGTACAGGAGCCTATCACCACTTGATCTATAGAAATATTTTTTAGCAGAGAGACCCCCTTTACATTGCTCGGCAAGTTCGGGCATGCAACTACAGGCTCTATTTTACGGGCATCATATTCGCGCACTTTGGTATATTTAGCGTCCGGGTCACTTGAATAAAACTTGCCGCTTCTTTTCTGTGAAATCCCCGATTTCTTACCGAATCTTAAAGCCTCATTCACGTATTTTTTTGTTATCTTATCGGGAGCTATAATACCGTTCTTCCCGCCGGCCTCGATAGCCATGTTGCACATAGTGAGCCTGTCATCCATCGGCAGATTCTCTATGACAGGTCCGGCGAATTCCATAGCCCTGTAGAGAGCGCCGTCCACTCCGATATCGCCTATAAGATGCAGTATAAGGTCCTTGCCGCCCACCCACCTATTCAGCCTTCCGGAGAAGACAAACTTCATCGATTCCGGCACCTTGAACCAGCACTCGCCAGTCGCATATGCGGCAGCGAGGTCGGTGGAGCCTATCCCTGTCGAGAAAGCACCGAGCGCGCCATAAGTGCACGTATGCGAATCGGCGCCTATTACAAGATCCCCGGGCACCACCAGCCCCATCTCCGGGAGAAGCACGTGTTCTATGCCCATCTTGCCCACTTCAAAATAATTCTTTATGCCGTGTTTTTTTGCGAAATTAGCCAGCACCTTGCACTGGTTGGCGCTCTTCATATCCTTCGCCGGAGCGAAGTGGTCCGGAACCAGGACTATTTTTTTCTTATCGAATACATTCTTGACCCCGAGCGCCTCAAATTCTTCTATCGCAAGGGGCGCGGTTATATCGTTGCCCAGGCAGAGATCGATCTTCGCTTTTATAAATTCGCCCGGATGTATATCTTTTAGCTTCGTATGCTTCAACAAGATCTTCTCTGTTATCGTATGTCCCATATTATATTTCCTTCACCATGGCTATCTCTTTGCAATTAGGAAAGTACATACACCTTATGCATTCGCTCCATATCTTATGAGGGAGCTCTTTCTTATCTACTATCTTAAAACCAAAAGCTTCAAAAAATTCAGGTATATATGTAAGGGCGAATACTTTTCGCACCTTCAGTCTTTTCGCGTCCTTAAGGCATTCTTCCAGGAGCTTCTTCCCTATCCCCTTGCCGCACTTTTTATTCTCCACAGCGAGGCTCTTTATTTCAGCGAGGTCCTCCCAGTCCACATGTAGAGCGCAGCATCCGTATATATTTTTACCTTCCACATATACGAAGAAGTCCCTGATATTCTCGTAAAGCTCATTCAGAGAACGCGGAAGCATCCTCTCTTTTTTGGCATAAAAGTTAACCAGCTTTT
>CAYSSS010000122.1:0-2838 GCA_964433975.1 uncultured Planctomycetia bacterium
CCGATAAAGAGCCAGATATTGCATGTCGATTTTAACGAGATATCGCTCACGGAGGCCCTGAAGGTGGACGTTCCCCTGGCGGCTCACGGTGAGCCGGAGGGCAAGAAGGACGGCGGTACGCTTGAGCATATTATGTGGGAGCTGCAGGTGGAGTGCCTGCCAACCGAGATACCCGGAAAGATCGAAGTCGACGTCTCCAAGCTGAAGATAGGGGACGCCATATACGTTAAGGATATAAAAGTTCCGGCAGGCGTTAAAGTACTGGCGGATCCCGAACTGATAGCGATGATAGTGAAGCCGCCAAAGGTCGAGGTTCCGAAAGAGGAAGTCATAGTCGAAGGGGCAATCGAGCCGGAGCTTATAAGGAAGAAGAAGGAAGTAGAAGAGGATGCCGAGGAGGGCAAGAAGGAGGAGTCTCCCAAAGCAGCGCCCGAGAAGAAAGAAGAGAAGAAGTAGCTGTATGAAGGTAATCATCGGCCTGGGTAACCCGGGGCTGGAGTATAAGTCCACAAAGCACAATATAGGTTTTGCGGTACTGCAGGATCTTGCGAAAGAGAAGAAGATCAGGATAAAAGAGAAACGTTATTCCGCTCTTATCGGTAAAGGCAGGATATCAGGAGTTGATGTGTTACTGGTGCTGCCCCAGACCTACATGAACCGTTCCGGGGATACTGCCGGTGACATTTTTCGCGAAGAGATAGGGCCCTCGGATGACCTCATCATCGTATGTGACGACATCAATATGAAACTTGGCAGGATACGGATGAAGAAGCGAGGCTCGGCAGGGGGTCATAAGGGGCTGGAGTCCGTAATATCGGCGCTTGGCAGAGATGATTTTGCGCGTTTAAGGGTCGGCATTGCTACCCAGATACATAAGGGGGATATCACCAGATATGTGTTGACGCCTTTCAAGCGCAAAGAGCATAAGAATGTCTCCCACGCGCACGGGCTGGCTCTGGAAGCGCTTGAATGCTGGATAACGGATGGCATGGACCGGGCCATGAACAAGTTTAACGTTAAAAAAGCCGCCACATCGTGATCGATGTAAGGAGAAAGGGCTTGAGTTGTAGCGCAGTGTATGGTAGTATCATCTAACAATCAAGGGGAGAAGATGGAAAATTACGAAGGAATATTCATTATAAAGCCTGAGATCACGGATGAGGATGTGAAGAACGTCTTCAAAGTCATAGTCGACAGCGTCACCAAGCACGGCGGGACGATAAAAAAAGAGGAGCCGTGGGGTAAGCGCTCTCTGGCGTATCCGGTTAAGAAGGCCAAGGAAGGCCATTACTTTAAACTCGATTTTTTGGCGCCCACCAGCGCTATCGCGAAACTCGAAGAGGCGTACGGGTTGAACGACGATATACTTCGCACGATGATAACGAGGAGATAGGAGATACTTCCATGGCAGCCAGCTTTAATAAGGTACTGTTGATAGGAAACCTCACCAGGGACCCGGAGCTGAGATATGTGCCCAGCGGAACCGCCGTCGCAACTTTCACAATAGCGGTAAACAGGGTTTATACAAGCCAGGCTGGAGAGAAGAAGGAAGAGGTCTCTTTTATAAGGATAGTTGTATGGGGCCGCCGCGCCGAGGTATGCGGCGAATACCTGTCGAAGGGCAGCCCGGTATTCATTGAGGGCCGTCTTCAATCTAGAAGCTGGGAGGGCCAGGACGGGCAGAAGCGCTCCACTATGGAAGTGATAGCAGATAACGTCCAGTTCTTAAGAGGTGCCGCCGCCGTTAAGGGGGGCGACCGATCAGCTAAGGGCGACGCCGTACCTCAGGATGTAGCCACTATAAATCTTAACGAAGAGATAAGTCCCATACCCGGCAGTGAAGAGAGTGCCAAAGGTTCAAGCAAGGCGGGCGATTCCGACGAAGCGCCGTTTTAAGTTGATTCAATCTTAAAGGAGAGATAATGTCAAGATTTGAGATGAAGAGAAAGCCGAGAAAAGACGGCGATAAGAAGAAGAAAGTATATAAGAAGAAACCGTGCAGGTTCTGCATGGATAAGATAATAGCTATAGACTATCTCGACTACCAGAGGTTCCAGAAGCTCTTAACCGAGCGCGGCAAGATCATGCCGTCCAGGATAACAGGCACCTGCGCTAAGCACCAAAGACAGCTCGCGGCCGCTATTAAAAAGGCGCGCGTGCTGGCGCTACTGCCTTTCGTGGCGGATTAAACGATGAAAGTTATTCTGACTCAAACCATAGAGAGACTAGGCAAGATCGGTGATATTGTAAATGTAAAAGACGGCTACGCGAGGAACTATCTCTTCCCGAAGAACGCCGCGAAGGAAGCCACTTCGGGGAATATGAAGATACTCGAGTCGCTAAAGGCCAAACAGGCCCTGGAGGACGCGAAGAGGCTTAACGAAGCGAAGGCGCTTGCGGAAAATATAGGGGCGCTATCCGTAACGATAAGCGCCAAGGCGGGAGAAGAAGATAAGCTCTTCGGCGCTATTACCACCGAAATGATATCAACGGCTCTCGGTAACGAAAAGATCATCATAGACAAGAAAGAGATCGTGCTCGATGAGCCGATAAAGAAGCTCGGCGTTTATCAGGTAGCGGTGAAGGTTCATCCGGAAGTCAAGGCCAGTTTAAGAGTTTGGATCGTTAAAGAGTCTACTTAGCCATCCACATCGTAAAATTCTGGTATGGCTTCGTAGGACCTGGTAGCTAATTCCTGCGTAGCCCTACCGGCTATTACTAGTTGAAGGGCGAAGCAGAAAAAGAATAGCAATAAAGAGAATTATGCCTCCACAAGAGACAGTCGAGAAGTTACCTCCTCAAAGCCTTGAAGCTGAAATGGCCGTTCTGGGGTCGATG
>CAYSSS010000123.1:0-2665 GCA_964433975.1 uncultured Planctomycetia bacterium
CGGATACATTGGTCGAAAGCGAACTCTTCGGTTATGAAAAAGGCGCTTTTACGGGGGCAGAGGAACGTAAAGAGGGCAAGTTTGAGCAGGCAAATGGCGGTACCCTGTTTTTCGATGAGGTCACCAATATTCCTAATAGTATACAGATGAAGCTCTTAAGAGCCGTTCAGGAAAGAAAATTTCAACACTTGGGCGGCAAGATCGATATAAGCGTAGACGTGCGGATAATCGTGGCAACCAACGTTAATCTTTCAGAGGCTGTAAAAACGGGTAAATTTAGAGATGACCTGTTTCATAGATTAAATGAGTTTCATATAGACCTTCCGCCCTTAAGAGAGAGGAAGGAAGACCTACCCGTCTTAATTAAATACTTTTTGGATGAAGCGAATAGAGAACTTGACAAAAATGTAGGCGGTGTCTCGGGTGAAGCTGTGAGGTTTCTTATAGATTATCCCTGGCCGGGCAATGTCCGGGAACTGAAAAATGTGATCAAGAGGGCGGTTCTTTTATCTGATTCCAAAGAGATCACCCCGGAGTGCCTCTCCTTAAATAATGGCACCCACCCCGCGCAAGCTTCCGGACAACCTCATGCGTCGGTACCTGATACTAAAGAAGGCGCTTCGCTTAAGGAGATGAAAGAAAAATCCGCGGGACAGATCGAGGAGAAGATGATTAAAGAGGCCATGATTAAAGCTGGTGGCAATAAGACCAAAGCCGCCAAGATCCTTAAGATAGACCGCACGACGCTTTATTCCAAGATAAAAGAATTTCAAATCAAGCAATCTCCTTAAATCGACAACCCCGCGCCATCTTAAAAACCGTAAGCAAGTTCCCACAAAAGTGTAGAAAGAGCCCTACATTTTTTGTTGTCATTGCCGAATGTTAGCTTGATATGGTGTATGGCACGCTTGTTGCTTTTAGATAGGAGCTAAGATGAAAGTAAACCCGCAGTTGCTAAGCAATCCCAAGGTTATATATCCCGCGCTTTTTATTCTGTTAATCGTTAGCGTCTACCTTTATACACTCAAAGAAGGAGAAAAGGCGCTAAGAATAAATACTCAGAAACAGCTTGCCGAAACCACGCAGAAAAAAATAGCGGTTGAAACAAAACTTACCGAAACAACCCAGGTTAAAGAAAGAATAGAAAAAGAGCTCGATTCCGGAAAAGAGAAGATCTGCTTGCTGGAAAAACAATTAGATGAGAAAAACCAGCAGATGCAGCTTGCCTTGGACAGGATTGAAGTAGAGACCATTGCCAGGACAAATGCTGAGAAGAGGTTGATGCTGGTGATGAAAAGAAGGGATGTTCCTGAAGGTAGGCTGGATAACTTTAATTCCGTATCGCAGCCCATCGAGCTGGAAAGGATCGTGATTAAACAGGTATCCGATGCTTTGGTAGGCAAGGTTATAAAGGTAGATAAAAAATACGCCTTCGTTGTATTGGACCTGGGCAACAGAGATAACTTAAAGGTTGTAGATATCCTGTCCGTTTATCGCGGTGATAGATTTATCGGAAAGGTGCGGGTAGAACGGCTGGAGGACGATAGGTCCGCGGCGAGTATTCTGCCCGAGTGGCAGAATGTGCAATTTAGAGAGGGCGATAGGGTGAAGCTGGTATGAAACTTATCTTTATAATCCTTTTATCCGGGTTCACGCTGGTCAATTTCGCACTAGCGGAGGAACCGATAGCCCGCTCCCAAGAGCCGCAGGCGAGAGATGAGTTTAAAGGCGCGACCAGGATACTCATATCAACCTCGGGCCCGGCTGAATTTGAGTCTCGTTGGCTGAATGATCCATATAGAGTGGAGATCGTATTCAAATCCAGAAATGTTTTGGCGAGCATGGATAAAGAAGTTTTAGTTAACGAGGGGGCAATAAAACGAATTACCAGTACATATATGGAAGGCCAAAAAAAGTATCTTAAAACCATAACCTTTGAATTATCGCAAAAGGTCCCTTACCGGGTTTGGCAGGAGAATGATAGCATTATAGCGGATATCCAGTCTTCGCCAGCGGCCGCGGGTTCTTCGGTTATAGAGAAGGAGATTTTTGCTACTGAGACCCAAGGGGCTTTAGTAGAGAGAATAGAAGCAATGGATGCCGCGATCACACAGGTAAAAATAGCGCAAGTTCCCGTAGTAGAGGAAGAAAGTCGCCCGGAGAGCCTTAAAGATCAGGAAGGCGTGGTTTCACCGGTAAGTGTCGTTGCAAAAAAAGATCCAATTACCCGGGGTAAAAAGAAGAATAGCTTCGCAGCCGTATTCTGGTTATCAGGTGTGGGGCTGGCATTGTTATTCGGCATAGGATTGCTATTCCGGCTAAAAGACAGCATATTTAAATCCGCTGATAAAACTAAGGACAACCGGATTAGAGAACTCGAACAGGAGCTGCAAAAGAAGGGCGTCGTCTTGGATCAAGAGGAGATCGTCCGCAAGACGATAGAGCAGACTTCATTAAAAAGAGAAAAAGAATTTAAGCATCTCAAGTCAGAATTAGAAGAAACGGACAGGCTCTTTGGGCAGGAAACGGCCGTCCGCAAGGAAAAAGAGATGGCGGTATCCCGGAAGGATAAAGAACTCACTCAGCTCAAAGATTCCTGCGAGTCTTTAAAAAATGTGTTGATAAGCAGGGGCGTAGCTAAGGAATTAACCGGCACGGACGAAAA
>CAYSSS010000124.1:0-2628 GCA_964433975.1 uncultured Planctomycetia bacterium
AGAAGCACGAGAAGGAAGTCGCCTCGAAAGAGATAGGCGAGCTCGTCATGAAGGGGCTCCATTCCATAGACGAGATAGCCTACGTGAGGTTCGCTTCCGTTTACAGGCAGTTCAGGGACGTCGGACAATTCATGAAGGAACTCAAAACTTTCCTGAGATGAAAGAAGCCCTGTATTACGAAAAGATCCCAGGCAATATCGTGCGCTGCCATCTCTGCCCATACGAATGCCCGATCCCGCCCGGAGGCAGGGGCGCTTGCGGCGTCCGGCAGAACGCAGACGGGATCCTCTACAGCCTCATTTACGGCAAGACCACAGGCATATCCTTAGACCCGATCGAGAAGAAGCCCCTCTATCACTATCATCCCGGAGAAGAGATATTATCCTTAGGGACACGCGGCTGCAACCTTCATTGTGATTTCTGCCAGAACTGGCACATATCGCAAGGTGCGGATGGGCCCGTGGAAAATATCACGTCCCCGGAGGTGGTCCGCAGGGCAAAAGAGCTGGGCTCATTCGGGATAGCCTACACGTATAATGAGCCGTTCGTATGGTATGAATTCGTTCTCGATACCGCGAAGCTTGCCCGCCAGAACGGGCTAAAGAACGTTCTCGTGACGAACGGTTTTGTGAATAGAGAACCGCTTGAAGAGATGCTGCCTTATATAGACGCCATGAATATAGACCTGAAGGCTCTTGACGAAGATTTTTATGCCAAGATATGCAAGGGCAGATTAAAGCCGGTGTTGGATGTTATAAAGACGTCCGCGAAGGCATGCCACGTAGAGTTGACCAACCTCATCATACCCACGTTGAACGATTCGGAAGGCTCTGTAAGAAAGATGGTGGACTGGATATACGATAACCTGGGGCCGGAAACCCCGCTGCATCTATCAAGATACTTTCCGTGCTACAAGATGAAGCTACCTCCCACTCCGGTAGAGACCCTGAAGAGAGCCGAACGTATAGCGAAAGAGAAGCTCAGATACGTCTATATCGGTAACGCGTAGCCCCTACTGGTAATACTTGTCCGCGTCTTCCAACTTTATCGCCAGAGGCGCTTTCTCTTCCAAGCCTTTAAGCCACTTCTCCATTACGAGGTTTGATCTCGACTCGCGGACCGTTTTCGAATATTCTTCCTTCTCTTTCGCGAACGCTTCCTCATCCGCGTCTTTTCTTTCGACGACCTCGAAGATGATATACCCTTTATTGATCTCCAGGGGATTGGAGAGTTCCAGGTCTTTCAGGTTGTATGAATTCTCCACTATAAATGGCACGTCGCCAATGGCTTCGACAGAGTCTTTTCTTGAGAAGAGATCCGTATCCTTTACGGCGAGGCCCATCTTCGATGCCGCCTTTACGAACGTCTCGCCCCTGTTGCCGGTCCTGTCGAGAAGCTCTTTGTGGGTCTCGTCGGATCTCGTCTTAAGCATTTTTCTTGCCTCGACCTCTTTGAGGTATTTTTCTATATCGGCTTTCGACTCCTCAAATGTCGCCGGACGGTCTGGTAAGGCACCTTTAAGATTGGACTTCACCAGAAGCCCAGTCTTATTTTTGTCGTAAAAATCTTTCACCGCGTTCTCGTCTATTGTGATCTTATCGAAGTACTCCTTCGGCTCGAGCAGTATATATGATATCTTGATCTTGCCGAACTCTTTCTTGTATTCGGAGAGGATCTCTTCATCCGATAACGTGATATCTTTTGTCATGGATGCGGATAGCTTCTGCAGGGCCAGGTTATCTCTCACTATCTCCTCAAAAGCCCTGGGCTCCAGGCCTATGCTGTTCTTAAGAATGTACCTGTAAAACTTGTCATCGAATACGCCGTTCCTCAAAAAGAGAGGATGGCTGCGCAGGGCGTCGACAACCTCTTTATCGGGAGTCTTGATACCGGCCCTTTTAACCTCCTCCATCATCAGTATCCTGTCCCACGCGAGTTTCACCAAGAGGGGCTTGTTGGAGAGAAGAGCGTCGAGGACCTTGGGCTGATTATAGTAGCTCAGTATTATCTGGCTTCTTACTCCCGAAAGAGCGTTACTGAGTTCGTCGAACGAAACCTTCCTGTTGTAGACAAGGCCCACGTAGCTCGGGCCCTTATCTTTAGAGCGCGATGAGCTGGCGCCGCCCCACAGCACAAAAGCGGGCACTATGATCACAACGAGCCCCCACAATATTATCTTCATCACTATCTTTTTTCTGAATAGCTTTAGCATCTCATCTCCTATGGTTTTCGCTATGATTATATTTTATATCCCGCATTTACTCAAGCACTAAGTTTAACAAAGAATTTTTTCGCTTCCAGCGACAGGCGGAACTTTTGGGGTGTTGCTTCCGCTTGCCGCAAATTGGATTAAGCATACCAATTTGCTGTGGACAAAATTTGACAGAATTTTAGCTTCTTTCAGGAATCTAAAATTCTTTTCTAAATTGCTATAATGTGTCAAATTTTGTAACAGCAACGGCCCCCAAAAGTTCCGCCATATAAGAAAGAGAAAATTCCACAAGAGTGGGGCAGGCGGACCTTGCGGGGGTAGTTGCCGAAGCGGCGTCAAAAATTCTGACACCTTATGGCGAATACAGAAAAAATTTTAAATTCCTGAAAGAAGTTAAAATTTTGTCAGAATTTTTA
>CAYSSS010000125.1:0-2581 GCA_964433975.1 uncultured Planctomycetia bacterium
TTATCGCTTTCTCGGGCTCATTTAAATCAGCATAACAGGTACCGAGAGCTATATGGGCAACTATGCTGAATGGGTCTTTGTCTAATGCGTCTCTATAAAAATGGATTGCCTGTCTGATGTCTCTTTTCAGGTATACCGCGAATCCTTTCTTGCAAAGGATTCTAGCTTCATCTTCTGAATCAAAATCAATCAATCGCGAATTCTTCGCCATCGCTTAGCACCTTAACATTCTTAAACAGACTGGGATACCTGTCCTTTTCGAAAGTATGGATCGGAATAAGAGTTTTAGGATTTATAGCGGCTGCAAATGTCTTTAGATCTTCCATCGTTGCATGGCCACTTGTATGTACCTCTTCTATGCTCAAACCCTTTTTCGTGCAATATTCTTTAAATTCATCCGTAAGATAACCATTCCACATAGAATATATTATCTTAGCGCCTTCAATTTTATCTATATCCTTTATGATTTTAGGGAATATAGTATTATCTCTTGCGAGCATAAGAAACTTATTCTTGTTTTTGTTTATCTCGAATAGTTCGATCTTCTTTGTATTGTAGTGATATAGAAGCTTTGTCGATACCTTTTCGGCCAGGGAATCAGCCTGATTTTTATAGAATTTTACCCTGACATTGCGCCAATTGAATTGCGGTATGTGCTCCGACACCTTCCGCAGCCTGTCCAGGATGTATGCAGTATAAATATCTATTACAAATGTTGAATCTGTTTTTAAACAAGCCTTATAGGCCGATACAAGCCTATCAATATTCTGAGAGGACGCGAATAAAAATGTTATATTGTTCACTGATTTAAGAATATCTTCTATGCCTTGCTGAACAGATACCTCATCTTTGTATTTTTGATTCTCCCTGCCAAGCATGGAGCCTTCCATAAGAAGGCAATCTATGTTCTTCGGGGGATCCTCAATGATTCTTTTAAATAATATGCTTTTACGGCCATGTGCCCTGAAATCTCCAGAGTAAAATACACATTTGCCATCGGCTTCTATTAAAAAGGCTAGGGCATCGAAAGCGGAATGATCTACCAGATAAGGTGTGATTTTGATATCGCCAATTTTAAACACCTTTTTAGCATTAACTATATGTGAATTGATCTTGCCGATTTTATTTGGGGTGAATATGCCGGATATATCGATTAATTCTTGCGCTCCCCGGCTCATGTAAACAGGAATATCGCTGCGGACATAGCTTAGAAGCCCGTAATGATCCATATGCGAATGCGATATAAGGATGGCGTCAATGCTTTTTTCTTCTGTGTTATACAGGCCTTTTATATCGGGTAGGATCTTTGATTCTTTAAGGGCATCTATGGATTTACCTATAAGGGTCTTTGAATCGAATGACTCTTTCCTGGCATCTACTAGCGGCATACCAAAATCTATGACAATACGCGTCTTATCAGTTTTAACTTCTACGCAGGTACCACCTATTTCTTTCGTGCCACGATGAATTGTTAGCTTCATAACTTAGTGGGTTGCTTTCCACAGTGCTTGAATTTTTATATTTTCAGGATTTCCTAATGAGTAATATTTAATATTATTTTCTTTTAGCTTTTCTTCTATCTGGCACAGATTGCCTTTCTTCTGATCATCATCAAATCCGAAAATATATAGCCCTGCACCTGGCAACACATCCGTGGGTTCTTTTATATTTAAAGAAAATAGTCCATTCATTACGTTAATATAATTTTTATACGCATCAAGTATCTCGTTTTTCTTGTTTTTTATCTGGCTGCCATAACCTTCGACCTGCTTAATAACTGCCGGTTTTGTTGTGGATCTGATCTCTTTATTTGTATAAAGCTTCGCCTCGATAAATTTCAGCGCTCTTTCCCTATTCGAATATAAAAGAATATCAATCCGATCCTGGTTTTTGTCACTATCTTCTTCCGACTTTAATGATACTTCTATATCCAAAATTATTATATCTTCAGATATGTTGATAAAAGAGTATTTTTTATATAGATATGAAACGCATGCCGCTTCAGTTCCTTTAGAATATAATTTACAATTATTTTTTATTTTATCATAGTCTTCGTTGAAGTCTTTTATAGAATTACGACATTTTTGAGAAAACTCATTTTCGGTCACATAATTACTTGCGTTATCTTCAGGGGTAGTCGCGTATTTCACATGAGTCGAGAGTCCCTTATTATTAAAAGAAAATAATTTTCCGCCTTTATAGTAAAAGTCTACCTCATTATTTCTAAGGGCCGCAAAAACATTGCCGCTTTTAACATCTGGGGATAACTTATCGTTAAATATTTTGTTATCTTTTAATTGTTTTAATAGCTCGGGTTTTATATTTCTTGTGAACTTTCTCATAGCATACCTTTTTTACGCGCAATCCTGCCAGGCAGTTTCGGATTCTTTATGGACCGCATAACGCGCTTCCAGCTACATCCATTTACTGCCCGATCATCCACATACACGTGCGCTACGAACTTATCCATGACAATATGATGAAATGGGAAGCCGTGCTTCTTAAGCCATCTCTGGGTTACCTGTCTACTGGCGTAATTACGTGCGGTATGGAAAACGATGATATGGCCTTCTTTATATAG
>CAYSSS010000126.1:0-2580 GCA_964433975.1 uncultured Planctomycetia bacterium
ACAAAAGCTCAGGGTTTTATCCTGAGCCTGCCGAAGGATAAAATAGGCGAGGATTATATGAGCACCGATCTGAAATTTGAATTTAAGGTAGATATAAAGCCGGTAAGCCGCAAATCTTACAGATATTACATGGCTAAGATCGTTAATGAGCCGAGGTTACGCCAATATATGGTACTGGCTTATCAAATCCAGGAAACGCTTGACCGTGATAGCACCACAACCGCTAAGCAAATAGCCGCATGGCTTAATATGACGCCTCCTAGGATATGTCAGATTATGGATCTGCTGCTACTATGCCCGGAGATTCAACGGGAAATTCTATTATCTGAGAGTAAAAAATTATATGCCTTAGGCGAATATCATGTCCGCAATATAGTCAAAGAATCTCTCTGGGAAAAGCAAAAAGAGATGTGGAATACCCTCCTGCGCCAATCGTAGTTAATCGACTTACCAGCTATAACAATTGTTTCAAATTCCGCAAATATACCGCTACTAATCGATTAACTGGTAATGTGTTAACTGGGAGAGGAGGAGAGGTAAAAATCAAGAATTAATCGTGAGATTTGCTTAAATTGTGCAAGTGAGAGGTATCGCCGTTTATTAGAGCAATCTTCTTATCTTTTGACCAACGCTTGATTTGGGCTTCGCGCTTGAGGGCGGAGGATTGATTCGGTTGAGGCTCCTGGTAAACAAGCTTGACAGGGGTGCGAATACGCGTATAACTTCCGCCACTCTTATTATTATGCTCTTTCACACGTCGAGAAACATCTGTCGTAGTGCCGGCATAAAGAGAGCCATCTGAGCAGAGAATTATATATACATTCCACATATAGTCATTGTTTGTGGTTCGGCGCGCTCGCCTGAAGTAGGCGACAGCTCGCTTGCTCACCACACCCTGAGCAAGCGAAAAAACCTCCCGAGTTTATCTCAAGAGGTTTTTTCGCGCGTCGAAGGGTGGTGAGCCGCGCTGGACTCGAACCAGCCACAACCACATTAAAAGTGTGGTGCTCTACCAGATGAGCTAGCGGCCCAAAAATTAACTCTGTATCTCTTTTTCCTTGTTTGCGAGGAAAGTGTCTATATCTTTGATGAACTTATCGGTAAGTTTTTGTATCTCTTCCTTAGAATGAAAACTCTCGTCTTCGGTGATAGCCTTATCCTTTTCAAGCTTTCTTATGTGCTCTACGGCCGAGTGACGGCATGTCCTTAAGGATACTCTGCCGTCCTCCGCGATCTTCTTCAATACCTTATCGAGCTCTCCCCGTCTTTCGTCGGTCAGGGACGGTATCGATAACCTGATCGACTTGCCGTCATTAGTCGGATGTATGCCTATATCGGACTTAAGTATCGATCTCTCTATATCCGCCAACGCATTCTTGTCCCACGGCTGTATCATGATGAGCCTCGCGTCCGGAGTCGTTATGCTGGCGACCTGGCGCAGCGGAGTCGGCGCTCCGTAGTAATCCACTTTTAAAGTCTCCACCAGAGCTGTTGAAGCCCTCCCCGTCCTTACGAGAGAAAAGTCCCTCTGCGTGGCTTCCAGGGTCTTCTTCATCTTGATTTCTGTATCTTTTATGACCTCTTTGGCATTCATAATAGTCACCCTCACTTCTTTACGGTTGTACCTATTCTTTCGCCCATTATGACCTTCTTGATATTCCCGGCCTTCTTCATGCTGAAAACTATTATGGGAAGCTCGTTATCCATGCAGAGGCTCGTCGCGGTGGCGTCCATGACCTTCAGACCCCTCTTAAGGACGTCTATATAGCGCAGTGTTTCGTATCTCTTAGCGTTCTTATTCTTTACCGGATCGGATGAATAGACACCGTCAACTTTTGTGGCTTTCAGGATGACTTCGGCGCCTATCTCTATGGCCCTTAGCGCCGCGGTAGTATCTGTAGTAAAATATGGATTGCCGGTGCCGCCTGCGAATATTACGACCCTGCCCTTCTCCAGATGCCTTATGGCGCGGCGCCTTATGTAGGGCTCGGCGAGCTCTTCCATCTCTATGGCAGACTGTACTCTGGTGAATACGCCGTTCTTCTCGAGCGCGTCCTGCAGTGCCAACGCGTTCAGGACAGTGGCGAGCATGCCCATATAATCGGCGCTCGCGCGGTCCATGCCTTTAGTCGATCCGGCGATCCCCCTGAAGATGTTGCCGCCGCCTATCACTATGGCCATCTCAACACCGAGGGACTTCACTTCCTTTATCTGCCGGGCTATCGAAATGAGGACGTTATAATCTATGCCGTAGTTCAGGCTGCCCTGCAGGGCCTCGCCGCTCAACTTCAGTACGATGCGCTTAAATGCCGGTCTCTTCATTCTATCAATTCTCTTCGCCAAGGTTCCAGCGGACGAACCTCTTTATCACTATATTCTCGCCGATCTTGGCGATCATCGAGGTCAATATATCCTTCACCTTGAGGTTCGTATCCTTTATGAAAGGCTGCTCCAGAAGACAGGCGTCCTCGAAGAACTTGTTGAGCTTGCCTTCCGTTATCTTCTCAACGGCGGCGGCAGGCTTGTCCTTGATCTGCGCCTTTATTATCTCGGTCTCTTTCGCTACATCTGAAGCGGGGA
>CAYSSS010000127.1:0-2573 GCA_964433975.1 uncultured Planctomycetia bacterium
TAAGCACCATGTCGGATTTTGAAGATGTGGCGAATGTCAGGCTTACCTTCGAGGATGGCACCATAGCGGATATCACCGCGTCACGGGTCACAAAAGACGTCGTAAGAAAGATCCGCATATTCCAGGAAGAATCGTATATATCGCTCGATTACCTGAACCAGGAAGTTACAGTATTCAAGAAGACCGGAAGCAAGATATTGAAAGATAAGGTCAAAGTTAAGAAGGTCCTGCCTCTTAACGAGGAGCTCGAGTCTTTCATAGAATGTTTGCAGCACCGTAAGAGGCCTATAGTCTCCGGGATAGAAGGAAGGCGCGCACTTCAGGTCGCGCTGGCTATAATCGAAAAGATAAAACCTACCAGGAAATAATGGCGAAATCGATCCTCATAGTAGCCGGAGAGCCCTCGGGAGACCTTCACGCCGCCAATCTAGTCAAAGATCTTAAAGCGCTTAAAACGGACATTGAGTTCTTCGGCCTCGGCGGCAAACTCTGCAAAGCGGCCGGCGTCGATATCGGCTTTGACATAAAGAAGCTGGCTGTGGTAGGTCTCGTAGACGTATTGAAGAATATATTCACCATCGGGAAGGTCTTTAAAGGGATATTAAAGAGAGTCGACTCCCGAAAGACGGACCTCGCCATACTCGTCGACTATCCAGGATTCAATCTGAGGCTCGCCAAAGAACTCGCTAGAAGAGGCATCCCCGTCATCTACTACATAAGCCCGCAGATCTGGGCGTGGGGTGGAGACAGGATCAATATCATGAGGAAATGCGTCACCAAGATACTCGTCTTCTTTAAGTTCGAGGAAGAGTTGTATAAGAAGAGCGGTGTCGACTCCGAGTTCGTGGGCAATCCGCTCTTAGAGACCGTAAAGACAACCCTCTCCAAAGATGAAGTATTAAAAAAATACGGCCTCTCTAAAGACAGTCCCGTGATAGCGCTCCTGCCGGGCTCAAGGACGATGGAGGTGAAGACGCTTCTTAAGATAATGGCGGGGTCAGCCGGAATTATCGCCGGGGAGCTTCCCGGCGCGCAGTTCGTGGTGGCGAAGTACAAAAACCTGCCCATGCCACTTTACGATGAAGTTCTTAAAGATCTTCCGCTCGATATAAGGATCGTCGACGGAGACGCCTACAATGTACTCAGCGTATCAGACTTCGCCATCGTCGCGAGCGGCACGGCTACGCTTGAGACGGCCATCATAGGCACACCCTTCGTGCTAACGTACAGGGTGGGGCTCGTCAACTATATCGCCTACAAGATAGTAGCGAAGATCAAAGTGCTGGGGCTCGTGAATATCATAGCGGGCCGCGTCATAATCCCGGAGTTCCTGCAATACGAAGCCACGCCGGAAAGAATAGCCCGGGAGTCTCTCGAAATACTACGCAATGAGCCAAGAAGAGCGGCTATGACATCCGAACTCGCCAGAGTCAAATCCTCCCTCGGCACACCCTGCGCCTCCCAGCGCGCCGCCCGCGCGATCCTACCGTATCTATCATAACAATTCTCTATATTCTTGCCGGCAGGCTTGGACCTTGCGGGCTCCACCCTAGTGGAATTTTTCTCTCTCATTGAAAAGGGCCCCCCGAGGGAATGGGGCATTGAGCAGATTGCCCTTGACAACTGTAAGGCACTATGGTATACTTGACAGGTGTAAAGTGAAGGAGAGGTCCTTCGCTTCGCTCAGGATCATTTTTGTTCAACAAAAATGGAGGCTTTAAAATGAAGAGCGACTACTTGACCCCGACCGAGCTGGCGAAGGCCCTGGGTATCTCCAGGCAGGCGGTCGTGGAAAGGATCCGGAAGGGCTCGATCGCCGCTACGAAGGTCGGGCAGCAGTATATCATAGACAGAAAAGCTTTATCATCCGTGAAGGCCGACGGGCGGCCGGTCGGAGGAACCTTGAAGAGGATGGAGAGGTCGAAGAACACTAAAGAGCGCGTCCTCAAGACCGTCAGGGATAACAAGATAAATGCCATACAACTCTGGTTCGTGGATATATTGGGTATATTGAAGTGCGTCGTCATAACCGAGAGGGAGCTTAAGGAGGCGCTCGATCACGGCAAGGGCTTTGACGGTTCATCGGTAACGGGATTCGCCGAGGCGGAAGAGTCCGATATCATAGCGATGCCCGACGCTTCCACCTTCCAGATACTCCCCTGGGAGGGATCGACCATACCGGTGGCAAGGCTCTTCTGCGATATACTCAACCCGGACAAGACACCCTACCCCGGAGACGCCAGATGGGTACTTAAGAGAGCGCTCGCGAGGGCTAAGAAGCTGGGCTTCACGTTCTATATCGGTCCGGAGCTCGAATACTTCTACTTTAAGAACGACCATTCAACCGAGGTGCTCGACGAGGGAACGTACTTTGAGCTGATACCCAACGATATAGCCGACGTCATGCGCAACAAGACGGTCGATACGCTAGAGCACATGGGTATACCGATGGAGGCCGGGCACCACGAAGTGGCCCCGTCCCAGCACGAGATAGACTTAAAGTACGACGAAGCCCTGCTATCCGCGGACAACATCATAACGGCAAAGTACTGTATAAAGGAAGTGGCCAGATC